>JALRGT010000100.1 GCA_023259675.1 Flavobacterium sp.
CTCGACAAACTGGAAGAGGCAAGTAGCTGAGGTAATAAATGGAAATAACTAGTATCAAGATTCCCAATGGGAATAATGTTTATCTATTTGAAAATTTTTATCCAGATGACTTGTTATTGCAGTTAACAAAAATTTGTAATAATTTTAATGCAGAATCTGATGATTGGCAAGTTGCAAGCTGGACTAATAAAAGATACAATTTTAAACATATCGAGTATTTTAACGAACTATTATTTGATTTTTACGAAAATTTTAGTTGTGACATGGAATCGATATTGAATAATAAAATAGCATTTGAAGAATCGGTTATGTGGATAGATTTGCCAGGGCTGGGAAAATTACAACCTCACGTCGAAGGTCCTGCAGGTGGCACATATTTAATGCAAATATATTTGTCTGATAGAACAGAACCGTTTAATGGTACAACTATATACAATGACAATAAAGAAGTTCTGTTGCAGTTACCATTTAGAAACAATTTTGGTTGGATGTTCGATCAGGCTACCGGAGTGATGCATGGTAGACACTCGGACGTATCTCCAAATTTAAAAAGATTTAACATAATGACTAGATTTAGATAATTTTTTTTAGTATAATAACGTATGAAATCTAAGCACATTACAGCGTATATGAAAACAGCAGAAACATTTGCTGAGTGTAGCACGGCTAAACGTGCCAAAGTAGGCGCAATTATTGTAAAAGATGATCGTATTATATCTATAGGTTATAATGGTATGCCAAGCGGGTGGGATAATAATTGTGAAAACGAAATAGGCGTACATAAAGGTGAACCTGTACTAAAAACAAAACCACAAGTACTACATGCGGAAATGAACGCCATCAGTAAAGTTGCACGTAGCAGTGAAAGCAGCCAAGATGCAGTAATGTTTATCACTCATGCTCCTTGCCACGATTG
>JALRGT010000101.1 GCA_023259675.1 Flavobacterium sp.
GATGGGAAATATTCTGCACGATTGGGACGAAGAAACCAAAATGATGCTGATTCAAAAAGCTTATGATGCTTTACCGGAAGGAGGAGCTTTTATTGCGATAGAAGGAATTATTGATCCCGAAAGAAATAAAAATGCATTCGGATTAATGATGAGCTTGAACATGCTCATTGAAACAGGAACTGGCTTTGATTATACCTTTGCCGACTTTAATAAATGGGTGAAAACCGTTGGTTTCAAAAACACCGAAATTCTCCCGCTTACTGGTCCGAGTAGTGCGGTAATCGCTTATAAATGAAACCAAAGGGTTAGCTTTTTTTGAATCCGTTAATGAGGAGCTTTTAAAATTAACCACAATCCTGTAATTGCGAGGAACGAAGCAATCTCATCTAGAATTAAAATCTGCTATCAAGACTCAACTCAACTTAATGAGATTGCTTCGCCAATTCGCTATCGCTTGTGTCCTGCTTCGTAGGAAAGACAAACTACATGGATAAAGCTTAAAGTAAAAATTAATTAAGTTATTTTTTTACAATCAAAGTTCTTAATCTTGTCATTCCTACGAAGGAGGAATCTCATTCCGTTATTTATCATGATAATTTACTCCTCTTTGTGGGATTATAAATTTGCGCTATCGAGCTTTTAAAAAAAAGTTTATGTTGAAATGTTTTTTTATTGGCTAAAACCTTGCTCACGTACAAATTCGTTAAAATATTTTTCTTCAATTTGTTTTTCAGGAGTTAAGTCTTCAAATTTTAAATCCGATTGTCCAATTGGTGAGTAAAATTTCCATTTCCAACTAGGACGATACTTTATGAAAAAGTGATTTTCAGCAAATTCATCGTGTCTATATATTCCACAATATAATCTTATGAGTAATCCAACTATAACAATTGAAATTGTGAGAATTATTTTTTT
>JALRGT010000102.1 GCA_023259675.1 Flavobacterium sp.
GCTAAAGAACGTTTCAACAATAGCTTCTACTTGAGAACGATTTAGGCCTGGGTGTTTTTGATGGAGTTCCTTGATGATTTCTGACTTAACCAAGTATTATTCTTCTTCTTCTGTTTTCTTCTTCTTAGGTGTTTTGCCTAAAGCCTTTTGGAAAATACCAGCTAGTGTAGCACCTGATTTTGCTGCGTTCGCTCCAAATTTAGCTACTAAGCTCTTCTCTTCATAAACTTGTGCAGCCTTAACACTTAAAGCAACTTGTCTTTTATCTAAGTCTAATTCTGTAATCATTGCATCTAATGCGTTGCCAGGAACAAAAATCTCTGGTCTTGCATCAGCTGCTTCTTTAGCTAATTGATTTTTCTTGATCATAACAATGATGTTTTTGTCAGGATCAACTGAAACTTTAACACCTGTTTTTAATACCTCATGTACTCTTGTCGTAATGATAGATCCTTCTTTTTTGCTATTTTCTTTAAACCAATCAAATGGATCTTTCTCTAAAGCTCTAATTGAGAATCTTAATTTGTCGTCTTTTAACTCTATGATCTTAACTTTGATCTTTTGTCCTTTTTTATATTTCTTTAAATCTTGATCTTCTTCTTTGTAAGATAATTCTCTAAAATGTAACATTCCCGTTAATCCATTAGATAGATCAGCAAAGATAGCTTTGTCAGTAATGTTATTGATTGTAACTTCTACGATCTGACCAACTTGATCTTCAACTTCTTTCCAAGGATTAGGTTGAGTTTCTCTAAATGATAATGAAATTCTTTTTGCTTCACTATCTACAGATACAATTTTAACTTTTACTTCTTGAGAAGCTGATAAAATTTTTGATGGTTGAACGTTTTTATTTGTCCAAGATAATTCTGAAGAATGGATTAATCCTTCGATGCCATCTTCTAATCTA
>JALRGT010000103.1 GCA_023259675.1 Flavobacterium sp.
TTACTAATCACTATAATTTTACCAATCTTTCAGATTATATTATCAAGTGGGAATTAATTAAGAATGGCCTAAAAGTAAAAGAAGGAGCTTTTAATTTAGATATAAATCCAGAAGAAAGTAAAGGAGTTGATTTGGATTTAGTAGAGCTTGATAATAATGCAGAATGTTTTTTAAATGTTTATGCTGTTTCAAAATACGATTCGGCTTTAGTTTCTAAAGGGCATGAGTTTGCCAGAGAGCAATTTGCTATAGGCAAAGGAGATTATTTTAAAAATAATGATGTTCTTAAAAATAACGGAAAATTAAAATACAAAGTAAAAAACAACTTGCTTTCATTTGGAACAGAAAATGTAGAGGGAGTATTTGATTTGAAAACAGGAGAAATTGTAAAATATACATTAAAAAATGTTGTAGGTGATATGATTTCTAATTTTCCAACACCTTATTTTTGGCGTGCGCCAACGGATAATGATTTTGGAAATGGAATGCAAAATAAATCGGTAGTATGGAAGGATGCTTCTCAAAATCCAAGCATACAAAATGTAATTTTAGATAAAAAATCTTCTGACGGTTTATTGATTAAAGTAGTTTATCAATTAGCAGAGGTTAAGGTTCCATATGAGTTAGACTATTTAATTCAAAATGACGGTTCAATTAAAGTTACTGCTTCTGTAGATTTGAAAGGAAAGGATTTGCCTGAGTTACCTCGTTTTGGAATGCGTTTAAAACTAAATGGGACTTATGATAATTTGAATTATTATGGAAGAGGGCCTTGGGAAAATTATTCTGATAGAAATTCAGCTTCTTTTATAGGAAACTATTCTGATAAAGTAATTAATCAATTTACTCGTACCTATATTCGTCCTCAGGAATCAGGTTATAAAACGGATGTTAGATGGCTGACT
>JALRGT010000104.1 GCA_023259675.1 Flavobacterium sp.
GTTTTCTATTTACACTTGTTTCAAATACTTCGTGGAGAATTTCTTTAATGATAAGTAATACTACTTTGTCTCTAATGGTTGGAATTGAGATTACTCTTGGAACTTTGTTGCGACCTTTTAATTTAAGAAGTTCTAGATAAGGCGAAAAGGTGTAATTTCCTGATTTGAATTTATCAATAATTAAAATCAAGTTCTTATCTAAATCATTCTCGAACTTTTCGACTGAAACCTTATCAATCCCTTTTGATTTAGAACGTTTAATTTTTTTGTTAAATAATTCTCTTAAGTATTCTAATTCTATGAATTTATCTATGTTCATTTTAGTTATCCATTAAACTCAACTTGCTTACAAATACATTAATTAAACCTATTTCAGTTTAAAGAGGTATATTATGAGTTGTTTAATATTCCAAATATATTAAAATATTCTTACAAAAGTTCTTTTGGAAATAAATCTATCTGCTTCAAAAAAAATGACAACCTTCAAAAAGTTGTCATTAATTACTGTGTATTAGCTTTTAATTCTCTCATAAATCAAAGGGTCGTGTTTTTTGATTTTGATTTTGACATATTTAGAAGCTGGCATGTTGCTTTCTTTGACCACATTGTTTACGGAAACTAAAACATTGGTTTCCGGGAAATAGGTCACGGTATTTTTTTCAGGGATAGGGTAGGACACAATGATAAATAAAGGCGCAATACGCTCGATTCCATCGTCATAATTAAATAAATCCACTCGGTCGCCGTTTTTGAATCCTGCTTTTTGAATGTCTTTTGGGTTCATGAAAACCACACGGCGTTCGTTTTTAATTCCTCTGTAGCGGTCATCGAGTCCGTAAATCGTGGTGTTAAACTGGTCGTGGGTGCGGGTGGTAGCCATCATGTATTCATCG
>JALRGT010000105.1 GCA_023259675.1 Flavobacterium sp.
AAGCAGCCGCTTGGTTCTTATGGTCGTCATCTACAGCAGCCCTAAATATAGAGTTAATCACAGCGTCAGTGTCTCGTCTAGCCAAGAACCGCTGCTTCATCTCCATCATTGCCGCTCTGTCACCCTTTGGTCTGCCCCTTTTCCTATTCTTAGGCGGGGTTATCTCAGACTTTCTAGGACGCCCTCTCTTGCGTTTTACTGGGACGTCAGGGGTTACTACCTCTATTTCGTTATCGGACGTCATAGAGCCTCCAGTGAATAATTAGAGGGTATTTTATAGGTATTTTTAGCTAAAATACTAGCGTGATGTAAGTCGTTGATATAGAAGGGGAAATGATAAAGTGTTTTTTAGCTCTTTTTTAAAATTACCTGCTGCAAATTTGGGGGGCAACTATAATAATTACCGCGCAGCCGTCCCCTCCCCCGCCCCTAAATCCACACCCACCGCAAGGTTTTACCGAACGAACGCTCGATAGATGCTCAAAATTTGATCAAGTGGTGAGATTCGCCAAATAGTGGTGAGATTCGCCAAGTGTGAAGGGCGGGGATGCACCCATTAGGCTATACACTAGCTATCCTACTAATCCCTTCGCGCTTATATAGAAGCAAGAATGATTCCTAAAATTGAAACAACATGAAACCAAATAAATTAAAATATTGTTTGCAATTGTCGAAACATTAGATATACTGCACACACATTCAACAAACCAAGGGGATATACAATATGCAAGCCAACAATCTAATCAGTCATTTCGATAAAACCTACACTTTCGGAGGTTTCAGCGTAGGTTTAACTATTAGCGAGGATAGCGGCTGTAGTGACGCCGATATATTTATTATTAGAAGGGGCGAAATTTATCAATGTAATTTTTATTATGCGGACGGCTTCA
>JALRGT010000106.1 GCA_023259675.1 Flavobacterium sp.
TTACATTACTAAACTCAGCTCTCTTCATTTTAAATTTAATATCTTCATTTTGTTCAGCAGTCCATGTTGAACCGTTTTGAGATTTAAATAACACACCAGCATATGGTTGTTGCGATATTGTTCTATCAGAACCTAAATTAGTTTGGCCAACTCTTGATACAAATACATTGTACTCTTGTGAGTTTGCTAACAACACAAATGCATATTCAGTATTTTCCTGAATATAAACAGGACTTGGGAATGTAAATGTTGTAGCAACTGTGGCTTCTGTACTTGTGTTTACAGCACTAGGATTTAATGAAACTTCCGAGAACGGTAAGATTGTAGTTGCTGGATAACCATTCTTCACTTCTCTAATTTGTAAAGTTACAGGAACTTGTGAATCACTTGCGCCTGGTTTAGATTGGAAGAATATATCAAGTGATGTTAAGAATACACCACCTTCATCATCAATTAAGAATGTTTGTGCCAGTGGATCCCACCAACCAACTTGTCTATCAACTCTTCTTGTTGATGTTCTTGCAATGTTTCTAGTTTCTCTTGTGTTTTCTCTTACAAGTCTAGGCTCTCTTGTTGATACAATAGTTTCTCTAACTGTTTCTAAAGAACCTCTTGCTGAATAATCTCCTTCACCAGCAGTTTCTACCTCTGAATTTAAATCATTTGTAGATGAACTTGTTAATCTGAATACTCTTGTACCTGTACGCCATCTTGGATTTGAGTCAACTTGTGGGTCAGGTATAGCAAATGTTCCTGATAATGCACCGTTAGCGTCTGATACTAAATTACCACCTAACGCACCACCTGTCGGTGTAACGTAAGCTGATACATCTACATTATCAAAGAAAGGATAAACTCTTGTGTTTGGTTTAAATCTTGTAC
>JALRGT010000107.1 GCA_023259675.1 Flavobacterium sp.
GTGGCCTGTCCGAAAGCTTTACTTTTTACAAAATTGATATGCGATTGATTGTCTATTATAGGGAAAGAATTAGGTTGCAAAGCAATGCCTGTAAATCCACTTTTTGCTGCAACTTCCAGACCGTTTGCAATAGTTTCACGGTCTTCAAAACCGGGTTCACCCAGACAAACACTGCTATCAAACCAACCTTGCGAAACATGAAGATTATCAAGTTTTACCTCTTCAGCATTATCTGGATTGGGTAAATTAGCGGCTATTTTTTCAATGAATCCATCTACTATTAAAATATCTACCGTTTGATTGTGAAAAGGACTTTGTGGGTCGATAATTTTGGCGTTTCGGATAATGAATTTCATAAGTAGAATATATTTTTATTTCAGGAATTTTATAATTGCCATTTCGCATAGCAGAAAGAGCAGTGCAAAGATAACAAACCATTTCCAAAGTTGATTATCCATTCGGTCGCTTTGTATACTATGAAAAATACTTTCTATAGAATCGGGAGTTGGGTAATCGGATAGTAAATTGTCATCCAATTGGTTGAGGTTGCTTTCGCTTCGGTTGTAATTAAAACTAATGTTTTCTATCCATTGTTTTTGATTGATTATTTCAAAATTTCCGGCTTCCTGAGGCAAATCATTAAAAGTCATTTTGACCTTGGAATTCAAAATCTGCTGAATTGGGATGAATTGTTCTTTTGCATTTTTTACTTCTAAAATACCATCTTTTGATACTGAAGTGCTTACAATAAAAGGATTGCTGTTTCCGATAGTAAGTGCATTGATGCCATTATTTTGATTGAATTGTGCCATTTTGTAAAAAGTGGGAACAATTAATGGCGATTGTTGAAAGTTGGAATTTTCAGTGTTTATTGGAG
>JALRGT010000108.1 GCA_023259675.1 Flavobacterium sp.
TCATACGTATATGGGCTTAGTCCTCCGGAAGGAGTTAATGTAATGATAGCATCCGGTGAAGTTGTACAGTCTAATTCTTTTGTTATTTCCGGTAATACATT
Source organism: Flavobacterium sp. (assembly GCA_023259675.1). GTDB lineage: Bacteria > Bacteroidota > Bacteroidia > Flavobacteriales > Flavobacteriaceae > Flavobacterium. Next base: position 102 of record JALRGT010000108.1, read on the forward strand.
CAGTTGTGGATAAACAATATAAGTTGTTGAAGCGATACAACCATTCGCATCTTTAATACTCAAAGTATAGGTTCCCGGAGTATTGATAGTAAAATTAGGACTTGCTTGATAACCGTTGCCAATACTATAAGTAGGAGTACCAAAAGCAGTTCCGCCGATGGTAATAGTAATTGGTGAACCTACATAACATTGTTGAGCAGGTGTTACAATCGTTGGTGTTGGATCAGTTCCAATAGTTACCGTTGTCATTTCAGTACAACCATTGGCATCTTTTACATACACATCCCAAGACATATTCGCTCCTGAATTGGTATCAACGCTTAGAACATTGTTAGTTGTATACGTTGTTGGAGTGTCACCGGTAACAACTGCCGCATAGGAATAATTAGGAGTTCCACCGTTAGCTGTAACGGTAATTAGTGCATTATCATTATTACAATTGGTATTTGAAGCGGTAGCTGATAATGTCAAAGCAGCTAAAGGTTCTGTAATAGTTACCGTTGTAGTATTGTCACAAGAGGTAGCTTCATCAATAACAGTAATTGTATAGGTTCCTGCTAGCAAGTTGTCTAAATTGACAGTCGGTGAAGTTTGTCCAGTCAGGTTGGTTCCTCCATTAATATTGTAAGTGTATTTGTCTGAGAATCCTGAAACCGTGAATACAGCACTTCCGGTATTACCTCCAAAACATAAAACATCGCTGCTTACATTGCCTGATACAGCAATTGGAGTTACTGGATTAATCACATAGGATTCGGTATAATAAC
>JALRGT010000109.1 GCA_023259675.1 Flavobacterium sp.
AACAGCAGTTGTGGCAACTTTATTTATAATCTGTAGTTTAGCGTTAACTATAGTTTCTAGAAGCGAACTCACTCCAACTGGGTCTGTATTAGATAATGTTGAGGAAAAAACTCAAGATACCCCAGCAATTCCTGAAAAATAATAATTAATACTTTTATTTTTTTAATTAATTCGCTATAAGGTAATTCCATGGCGCGATATATCTTTGTCACTGGCGGCGTGGTTTCTTCACTTGGTAAAGGTCTCTCTTCTGCATCACTAGCATATTTATTACAATCTAGAGGTTACAAAGTTCGTTTAAGAAAATTAGATCCTTATTTAAATGTAGACCCAGGAACAATGAGCCCATTTCAACATGGAGAAGTTTTTGTAACAGATGATGGTGCTGAAACAGATTTAGATTTAGGTCACTATGAAAGATTCTCTGGAGTAACTGCAAAGAAAACAGACAACATTACTACTGGAAAAATTTATAGCGATGTTCTTAAAAAAGAAAGAAAAGGTAATTATTCCTCATATCACAGATAGAATTAAAGAGTTTATTAAACATGATACTTCTAAAGAAGATTTTGTTATTTGTGAAATAGGAGGAATTGTAGGCGATATAGAAAGTTTACCATTTGTAGAAGCGATAAGACAATTTTCTAATGATATTGGTAAAAAAAATGCATTATTTATTCATTTAACTTTAGTTCCTTATTTAAAAGCATCTGATGAAATAAAAACTAAACCAACACAACACTCAGTTAAAGAATTAAGAAGTATTGGTATTCAACCTGATATTATAATTTGTAGATCAGAAAGACCTATTCCCTTAGAACATAGAAAAAAAATATCTTTGTTTTGTAATGTTGATATTAAAAATGTA
>JALRGT010000010.1 GCA_023259675.1 Flavobacterium sp.
TCAGGGAAAGTACCGTTGCAACCATCAAGAGTAATGTCCGCAGGGTTAGAAGCAGTTGGCGCCGTAGTGTCTACCGTTCTGATTAAATTTTGAGTCACATTGATTGCGTTTCCACAAGCATCGGTCACACTGTATGTTCTGATAGTTGTTTCGATACAACCTACCAAAGAAGGAACACTATCACTAACAAAAGCTACAGTCGGAGTAGAACACGCATCAGCCTCATCCGTTACCACAGCAATATCCGCATCAGGGAAAGTACCGTTGCAACCATCAAGAGTAATGTCCGCAGGGTTAGAAGCAGTTGGCGCCGTAGTGTCTACGATTTTTATTGTTTGAGTTGCAGTATTTTTATTTCCACAAGCATCAGTTACGGTCCATGTTCTAGAAATGACTTTATTGTCAGCACATAAACTGGCTGGTTTCATACAGACACTATTAAATTTAATACTGCCATTTACACTAGCCTGTTTTCTTGAAAAGATAAACCAAGTTCCATTCATTGGGCCAGTAAGATTTTCAATACTTGAAACGTAAGTTGTCAATCCAACAATTGAATTTATAGAAGTTGTAGCTCCATTTGGAGTAAAGTTTGCACTTACACCTTCTTGTATATAATTGTTGTTGTTCCATTTTGGATATCCTGAACTATTTGGATAAAATACAGGTAAATATAATTCTTTAGTATTAGAATTAGCATCATCACAATCGCCACCTTCACAATAAGGACCAACTAAAATTACCGCTTGTCCATTAGGAGCGACTAATGTAAATTCAGCCCTTCCTTTACCTTGATTGGTTTCAAAAGACAAAGCAATATTTTCAATATTATTAGCAGTTAGGTCATCATAACCAGATATCGTAAATGGGAAATAATTACCGTTACCGGCATTGATTTCTGTTGGGTTATAAACCCCAAAACAATCAATGTCAGTATAACTTACTATTGGATTTGAATCACAATTATCATTTATATTTGTAACTGTTCCAGTTGCAGAAGGATCAGTGTTAACAGCACAGTTTTCATCACTACTTATTGTAATATTTACAGGAGGCGTGAACGTTGGAGCTGTGATATCTTGAACATTTATTTTTTGTGATTTGGTTGACTTATTTCCACAATCATCACTGGCTGTCCATGTTCTAGTTATTGAATAAGAACCTGCACATTGACCAGAAGTTTGTACGTCATCATATGTTAAAGAAACATCGGTGTCAACATTATCGGTTGCAGTTGGTGTTGCAAATTGTGGTGTTGATGGGCAATTGATAGTTGTTTCGTTTGGTAATTGGCTAATAACAGGAGGAGTACCATCTCCATCATATATTGTAATTGATTCGGTATCGGTACAACCATTAGCATCAGTTACTGTAACCATATAATTACCTGCGATCAAACCAGTAGCGGTAGCCGTAGTTTGAGCAGCAGCATCATTCCATAAATAAGAGTAAGCAGCAGTTCCACCTGTTGCAGAAGCAGTAGCCGAACCATTGTTCCCACCAAAGCAAGACACGTCAGTAGGAGTTGCAATAGCAGCCACTAAAGCAGCACTTGGTTGCCCAATTGTAACTTCATTAGATTTTGAAGAGCAACTGTCTGTTACAGTAAGAGTATAAGTTCCAGCAGGAAGATTAGAAACCGTAGCGGTAGTTCCAACTTCAATATTATCTGAATTTTTCCAAGAATAACTTACTGTTCCTACAGCATTAGTCACTTCACCTGCAGTTACAGACCCTGTACTCACTCCGTAGCAAGAAGCATCAGTTTTTGAAGAAGCTCCTAAAGTCATTATTGTTGCAGAAGTAATTGATACCAAAAGTTGTTTAGGACAACCATTTTTATCGGTAACTGTTACACTATAATTTCCAGCGGCTAATCCATTTAGGTCTTGTGTAGTGGCTTGATTACTCCATAAATAGGTATAAGGTGAACCTGTTGTAAAAGGTGTCCCTCCTGATACACTTAAGTCAATAGAGCCAGTAGAGCCACCGTTGCATGAAACATTGGTATGAGTTTCTGTTAATGTCAGTTCTGTTGGAGTATTAATTTGTTGTTCGTAATCATTAGTTACTCCCTTGGAATCTATGACAGTTAGTTTTGCAGTATTACCAGATGTTGTGTATTCATGATATGGATTTGGATCTGTTGAGTCAATGGTGCCATTATTGTCAAAATCCCAAGAATAACTATATGGAGCAGTTCCTCCATTTGTCGTAGATGTAAATAAGACAGTGTTACTTGAACCAACTGTACAACCTTTGTAGGTAAATTGCACGGCTAGTGGAGCAGCAAAAAAAGTAGAGTTTCCAAATTCACATTGAGATTTAGTATAGTTACTAGCAGAATATTTAGTTGTTCCGTCCGTAATATTTTTACCTTCCCATACTACCAAAATGTTTGTGAAGGATAAAGTTTGCCCACATGTCCAAGTTACTGGTGTAGTTGTTATTTGTATTTTTCCTTGAGGTTTATTTTTTGTAGAAGGAAGTTCACCTATATATTTGTTTATTTCGGTATCTGTACCTCCAATATTTAATGTTGCAAATAGTCTGGTAGTTTGTACATCATTTGCTTGATTTTGGGTGTAATTCATCCAAAGTGTCACTTCGTATGTGTCAATTCCTGAATCACAAGTATTTACAAAATCCTGTAGAGGTACACCGTCAACTTCTGCGCTTAAATAAACATTTTCAACCGATACATTGTTTGCTGTACAGTTAAAATTATCCAACCTTAAATCAGGATAATCACTAGTAAATTGTGAATATGCATTACCGACAAACAGGAAGAGAGTCAGTAAAAGGAGAGTAATTTTTGTTTTCATATAATCAATTTTAATATGGTTGGAGCTAAATATTATATCTATGATGTTAAAAATTGGGCTAACCTAATTTTCATGCGAATCTAATTACATTATAATTCTTGATTAAATTTTATCTTTAAATAACCTAAAAACTCGTTAAAAGGCTGTTTTTTTGTAAAACAAACCCTAAAAAGGAGCGTATCTGTATTTTAATTACCTTAAAATGTTAATAAAATGTTAAATATCGTATAATTTATTTGCTTATTTATTAACAATTTAAAGGTTGCTAAGTTTGTTCTTAAAAACATATTAATTAAATGTTTGTAAAGACTCCTTTTTCTTAAATACTATCATTCCTTAATTAATTGTTAATTAACATTTCAAACTTATAATTAAAAAATAGCATAAACAAAAAAAATATCGTTTAAAAGCAAATAACAAGGGTAAAATACTTGTTTTTTTAACAAAAGTAGTTTTAGTATTACAAATTATTAAAATAAAAATATTTTAAAATAGTACAGTGTTTGTGCTAAAAAGTAGGTTAGAATAAAGTGTTTTTTAAAGAATTTAATATTTATTCCAATTTAAATTGTATCTTTCTATATGTAAAAATTAAGCTTGGGATGGATATAAAATAGGTGATTATGAAAAATTTGATATTGATAAGACATGCTAAATCTAGTTGGGATACTCCTTTAAGAGACATTGACCGGCCTTTGGATCAGAGAGGAGTGAAAGATGCTCATTTAGTATCTTTAAATATTTTTAACTATTTACCACAAACCTTTGTGATAATGAGTAGTATTGCCAAGAGAGCTTCTGATACTGCCGTTATTTTTGCCCAAAACATATTATATCCTTTAGAAAGCATCATATATAAAAAAGAACTTTATACTTTTGACGAAAACCAATTGGAAAAGACAATAAAAGCCATCGATGATTCCTATGATAGTGTAATTATTTTTGGACATAATGCAGCAATCACAAATTTTGTTAATAAATTTGGAGATGTTTTTATTGATAATGTTCCTACAGCTGGGTTTGTATCATTAGAATTTGATACTGATTATTGGAAACAAATAAAAAAAAATAAAATAAAAAAAATTATATCCCCAAAAGATTTTAAATAAGAATAAGTGTGTTAGAACAAAAATATATAGACAGAGAAAAAAGTTGGTTAGCCTTCAATGCCCGAGTACTTCAAGAAGCCGCAGATGATTCCGTTCCCCTTTTAGACAGATTGCGATTTTTAGGTATTTTTTCAAATAATTTAGATGAATTCTTTAGAGTGCGTTTTGCTTCGATAAGACGATTAAGTCTTTCTGGTATCTCTGGAGAGAAATATCTGGGAGGTATTTCTGCAAAACAATCCGTTAAAGATATAACTGAAATCGTAATTCAACATCAAACGGAAAGTTTACTGATTCTAAGGGAAATAGAAGCTAAATTAGGAGAGGAAGGCATTTTTATTATTAATGAAAAAGAAATTTCAGTCGAGCAAGAAGCCTTTTTAAAAGATTTCTTTATCCAGAAATTAAGTCCTGAGTTGGTTACAATTATATTAAATGACTTAGCTGAATTTCCTTTATTGAAAGACAATATTGGTTATTTGGCGGTAAAATTGGTAATGAAACTAAATTCAGAAGTTCGGTATGCTATTATTGAAATTCCAAAAACGATAAACCGATTTTTGGTTTTACCATCAATAGATAATAATAAATACGTAATTCTTATTGATGATGTAATCAGACATCATTTGAAAAGTATTTTCAATATTTTTGACTATGAAAGTGTTTCGGCACACATGATAAAAATTAGTCGAGATGCACAATTAGAAATAGACAGTGACTTGAGTAAGAGTATGTTAGAAAAGATTTCTATGAGTGTTAAGGATAGAAGGATTGGGGAACCGGTTCGATTTATTTATGACCAAATGATAGAACCCGATACGCTTCATTTCTTTTTAGAGAAAATGAAAATCGTTTCGACGGATAGTATTATTCCAGGAGGAAGGTATCATAACAGAAGGGATTATATGGATTTTCCTAACCTTGGTAGATTCGATTTATTATATAAAACCAATGTTCCTTTACCTATTCCAGGATTAAGTTTGGAAGGAAGTATTTTGCAAAAAATAAGTAGAAAAGATTATTTGCTACATGCGCCTTATCAGTCTTTTTCTTATTTAACCAAGTTTTTACGTGAAGCCGCTCTTGATCCTAAAGTAACTACCATAAAGATTACCTTATATCGTTTAGCCAAAAATTCCCAAATTGTAAGTTCGCTTATAAATGCTGCCAAAAACGGAAAAAAAGTAACGGTTCAAATAGAACTTCAGGCTCGTTTTGATGAAGCTTCCAATATTTCGTATGCTGAACAAATGCAAACAGAAGGTATTAATCTTATTTTTGGTATAAAAGGATTGAAAGTACATAGCAAAATATGTGTCATTGAAAGAATTGAAAGTGGAAAAATAAAGCGATATGGTTTTATTTCTACAGGAAATTTTAATGAAGCCACAGCCAAAGTATATACTGATGTAACTCTTTTTACCAGTCATCAACAAATACTTAAAGATATTGCTAAAGTTTTTGAGTTTTTTGACATCAATTATAGAATTCATCGTTACAAACACCTTATTATATCTCCGCATTATACTCGAACACGATTTTATAAATTAATCGATAGAGAAATTTTACATGCTTTGGCAGGTAGAAAAACGCATATAAAATTAAAAATGAATAGTTTGTCTGATTTTGCTATGATTGATAAACTATATGAAGCGAGTAATGCTGGTGTAATAATTCAACTGCAGGTGAGGGGAATTTGTTCATTGATTCCTGGAGTAAAAGGAATGAGTGAAAACATCGAAGCCATTAGTATTGTGGATAATTATCTGGAACATTCCCGAATTTACATTTTTGGAAATGCAGGTCAAACAGAAGTGTATATTTCTTCTGCTGATTTTATGACTCGAAATCTTGATGGAAGGGTGGAAGTTACTTGTCCTATATATGACCAAGAAATCAAAAATGAACTAATTGATAATTTTGACATAGGTTGGAAAGGAAATGTTAAAGCTCGTTACCATTCTGATGAATTAGATAATAAATACCGAGAAAGAGGGGATGATCCAGTGTTTAGAGCACAAATTGAAACCTATAAATATTATCAAAATAAAGTAGATTTATTAGATGAAAATTTTTTGTAACCAATAAATTGAAGTCAACAACAATAAAAATCATATTAGAGAATGATTAAAATAAAAAAATATGCAGCAATAGATATTGGGTCGAACGCCATGCGTTTATTGATTACCAATATTGTTGAAATGGAAGGGAAGGAAGTTCAATTTAATAAAAACTCACTGGTTCGTGTTCCAATCCGATTGGGACAAGATGCTTTTACTGTTGGGGAAATTTCTCCAGAAAATGTAGAAAGAATGTGTGATGCGATGAAAGCTTTCAATCTTTTGATGAAGGTTCATAAGGTTGAAGCGTACAAGGCTTTTGCAACATCTGCAATGCGAGAAGCTTATAATGCCAAAGAAGTTGTTGCTTTAATTAAGAAAAAAGCGGATATAAAAATTGAAATTATTGACGGTAAAAAAGAAGCCGCTATCATAGCATCTACCGATTTACACCATTTCTTGAAAACAGATCAAACGTATCTTTTTGTTGATGTGGGTGGTGGAAGTACTGAATTTACGTTGTTTTCTAATGGTAAAATGGTCAATTCAAGATCCTTCAAAGCAGGTACAGTACGTTTGTTGAACGGGATGGTTTGTGATGTGGTTTGGAGTGAAATTGAAAAATGGATTAAAGCCAATACAGCCGATTATGATGAAGTTACCTTGATTGGATCTGGAGGTAATATTAATAAGTTATTTAAAATGTCTGGTAAAACTCAGGAGAAACCGTTGACGTATCTTTATATTAATTCTCAATATGCCTTTTTGAATTCCCTTACTTACGAACAACGTATTTCTGAATTAAGTCTGAATCCCGATCGTGCGGACGTAATTGTTCCGGCAACGCGCATTTATCTTAATGCGATGAAATGGAGTGGAGCCCGACATATTTATGTTCCTAAAATTGGACTTTCGGACGGAATAGTGAAAGCAATGTATTTCGGAAAAATATAATTATAAAATACGACCAATAAAAATGCCTATTTATACATAAAGATAAATAGGCATTTTTTATTTTGAAAGTTTTGATTTGAAAACTAATTTTTCATTTTAATAAGGTAAAACTCTTTCTCCTTTTACTTCTTCCAATAACTCAGCCATACCCAAATAGAATGCGCTACTTCCGCAAATTACTCCAATTGTTCCTGCTATAGGTGTTATTGATTCTATTCCTGTACATTTTTCAATGGCCAATAAGTAAAACAAGATAGTTAAAGATAGAAAAATAAATTGTTGCACTTTGCTTCCGCCCCAAGTCCCATACCACATTAAAGCAGTAAATGTTCCCCAAATAGCCAAATAGCATCCTAAAAAAGGTGCTGGTGTAGCTGCCGCAAATTCATTACCGGTACTAGGTAACATCCATATAGCAACCAAAGTCATCCAGAAAAAACCATAAGACGTAAATGCAGTGGCAGCAAAGATATTTCCTCTTTTATAAGAGATAATTCCGGCTATTACCTGGGCTATACCGCCATAAAAAATTCCCATTGAAAGGATTACTGCACTTATAGGAAAAAATCCCATGTTGTGAATGTTTAATAAAATTGTGGTCATTCCAAAACCTAAAAGTCCTAGTGGTGCTGGATTGGCTAACTGTTTTTCCATTTTATAAATTTATTGGTTAGTAATATTCCAAAAATAGATAAATTTAACAATATAAAAAGAGATTTGGTAATTAAATGTTGGAAAAACATTTAATTGTTTTTTTAGTAATAAAAAGATATAATGCGTATTATGAATTATATGGATATTTTAGAAGAATCAATGATTTATGTCCAATCCAAAAGTGGTTCTCAGTAAATCAATATTGGGATTTATTTCGTGAAGTCTGTTGTAGCGATCTTGATCATTGAAGGATCTTCTGTTTTCGATACTTTCATTTACAATAACTTCAATGGTGATGTCGTGATTATGTAAATGGCCTCTTAAATACCCAATAAGTCCATGCATTTCTTTTTCAAAATCCAATTTGGAACCTTCATTTGGCAATTCTATGGTAATTTTGGTTCCATCCAGAACAGGGTCGTTAATCAACAGCAAAGATTCCATAATTTTGAATCCTTTTTCACCTAAACGTTGTGCATACTTATTCCAATATAATAGCATTTCAGTATTTGTGAAAGCTTCAGTAGGTAAATCAACAGTCTTTTTTACAATTGTTTTATTGCTTTCTTCTAACGCTTTTTTGGCTCGAATACTCGATAATGAAAAAGCTGAAATTTTAGGGCCATTAGCAATAGGAGCCTCAATTTTTGGTGTTGAAATAACTGGGTTTACTGGTGTTTCAACTGAAACTGTTGAAGTTTCGACAGTTTTTACAAGAGGTGGAGCATTGGTAACTTTTGGTTCTTCAACTATAGAGTAATCCCTTTTTCTAAAATAGGTAGGTGGAATTATAAAGTCAACTTTTTTTTTTCTCCATCAAAAGTGATAGAGGCCAATTGCATCAAGCAAAGTTCAACAAGCAGTCTTTGGTTTTGACTCACTTTATATTTTAAATCACAATCATTTGCAATGGCAATTCCTTTCAACAGAAAATCTTGATCGGATTTTTGGGCTTGTAAGCCATACATTTTTTGAGCTTGTTCACCAACTTCCAATAAAGATAAAGTTGAAGGTGTTTTGCTGACCAATAAATCTCTAAAATGAGATGCCAGACCAGAAACAAAATGGTGAGCATCAAATCCTTTGGCTAGAATATCATTGAAAGCCAGTAGCAATTCTGGAATTTTATTCTCCAAAATTAAATCAGTAACTGTGATATACGTTTCGTAATCCAGTACATTTAAGTTTTCGGTTACTGCTTGACGTGTTAAATTGACTCCGCAATAGGATACTACTCTGTCAAAAATAGACAAAGCATCACGCATGGCACCATCAGCTTTTTGGGCAATAATATGTAATGCATCATCTTCAAATACAACGCCTTGGTTGGTAGCGACTTCGGCTAAATGTTCTTTGGCGTCTTTTACCGTGATTCTTTTGAAATCAAATATCTGACAACGGGATAATATCGTTGGAATGATTTTGTGTTTTTCGGTCGTAGCCAAAATGAAAATAGCATGCTTTGGCGGTTCTTCCAATGTTTTAAGAAAAGCATTAAAAGCGGCCGAAGACAGCATGTGCACCTCATCAATAATATAGACTTTGTATTTTCCGGTTTGGGGTGGGATACGCACTTGGTCAATCAAGTTCCGAATATCATCAACCGAGTTGTTTGAAGCGGCATCCAATTCAAATACGTTGAAAGCAAAATCTTCTAACGGATCATCATAGCCGGGTTGGTTGATTTTTCGAGCCAAAATACGTGCACAGGTTGTTTTTCCAACACCACGCGGTCCCGTGAATAAAAGTGCCGAGGCTAAATGATTGTTTTCTATGGCATTCAATAAAGTATTCGTAATTGCCTTTTGTCCTACAACATCATTAAATGTTTGTGGACGGTATTTACGGGCTGATACTATAAATTGTTCCATAGAATTTTTTATTCGAAAGCAAATATAGGTTTTAATTTAAAGATGCAAAAATTTAACTATTGAAAGATTTCAGGATTTATGTTAAAGATAAATTAGTACTTGTTTGTATCTTTAAGGACCATTATTTATTAGAACGATTTTACAAAATAAAGATAAAAAGGGTAATTCTATTTGCAATGAATAAAAAAGAATTAAATCAGGCTATTATGAAACGAATTGAAGAAAAAATTGAGCTTCCTTTTGAGAAGGAGCACTACGTTGAAGGTGCTGTTTGTTTCGCCAATCATGAGGACGTCCGATCTGATTTTAAACTGTTTTTTACCACAAATGATGTTGTCAATTATTGTTATGGAATTATTCGGCAGTTGCAGGGGAATGAACACGAAAAATTAATTTCATTGTCGTCTATAAAAATACCTTTACCCGCTAATGCTGCTTTCTTTTGGGAAATGGTTCAATTGGGTAAAATGCATTGTTTAAAAAATAAAATCGAATTTAAGGATTTATCAGAATTGAATTGGTTCACTACTTTTTAGATTTATTTCGTTCTTTAATGCTGATGTCTAACAAAACTTGAGCCGCTTCATTAATGGAATTGGCAGCAAAACCAGCTACATAAACTCCTTTTTTTCCTGATTTGGATTGAATTCCAAAAACGATGGCTTCATCATCAGGATTAGAATCTCCTTCGTACCGATAGATATGTTTGATTTCATATTTATTTGGATTTTTTACAATATCTGCTTCATGAAGATTGAAGTCATAATTAAATCCATTTTCGTTCAATTCATCTAATGCTTTTGATACGGAGGCATAATGGTATATTTGAGTCATGATTTATGAATTTAAAAGTTGTCGTTTAAAGATAGCGAATTTAGATTAAACTTCAATTTATCTTTTTGGATTTTAACTCTAGTTAACGGCATGTGAATTTGAAAATTTTAATCCCGAAAGTGGTTTTAGTGGCAATCCTTTTTGTTGTATGAATACTTTAAATTTCATTCCCATATCCATTAGTAATTTATAATTAATAACCGATTCCTGAAATGCCATTTTCATGTTATTTGGATTGTTTAATAAGGTTTGATTTTGATATTCTTTAATGCCGAGAGCCAATAGGAAATAAGCCTGTTCGGTAAATCCACAATTTTGCAAACCATTTTGTTTTCCCCATTCACTTAAAGCCGAAAAATTTACATGGGTTGTAATGTCTTGTTCTCCTATATATTGATAAGGATTGGTGTTTATATGATGTTTGTTATAACATAAAAGTGTGCCGTCACTTCTTCTATTGGTGTATAATTCAGAAGAAGTTGCTCCGTAATCTATAGTAATTACATATCCCTTTTGTAAAGATTGAGTTATTTCTTTTATCCAGGATTGGGCTTCCAGATTGATTTCTGCTCGAAATCCTTTTGGTAAATGAACTTTTAAAACTTCAAAATAATCGTTGAGTTCCTTTTTTGCCAGTTTCAGAACTTCTTTAAAATGGTCTTTGTAATCCACAAAAACTTCCATTAATTCTTCTTGCATAATAACTTGATGTACAGAAAAATTATCGATCAATTCGTTTGACAAAATACATCCATTCAATTCGGGAATTTCATTTATGGAGTTGTACCATAGTACCTTTTCAGTCAAATATTTTTGTTGCTTATCTCGCAAGCTGCCACTTTTTTCGATAATGCAATAGGATAAATTTTGATATAACGGTTGATTGTTTTTTAGATAATCTAAAATATCGTGGCATAGTAAACCGGTGCCTGCTCCAAATTCTACGATTTTAAATTCTTTAGTGTCCATGAAACGCCACATTTCCTCTATTTGACGTGCAATCATTGCACCGAAAGAAGCAGATAAATTAGCACTGGTATAGAAATCACCTGCAGCACCAATCTTGTTTTGTGTTGAATTGTAATATCCTAATTCAGGATAGTATAATGCCATTTCCATAAAATCGTGGAAAGAAATTGGGCCTTCCTTTTTGATTCGTTCTATGATTATATCCGATAGTGACATTCAGTTTAGTCTTTTATCGCAACTAGGGTGTTGTTTATACCATGATGTCTAAAATAAATAACTTAGAAGTTGCATTGTTGGTCGTTGTTTTCGATGCATAACTTAGCCAATACATTTGCCGCATTACCAGATTTTGCAGAATAGCCAGCTACAAAAACACCATTTTCTCCAGAAGCTGTTTTAATGGCATATACAACTGCCTCATCGGCTGGATCAGAATCTCCTTCATAACGATACACATGTTTAATTTCATATTTATGAGGGTTTTTTACAATGTCATTTTCATGAAGATTGAAATCATAAGTGAATCCCTTTTCCCTTAAAATGTTTAGTGCTTCAGATACGGGGGCATAATGATAGGTTGGTTTCATAATAAAGATGATTTTAATTATTTATTTAAAGTTAATTAATTTATAACTAATGTGTTGCAAAAGTGTTGTTAAAGTAAACTATCAAAAATTGACTTCGTTCTAAAATTGTCGTAAATTTGCGGCACAGACCGCCTTATCGCCGTCCCGATTTATCGGGAGGGAGGAAAGTCCGGACACCATAGAGAGGCATAGCGGGTAACACCCGTCATTCGCTTAGGCGGATAGGACAAGTGCAACAGAAAGTATGTACAGGTAATGCTGTAGTGAAACCAGGTAAACTCTATGCGGTGAAATATCAAGTATATCAGCATTTAAGGGTTTCTCGCCCGTTGTTGAAGGGTAGATAGCTTGATCCCGATAGTAATATCGGGACTAGATAAATGATAAGGCTCCGATTTATCGGAGACAGAATCCGGCTTATAGGTCTGTTTTTTTGATTATAAAATAGTTGAAACGTTGTTTTTTTAGACATTTTGACTTTCAAAATATTTACCGCAAATTCGCAAATTGGTTTTTCTTTTCGATGCCTTTAATTTGCGAATTTGCGGTTAATTTTTAAAACAATATACTTTTAAGATGCAAATAAGAATTGGTGTTTTAGGATTGGGTGGAGTAGGTGGTTATTTCGGTGGGCTTTTGGCCAAAGCTTATGCTGAATCTAAAACGATAGAGATTATATTTATTGCCAGAGGGGAAACCCAAAAAGTAATTGCTGAAAATGGATTAAAAGTTATTTCCGACGCTAGTGAATTTGTCGTTTTTCCAGATTTGGTTTCAAATAATCCTGAAGTAATCGGAAAATTGGATTATTTAATTTGCGCAACCAAAACCTATGATATTGAAGAAAGTTTGCTTTCAATTCAAAAGTGTATCAAAAAACATACGATTATCCTACCTATATATAATGGTGTAGATGCTCCAGAACGCATCAGTGCGCTTTTTCCGGATAATGAGGTTTTGCAAGGTTGTGCCTATATTGTATCGATGATAGTTTCTCCTGGTGTGATTCGAAAGTTAGGGCATTTTGAAAAACTCTTTTTTGGTTCCAATACAATACCAATATCAAAATTGAATGCGTTACAAACCCTTTTGAAAAATGCAGAAATCGAAAGTTATTTATCGCATACAATTGAAGAAACAGTTTGGGAAAAATTTATTTTTATTTCACCATTGGCTTCTGCCACATCTTACTTGAATCAGAATATTGGAGAAATCATCAATACTGAATCCAGTAGAAAATTTTATGTTGATTTGCTTCATGAGATTACAATGGTTGCTGCCGTAAAAGGGCTGAACATACCCAATGACATTGTTTTGCAAACCATACAAAAATTACAAAGATCACCTCAAGAGGCCACTTCTTCGATGCATCGAGATATTTTGGCAGGAAACAAATCAGAATTGGCTTCTTTGACCGAATTCGTAATTCAAGAAGGTTTGAAATATGAGGTGGAAACACCAACGTATCAAAAGGTTTTTGATAAATTGTCTCCTTAATTCATTTTTTGATTATTCCTCTTCGGAATCGTCTTCTTCAGAATCATCATCTTGATTCTCATTTTCGAATTCGAAGAAACTAAAAATAGAACCTCCATAACTTTTCTGGAACGAGAAATTAATCATGTGATCCAGTTTAGTGTATTTTGAATGTTCAATTATCATCATGCCTTCTTCGTTAAGGCTGTTTTTTTTGAAAACCAATTCAACAATTTTTTCAAAAGTAGCTTGGTCTAATCCGTAAGGTGGATCGGCAAAAATGATATCGAAACTCGCGTTGTTTCTTTCCAGAAATTTAAAGACATCACTTTTGGTGGCAGCGATATTAAAATCATATTCGGCTGCTGTTTGTTTGATGAACTTGACACAACCAAAATCACCATCAACCGATGTTATCGGGGAACTTCCTCTTGAGGCAAATTCGTAACTGATGTTTCCAGTTCCCGCGAACAAGTCTAAAACTTTCAATCCCTCAAAACTGAAATGGTTATTCAAAACATTAAACAATGCTTCTTTAGACATATCGGTTGTGGGACGAACGGGAAGGTTTCTTGGTGGATTGATGCGTCTCCCTTTGTATTTTCCTGAAATGATTCTCATGAGTTGAATAGTATAAAATGATTTCTGTTTTCGGCCTCAGAAAAATAATTGTTCCAACGTAAATCTTCGACATCAATCAAAGAGACATTGCGGACATATTTATAGGCTATTTTATAGAAATCACTTTCGGTATTAATATTTCCGATGAGTTCCAACGGAAATTTTTCTGGGTTCAAATTCAATTGTTCCGCAGTAAATAAAATATAGTAAATAAAATCTTCGGGAGTTTGATATTCGAAGGAATTAAATAATAACAGTTTTTGATTTTGGATAACCACAATTTCAAAATGACCTGGTTTGAAATGCACCATCATTTTTTTGTCATCGATATTTTTGGAAGCATCCAAAAGTTTAGTCACCAAAATGCTATTGGCATGTCTATATTCAAAAGTGCCAAATTGGTCGATGAAGAAATTATTCATATTCACATATGGAATATAAACAGCATTGATTTCATAGTTGCTGATTTCGTCAAAGGCGAAAAAATCAGTTTCGAAAACCTTGGTATTGTATTGCAAATAACTCCCTAAATAATTTTCATCAAAAAGAGGGGTAGGAACAAAAGTCGATAAGTTGTTGTTGTGAATCACCAAAACTTCATCATAGCTTTCCTTTAATTCTGGATAATCCTGAAAAGCGTTCGAAAATAAATCTTCTATTTTGATTCCTTTATCGACAGCGGCAAATTGCATTTCGTTAAACGAAGTAATCGTATTGTTCAGTGTGTCAAAACAGCAAAAAGAAAGACCCGTCAAGGAAACTTGAATGGAGAGTTTTTTATATTTCTTTTCGGTGATGTCCATAATACGATTGATTTTTCAACAACGCAAACTTACAAATTAAAATAGCAATGGCAATCATTAATTACGAATTATCAATTGGGAATTGTCAATAATCCTTTTGATTTTGCCATTAAATAAGTGTACTTTGCAGTAAAATAACACGAATGAATTCCTCCCTGTTTTATAGTCTTTTACAAAAAAAATTTCCTTTTAGTCCCACGCTCAAACAGGACATTTTTTTTCAAAAGATTGCGATTTTTTTAACCCAAAAAGAGAACAACACCATTTTTGTACTTAAAGGTTATGCGGGAACTGGGAAAACAACCGTGATTTCTACGATAGTCAATAACCTAATCGAAATTAATAAAAAGTATGTTTTGTTGGCACCAACGGGTCGTGCTGCCAAAGTAATTGCCAATTATTCGGATAAGCCCGCTTTTACCATTCATAAAAAAATATACTTTCCGAAGAAATCTTCCGGAGGCGGCGTTTCCTTTACGTTGCAACCCAACAAACATAAGAACACTATTTTTATTGTCGATGAAGCTTCGATGATTTCGGATACCAATTCTGATTCTAAATTATATGATAACGGTTCGTTGTTGGATGATTTAATTTCCTATGTTTATTCGGGAACCAATTGCAAGATGATTCTATTGGGAGATACCGCTCAGTTACCTCCCGTGAATTTAGATATCAGTCCGGCATTAGACACCCATACTTTGAGTCTACATTATAATAAGGAAGTTGAATATATCGAGTTGGACGAAGTTATGCGTCAGGAAGAGGATTCCGGGATTTTGTATAATGCAACCGAACTTCGGGAATTATTGAAAGATTCTTTTATTACTGATTTCCAATTTGATGTGAAAAGATTCAAAGACATCGTTCGTTTAACAGATGGCTACGATATTCAAGATGCCATTAATTCGGCCTACAGTAATTATAGTATCGAAGACACTGCTTTTATTGTTCGTTCCAATAAAAGGGCGAATCAATATAATGAGCAAATTCGTTCCAGAATTCTGGATAAAGAAAGTGATTTGTCTACCGGTGATTTTCTGATGGTAGTAAAGAACAATTATTTTTGGTTGAAAGATTCTGATGAAGCTGGTTTTATTGCCAATGGTGATATTATTGAGGTTTTGGAAATTTTCAGTATTCAGGAATTGTATAGTTTCAAGTTTGCCAAAGTAAAAATACGAATGGTCGATTACCCCAATCAAAAACCATTTGAAACCGTTTTATTATTAGATACCATAAAAAGTGAATCTCCGTCTTTGACTTATGATGAGTCGAATCGGTTGTACCAAGAAGTCTTGAAAGATTACGAAGGAGAAACCAAATACAAACAATTTCAAAAAGTAAAAGCCAACGAATATTTCAATGGCTTACAAGTGAAGTTCTCTTATGCGATCACCTGTCACAAATCGCAAGGCGGGCAGTGGAATACTGTTTTTATCGAACAGCCTTATTTACCGGATGGTATCAATCGAGATTATATTCGTTGGTTGTACACCGCAATGACACGTGCCAAGAATAAATTATATTTGATAGGTTTTAAGGATGAGAGTTTTGTGGAGTAAATTCATTAACCATATAAGTTAAATCAAAAAAACTTAAATGCTCTTATATGACTTATATGGTTCAATCATTTTTAAAATATAAATTATGTTAGACTTTAAATAGATTTGGTTATGAACACTTTAAACGACTTGCATAAAATTTCAAGCACATTTTCGAATACCGAAAAAATGCCGGTTTTGTTTTTGGGACATGGCAGTCCGATGAATGCGATTGAAGAAAATGAGTTTGTGACTGGTTTCCGCAATTTGGCCAAAACATTACCACAGCCTAATGCGATTTTGTGTATTTCGGCACATTGGTTTACCAAAGGAACCAAAGTTACTGCCATGGAAATGCCAAGAACCATTCATGATTTTGGTGGTTTTCCGCAAGCTTTGTTTGACGTACAATATCCTGCTAAAGGCAGTCCTGAATTAGCTGTAGAAACCAAACAGTTATTAGTGCCAACCGAAGTAGAACTCGATGAGCATTGGGGATTAGATCATGGCGCATGGAGTGTTATTAAACATCTGTATCCAGAGGCCAACGTTCCCGTGATTCAGTTGAGCATCGATTACAGTAAATCGGGTCAATACCATTTTGAGTTGGCTCAAAAGTTAAGTGTTTTGAGAACCAAAGGTGTTCTTATTATAGGTAGCGGAAATATTGTGCATAATTTACGCTTGGTCGATTTTCAGAATTTCCATAAAGACAATTACGGTTACGATTGGGCAATTGAAGCTAGAGCCACCGTAAATGATTTATTATTGGATGGCAATTTTCAACCCCTAATTGATTTTGAAAAACAAAGTAAAGCGATGCAATTAGCCATTCCTACACCAGACCATTTTTTACCTTTATTATATACGTTGGGATTAAAAGATAAAACCGAAGAATTGAGTTTGTTTAATGATAAGCTTTTGGCGGGTTCATTGAGTATGACTTCAGTGAAGATTATGTAGGTTGATATTCAATATTTTTTGAAATGGTTTTTCAAATTAGAATTATAACAGTAATCATAATGACAATTAATAATTAAAATTTAAAATATATCTTTGCCGCTTTGTGCCTCCGAGGCAAAATAAATATCAAATGAAAATAATAGCAGTCCTTCCCGCACGTTATGCCTCAACTCGTTATCATGCTAAATTGATGCAAGATTTAGGAGGTAAAACGGTGATTTTACGTACCTATGAAGCCGCCATCAATACAAAATTGTTTGATGATGTTTTTGTGGTTACCGATTCTGATTTAATCTTTAATGAAATTACTTCTCATGGCGGAAAAGCCATTATGAGTATCAAAGAACACGAATCGGGGAGTGACCGTATTGCCGAAGCCGTAGAGAATCTCGATGTGGATATTGTGATTAATGTACAAGGTGATGAACCTTTTATCGATGCAGAATCTTTAGAAAAAGTAATTGAAGTTTTTAAAAAGGATATTGAAAAGAAAGTCGATTTGGCTTCCTTGATGCGCGAAATCACCAATGAAGACGACATTAATAATCCGAATAATGTGAAAGTAGTAGTGAACCAAAACGGCTTTGCATTGTATTTTTCACGTTCTGTCATACCTTATCCAAGAGAGAAAAATGTAGGTGTTCGCTACATGCAACACATCGGAGTGTATGCTTTTAGAAAACAAGCTTTAATGGACTTTTACCATTTACCCATGAAATCATTGGAAGCATCGGAAAAACTGGAACAATTGCGTTATCTGGAATTTGGAAAACAAATCAAAATGATAGAAACAACTCATGTCGGGATCGGGATCGATACGATTGAAGACATGGAGAAAGCAAGAAAGATGCTTTTGAAATAATATTTAAATTCTAATTTAAAAAATCAAAGCTCCTAACTTTTTAAAGATTAGGAGCTTTTTTTGTTTTAAAAACTAAATTATAATTCTTATTGCCATCCGCCACCTAAGGCTTTGTAAAGTTGAATGATGGCTTTGTATTGTTGGAATTTATTATCCACTAAACTTAATTCAGCATTCAACGAATCATTTTTGGCGGTTAACACCTCTAAATAATTAGCTAAACCGTAAACCAATAATTCGTCTGAATAATTGCTGGCTTTTTTCAAAGCGTCGGCTTGCTTTTCTCTAATGGAAATTTTGTTGGTTTCATTATTATATTGCGCTAAGGCATCTGAAACTTCTTTGCCCGCTTTTAATAATGATTGTTCAAATTGAATAAATGCTTTTTCCTGATTGGCTTTGGCTATTTCATATTTGGTTTTTATTTGCCTTTGATTGAAAATAGGTTGTGTTAAACCTGTAACTACATTGGCAAATATAGAATTGGCACTAAACCATTCTTTCAAATCGACACTTTGAAGACCGCCTGCAGCCGTAACTTTCAAACTCGGATAAAAACTACTTTTAGCGACATTGGTCAGTTCAAAATTAGAAACTAAATTATATTCTGCCGCAATAACATCTGGTCTATTTCTTAACAAATTGGCCGGTACGCCTAATGTGATGGTCGGTTGTAATTTTTGGGCATCAAAAGTACTGCGATCAATTTTGCCTGAAGGCTCTCCCAAAAGCGTACTAAGTGTGTTTTCAAGAATAATAATGCTGTTTTTTAAATCGGCAATAATAATCTCGGTAGCATATTTTTGAGCTTCGGTTTGTTTGACGCCAACTTCGGTGACATTTCCCGCTTTTTTTAATGCCAAAATCGTTTCGATACTTTTGTTTCTATTGATTAAAGTTTCTTCGGCTACTTTTATTTGTGCATCAACCGATAGAAGTTGGTAATAAGTCGAGGCAATATCAGCAATTAAAGCTGTTTTTATAGCTTGATTGGCTGCTGTCGATTGCAAATAGGAGGCATTGGCCGCACGTTTATTGCTTCTTATTTTTCCCCAAATATCCGCTTCCCAAGAAAGGTTTCCAGACAATTGGTATTGATCCGTAACTAAATTTCGCAAAAAAGATCCCGACTGACTGTTTTTGGAAGTTTTAATATGAGTCCAATCTGTACCTACAGCCAGGCTAGGGAAGTAGCCCGCTTTTCCTTGTTTCATCGTGGCCTGTGCAGCAGCAATATTTTGCATGGCAATACGGATGTCTAGATTATTCTCCAACCCTTTGGTTATATACCCTTGTAAAATAGGGTCGGTAAATATTTTATTCCAAGAGACATTGGCCATTGAAATAGTGTCCGTAGACATTACTTCATTTCGATACAAATTTTCTGTTTTTAATTCTGGACGTTTGTAATCTTTGGCTACAAAACACGATTGCATTAATAGTGCAATACCTCCAAGGAGAGCGATTCTATATATATTGTTTTTCATTGTCATCATCTAAAATTTAACATCTGATTCATCAATTGGAGTAGGTAGTGGTTTTGTTGATATTTTTTCCTGTAAATTTTGGAAAACAATGAATAAAACCGGAATCACAAATACACCTAAAATAGTTCCAATTAACATTCCTCCAATGGCTCCGATTCCAATAGAATTATTTCCTAATGCTCCAGCTCCTTGGGCTAACATTAGAGGTAATAATCCAAAGATAAAGGCAAACGAGGTCATCAAAATTGGGCGTAAACGGGCTACGGCACCTTGTATGGCCGCTTGTGTAACACTATGGCCTTTTCTTCTTGCATCGGCTGAAAACTCGACAATCAAAATGGCATTCTTGGCTAATAATCCAATAAGCATGATGAGTGTAATTTGCAGGTAAATATTATTACTTGCATTAAATAAATAGGCAAAAATGTATGCTCCCGCTAAACCAATAGGTAAAGAAAATAATACTGCAAGAGGAAGGATGTAACTTTCATATTGTGCTGCTAATAAGAAATACACAAAGACTAAACACAATAGGAAAATAAACAAGGTCTGTCCACCGGCACTAATTTCTTCACGGGTCATTCCTGAAAATTCATAACCGTATCCTAGCGGTAATTTCTGACTGGCCACTTCTTCGACAGCTTTAATGGCATCTCCAGAGCTATAGCCATCGTTTGGAGTTCCAGTTATTTTTACGGAAGTAAACAAGTTGAAACGTGCAATGGATTGAGGTCCAAATACTTTTTCTAAAGTCACAAACTGTGAAATAGGAGCCATTTGGCCGTTTTTATTTCTAACCAATACTTTATTTAATGATTCTGGATTACTTCTGAATTCAGGATCCGATTGGTAAACCACTCGGTATTGTTTCCCAAATTTGTTAAAGTTAGAGGCATAGACACCTCCATAATACCCTTGCATTGTTCCTAAAACATCAGTAACAGTTAAGCCAGATTTTTTAATGGCTGCCACATTCAAATTAATACGATACTGAGGAAAATTAGGCGAAAATGAAGTTGCTGCATATTTTATCTCCGGACGATTATTCAGTGCTTCCAAAAATTTATTATTGACTTCACTTAACTCTTGAATTGTTCCTCCTTTTTGATCTTGTAATTGAAGTTCAAAACCGGTGGAAAAACCAAAACCAACAAGGGTTGGTCGTGCAAAATAGAGCACTTTTGCATCTTTGACTGATGCTGTCCGTTTAAATAATTCTTTAACAATGGCTGTTACGTCTTGATTAGCTTCTTTACGTTGAGCCCACGGTTTCAATTTTACAATTACCATTCCGTAGTTACTACCGGTACCACTAATTATACTTCGGCCTGAAATACGAAGTATTTCTTGAATTTCAGGAATATCTTTGATTTTATTTTCAACCTGTAATAGTACTTTTTCTGTTTTTTCCAAAGAAGTTCCGGGTGCAAGTGAAACATCAGAAAAGATAGCACCTGTATCCTCATTAGGTACAAAAGTTTTAGGTGTGATGTTTATTAATAAAATATAAATTCCGGCGAAAATGGCTATTCCTAAAAAAGCCAACCATTTACGTTTGACAAAGAACTGAACTGATTTTTTGTATTTAGCGGTTGTTGCTTCAAAGCCGACATTAAATGCCGTATAAAAACGTTCTAAAAATCCTTTTTTATTTTTTTCTCCATGATTCTTCAAGAAAATAGCACACAAAGCAGGAGATAGTGTCAACGCGTTAATGGCCGATAAAATAATTGAAATTGCTAAAGTCAATCCAAACTGTTTATAGAAAACTCCTGCTGAACCACTAATGAAAGAAACGGGAATAAAAACAGCCGACATGACTAATGTGATGGAAATAATAGCACTACTAATATCATTCATAGCACTATGTGCTGCTTTTTTAGGATCATGTTCCCCAGCTTCCATTTTGGCATGGACGGCTTCCACAACCACAATGGCATCATCCACTACAATTCCTACGGCCAGAACTAAGGCAAATAATGTTAACAAGTTGATTGTAAAACCAAATAAATTTAGGAAAAAGAAAGTTCCCACAATGGCTACCGGTACAGAAATAGCGGGGATTAGTGTCGATCTCCAATCTTGTAAAAAGATGAAAACCACAATAAACACCAATATAAAGGCTTCTATCAAAGTGTGAATTACTTTTGAAATGGATTCATCCAAGAAATCATTGGCATTAATTAAGGTAGTATATTTTACTCCTTTAGGAAAATTAACGGCTGATTGTTCCAATACTTTTAAAGAACCTTCGATAACTTCCTGTGCATTGGAACCCGCTGTTTGAGCAACAGCTACGGCTACTGATTGATTTCCGTTAGTAAGTGTATTACTGGCATAATTTACGGCTCCTAATTCAATTCGGGCAACATCTCCCAATTTAAGGATTTCTCCATTTTCGGTGGAGCGAACCACAATTTCTTCAAATTCTTTTGAGTTTTGTAATCGCCCTTTGTATTTTAAGGTGTATTGAAAAGATTGGTTGCTATTTTCTCCCAATTGCCCGGGTGCAGCCTCAATATTTTGCTCTGCTAAAAGTGCAGTTATATCAGAAGGGACTAGGCCATAAGCTCCCATTACATCTGGCTTAAGCCAAATACGCATGGAATAGTCTTTCTGACCAAAAATCATTGCTTCTCCTACACCTGCAACACGTTTTATTTTTGGTAAAATATTGATGTTGGCATAGTTTTGAAGAAAAGTCATGTCATAATCAGGATTTTCACTATATAAAGAGAAAATCAAAATATTATCACTTTGTCTTTTCGATGTTGTAACTCCAGCTCTGGTAACTTCCTGTGGTAATAAAGACGTGGCACGTGACACTCTATTTTGCACATTTACCGCGGCTAAATCAGGATTAGTTCCTAATTTAAAATATATATTAATCGATGCCGAACCATCATTGTTAGATGAAGAGGTCATGTAAGTCATGTCTTCAACACCATTGATTTGTTCCTCTAAAGGAATTACTACCGAGTTCATTACTACTTCGGCACTGGCTCCTTGATAATTTGCGGATACCGATACGGTTGGTGGCGCTATTTCTGGGTATTGTGAAACGGGAAGCGAGATTAACCCTAATATTCCCAATATAACGATGATAATAGATATCACCGTTGACAATACCGGTCTGTCAATAAATTTTGAAAACATAATGTGCTATTTAATCAATTGTTACTTAGTTGATTTGTCATTTTTAGAATTGATTATTGTCGCATAATCAACTAATTCAGGATTGATTGCTGTTCCCTCGGTAACAATACCCACTCCTTCAATAAGAATTTTATCGTTTACATTTAGTCCTTTATCAACGACGTAATATTGTCCCCCTGGTACTGCACGAACTTCAACCGGAACAGCTTTAACTTTATTGCCTTTATCCACAATAAGGGCAATGCGTTTATCTTGTAATTCTAAAGTAGCATTTTGAGGAATTAAAATAACATCTGTTAAATTTGTTGGAATTTGGATCGTTCCGCTTCCTCCGGAACGAAGTAATTTGTCAGTATTCGGAAAACTTGCCCTTACATTAAAGGAACCGGTTTGTGTATTGGCTTGTCCACTAAAAGTTTCAATTTTTCCTTTGTACTCGTATTCCATTCCATTACTTAAAATCAAGTTTACTGCTGCCATTTTAGCAATCTTTTCTTGAAAAGTTTTCCCTGCTGCATTCATCATAATATCCAACTGTTGTTTTTCATTCATAGAAAAATAAGCATAAATAGTACTGACATCTGAAATTCGAGTTAAAGGTTCGGCGGTTTGACTGCTCACATAACTCCCAAGTCGTAACGGTAAAGTACCCACTATACCATTTACGGGGCTTTTTATGGTCGCATAATTAATTCGGGCAACAATACTTTGATAAGTGCTTTTGGCACTAGCTAAATTTGCCTTGGCTGTTTCTAATTGTACATCACTAATAATGTTACGTTCCACTAATGGAATTAGTCGGTTTACCTCGACTTGTGCCGCAGCGACTTTTGCTTTTGCTGCTCCGGCTTCTTGTGTTGCTGTTTGGGTCTCCAATTTAAAAAGTAATTGTCCTTTTTTGACTTCTTGCCCTTCTTGAACATATATTTTTTCGATATAGCCATCTACTTTTGCACGGATATCAATATCAGTAACCCCTTCCAAGCTGGTAGGATATTCTGCTAATAAAGTAGTATTGGCCTCCGCAATTTGCATTACTTTATAGGGCATTACGGCAGGACCAGATTGCTCTGCCTTTTTTTGATTGCAAGATAGCAAGCTAATCGATAAAATAATTGAGCTTATAAAATATATCTTTTTCATAGGGGAATATTATTTATTAGATTGATTTAAGGTTTCTATTTTTTTGAATTCAGCAATAGTTTGCAAAAGTGATTTTTCAACTTCTTGTAGATGTTTTTTATATGATTTTATATTTTCCAGATTGCATTTTTCTTCTGAACAAGAAGCAGTTTTTTCCCGGTACTGTAAAATCTTATCGGTTATAAAATTTTCAGATTCCAAAAATTTTAAATAGTTTGATAATCTATCACTTAAGTTAGCTGATTTAAAGTATTTTTTTCGATCACCAACTTTTGTGAAATAATTGATTTTCTCCATTTTCAGGAGTAAATTTAGATTCGTTGATATCGAACTTTTACTAGCGCATAATTTCTCTACCAAAGTTTCAAAAGTTAAACCTGATTTGCATCCATCGACAATTAAAAGACCTATAATTCTCCCAGCTAAGGGAGGGATTTGATATAAAGATTCAAAGTGAATGCCGAAGATTTCGATCAATTCATCTTTTTCTTTTTGTATGTTATCCATGATAATTTTTTTGCAAATTTATAACTGGTTCGCTAAATACCGAACTAATCGAACTTAATTTTATGTTAATTTTATCCGAATTGTTTTATTCACAATGAAAGCCACAATAAAAAACGATTTATAAAGGAAGGCTAGTACAAAAAAACACTTTAAAAAATAAAATCTAATTTGATTATATTTGCACACAAAATAACCTATAGTGACTCAAATTAATAAGCTTAAAATATTTAACGATCCTATTTACGGGTTTATAACGTTACCAAATCCTTTAATTTACGACTTAGTTCAGCATCCTTATTTTCAAAGACTAAGGCGTATTTCTCAAATGGGATTATCCTATTTAGTTTATCCGGGAGCCAATCATACCCGTTTTCATCATGCTTTGGGGTGCATGCATTTGATGCAAAAAGCGGTTGATGTATTGCGTTTTAAAGGGGTGACCATTTCTGTTGAAGAAGAAAATGCGCTTTACATTGCTATTTTATTGCATGATATCGGTCATGGTCCGTTTTCGCATGCCATGGAAAAAAGTATTGTTGAGGGAGTACACCATGAAGAAATTTCAATGCTTTTTATGCATCAACTCAATAAAGAATTTGATGGGCAGTTGAGCTTGGCAATTCAAGTTTTTGAAGGTGATTACCATCGAAAATTTATGTTGCAATTGATTTCCAGTCAATTGGATATGGATCGAATGGATTATCTAAAACGAGACAGTTTTTATTCGGGAGTTTCAGAAGGGAACATCAATTCGGAGCGACTTATTCAAATGATGAATGTGGTCGATGATTTTTTGGTAATTGAAGAAAAAGGAATTTATTCAGTCGAAAAATTCTTGATGTCCAGAAGATTAATGTATTGGCAAGTGTATTTGCATAAAACTAGTTTGGTGGCCGAATTGATTTTGACGAAAATATTAAAACGCGCCAAAGAATTGACTTTGAAGGGAGTTGTCTTACCTTGCAGTATGCCTCTACAGTTTTTTTTAAACAACAAAATAACTGCGGATATTTTTGATGCGGCTACCTTGGATTTGTTTTCTCAACTGGATGATTTTGATGTGATTTCCGCACTGAAAGCTTGGCAAAAGAATGAGGATTTTATTCTTTCTTCTCTGAGTAAGATGATTATCAATAGAGATTTATTAAAAATTAAATTGACCCATGAAAAAGGGGAGACGGATGAATTATTGCCTTTAAAAGAGCGTTTTGCCCAAGTAAATAATATCAGTGTTGCTGAAACCAGTTTTTTTATTTTTAAAGGAAAAATTAAAAACCAAGGGTACAGTAAAGTTGCTGAACCGATACGAATTTTGAAAAAAGACAGAACGATAGAAGATGTCATAGAATCTTCTGACCAGCTGAATTTAAAATCATTATCAAAATCGGTTACTAAATACTATAACTGTTTTCCAAAACAACTGGTATAAATCAACATTTAAAATCTATTTTTTTATATTTTTGTCAGAATGAAACAAGAAAAACAATTTTTTGAAAAGTTCAGAGAACTGCAAACTGCGAGTTCCATCTTTTACTTTAATATAAAAAGTATTCAATAAGATGAAATTTACAGCAGAACAAATAGCGGGAATTTTGGAAGGAGAGGTTGTTGGAAATCCCAATGCCGAAGTCGATACCTTGTCTAAAATCGAAGAAGGAAAGGAAGGGTCGTTGACCTTTTTATCAAATCCAAAATACAATAATTATATCTATACTACCGAGGCTTCCATTACCATCGTTAATAAAACATTTGTCCCGGAAGCCGAATTAAAAACAACACTAATAAAAGTCGAAGATGCCTATATGGCCTTTTCTAAATTATTAGAGTTTTATGATCAAGCCAAAGGAAATAAAAGCGGAATTGAACAACCGTCTGTCATCTCAGAAACAGCTAAATATGGTGTCAACCTTTATCTAGGTAGTTTTAGTTATGTCGGTTCCAAGGTGACTATTGGAGACAATGTAAAAATATATCCAAATTCTTTTATTGGTGATAATGTTGTCATTGGCGATAATGTAACTATTTTTGCAGGTGTAAAAATATATTCTGAAACCATAATTGGTTCCAATTGTACGATACATGCTGGATGTGTTATAGGTTCGGATGGTTTTGGTTTTGCTCCAAATCCTGATGGTACTTACAAGAAAATCCCGCAAATAGGAAATGTAATTATCGAAGATAATGTAGACATTGGATCCTGTACCACAATTGACAGAGCCACAATGGGTTCTACCATCATTAGAAAAGGAGTAAAATTAGACAATCAAATCCAGATTGCCCATAATGTAGAAATTGGTGAGAATACCGTAATTGCTGCACAAACAGGAATTGCAGGTTCTACTAAAATAGGTAAAAACGGAATGATAGGTGGTCAGGTCGGGATTGTCGGGCATTTAACCATTGGTGACAATGTTAGAATTCAGGCGCAATCCGGTGTCGGACGAAATATAAAAGATAAAGAAGTGTTGCAGGGAAGTCCAACATTTGGATACAATGATTTTAGCAAATCATATGTTCATTTTAAAAATTTCCCGAAAATAGTAGAAGAAATAGAAGAGTTAAAAAAACAAATATTAAACCAAAAAAACGGAAACAATGGTTAAACAAAAGACCATCAAAGAAGAAATCTCTCTTACTGGAGTTGGATTACACACAGGTAAAGAAGTTAAAATGACTTTTAAACCAGCACCAGTCAATAATGGTTTCTCTTTTGTTCGTGTAGATTTAGAAGGACAACCAGTTATTGAAGCTGATGCAAATTATGTTGTCAATACACAAAGAGGTACAAACTTAGAAAAGTTAGGTGTAAAAATTCAAACACCGGAGCATGTTTTGGCTGCTTTAACAGGATGCGATTTAGACAATGTCATTATTGAGTTGAATGCATCTGAATTACCGATTATGGATGGCTCTTCTAAATATTTTGTGGAAGCTATTGAAAAAGCAGGTATTGAAGAACAAAATGCTAAACGTAACGTTTATGTTGTAAAGGAAGTGATTTCTTATGTAGATGAAGAGTCTGGTAGTGAAATTTTGATAATGCCAAGTGACCAATACAGTGTTACTACTATGGTTGACTTTGGGACTAAAATATTGGGTACCCAAAATGCCACCATGAAAGATCTTTCACAATTTAAAACAGAAGTGGCTAATTCAAGAACATTTAGTTTCTTACATGAATTAGAATCACTTTTAGAAAATGGTTTAATAAAAGGTGGTGATTTAAACAATGCTATTGTATATGTTGATAAAGAAATATCATTATCAACTATGGAACGTTTGAAAGTGGCTTTTGGAAAAGAAACTTTGGCAGTAAAACCAAACGGAATTTTAGACAACCTTACTTTGCATTACCCTAACGAAGCAGCAAGACACAAGTTACTTGATGTTGTTGGAGATTTGGCTTTAATTGGTACAAAAATACAAGGGAAAGTTATTGCCAATAAACCGGGACATTTCGTAAATACACAATTTGCGAAGAAAATGGCTAAAATCATTAAAATCGAACAAAGAAATTATGTTCCAGTTTATGATTTGAATCAAGAACCATTGATGGATATTCATAAAATTATGGCGGTCCTACCTCATAGACCTCCATTTTTGTTGATAGATCGAATAATTGAAATGTCAGAAAGTCATGTAGTAGGAATGAAAAATGTAACCATGAACGAAAATTTCTTCGTTGGTCATTTTCCTGATGCCCCTGTTATGCCAGGTGTTTTAATCGTAGAAGCCATGGCTCAAACGGGAGGAATTTTAGTATTAAGTACGGTACCGGATCCAGAAAATTATTTGACTTACTTTATGAAAATAGATAATGTTAAGTTCAAACACAAAGTTTTACCTGGTGATACTTTAATATTTAAATGTGATTTGATTACTCCAATTCGTAGAGGAATCTGTCACATGCAAGCCAATGCATATGCCAATGGTAAATTAGTTGCAGAGGCAGAGTTAATGGCTCAGATTGCAAAAAAACAATAATTTTTTTGTTGATTTGGTTAACCGTTAATTCGGTTAATCGATTCGACGATTCAACGAATAAATTTAAAATATGAATCAACCATTAGCTTATGTTCATCCAGGTGCTAAAATCGCCAAAAATGTTGTGATTGAACCTTTTACAACTATTCACAATAATGTTGTTATTGGAGATGGAACTTGGATAGGTTCAAATGTTACCATTATGGAAGGGGCAAGAATTGGAAAAAATTGTAATATTTTTCCAGGAGCTGTTATTTCAGCAGTGCCTCAAGATTTAAAATTTGGTGGAGAAGATTCATTGGCAATAATTGGAGACAATTGTACCATCAGAGAATGTGTCACCATCAACAGAGGAACTATCGCCTCAGGACAAACTATTTTAGGTAATAATTGTTTGGTAATGGCCGCAGCACACATTGCACATGACTGTCACGTGGGTGATAATGCAATTATAGTGAATGGTGTATTATTGGGCGGACACGTAACTGTTGGGAATTATGCAGTTATCGGAGGTTTGTCAGCCGTTCATCAATTCATAAACATTGGAGATCACGCCATGATATCGGGTGGTTCGTTATTAAGAAAAGACGTGCCTCCATTTACAAAAGCAGCAAAAGAACCGTTGTCTTATGTAGGGATTAATTCGGTGGGTTTAAGACGAAGAGGTTTTACAACCGAAAAAATTAGAGAAATTCAGGAAATTTACCGAATTTTATATCAAAAAAATTATAATACCACTCAAGCCTTAAGTATTATTGAGGGCGAAATGGAGGCAACTCCAGAACGTGATGAAATTCTAGATTTTATCAGAAATTCATCAAGAGGTATTATGAAAGGATATTCAGGGAATTATTAAAATCCCCTCACCAGCCCTCCCCAAAAGGGGAAGGAGGGAAGACGGAAACAGATTGAAATAAAAACAAATAAGTAACACTTATCCATCCAGTCTCCCTTCCCTTCGGGGAGGGCTGGGGGAGGGGAAAAAACAAACAATAAAATGGCATCTACATCAGATATTAAAAACGGATTGTGTATTAAATACAACAATGATATTTACAAAATCATAGAATTTCTTCATGTGAAACCAGGTAAAGGTCCTGCTTTTGTAAGAACAAAATTAAAAAGTTTGACAAACGGAAAAGTATTGGATAATACCTTTTCTGCGGGTCATAAAATAGAAGAAGTTCGTGTGGAAAATCATAAATTTCAGTACTTATATCCAGAGGGAGACTTATTTCATTTTATGAATGTAGAGTCTTTTGAACAAATTTCTTTAAATAAAAATGTTTTGGATTCTCCAGATTTATTGAAAGAAGGTGAAAATGTAATGATTAGTATCAATACTGAAACTGACTTGCCTCTTTCTGTAGATATGCCAGCTTCTGTTGTTTTGGAAGTAACTTATGCTGAACCAGGCGTAAAAGGAAACACTGCTACAAATGCGACTAAATCAGCTACTGTAGAAACGGGTGCCACTATAAATGTGCCTTTGTTTATCAATGAAGGAGATAAAATTAAAATTGATACTACTTCAGGTTCATACATGGAGAGAGTAAAAGAATAATTTAATTGAAGAATTTAAAGATTGAAAAATTTCATAATTTCATTTTTTGAATTAGTCAAGCAATTTTTCAATCTTTAATTTTTTTAATCTCTAAATTAAATTATGAAGTTTTCCAAAACGTATTCTTTAAAAGAAATCGCAACTATAATTGATTGTCAATTTGTTGGTGATACTGATTTTCCTGTTACGGGAATGAATGAAATACATGTCGTAGAATCAGGGGATATTGTATTTGTAGATCATCCAAAGTATTATGACAAGGCGCTAAACTCTGCTGCCACCATTGTTTTGATAAATAAAAATGTAGCTTGTCCTGACGGCAAAGCCTTATTGATTTCTGATGATCCTTTCCGAGATTTTAATAAACTGACCAATCATTTTAAACCCTTTCAATTTTCTAATTCTTCTATTTCGGCTTCCGCTAAAATTGGAAATGGAACCGTTATTCAACCCAATGTTTTTATTGGAAACCATGTTGTAATAGGTGAAAATTGTCTGATTCATCCCAATGTTTCCATATATGATCACACTCAAATTGGAGATAATGTAATTATTCATGCCGGATCAATTTTGGGAGCAGATGCTTTTTATTATAAAAAAAGAGAATCAGGTTTTGATCAATTGCTTTCGGGCGGAAGAGTAGTTATCGAGAATAATGTGGGTATTGGTGCGCTATGCACCATAGACAAAGGAGTTACTGGTGACACCACTATTGGTGAAGGTACAAAATTAGACAATCAGGTACATGTTGGCCATGATACCGTTATAGGTAAAAAATGTTTGATTGCTTCACAAACCGGAATTGCAGGCTGTGTTATTATTGAAGATGAAGTAACTATTTGGGGGCAAGTAGGAACCACAAGCGGAATTACAATAGGGGCAAAAGCAGTAATATTGGGACAAACTGGTGTAACAAAATCTGTTGAAGGAGGAAAATCTTATTTTGGTACCCCAATTGAAGAGTCTAGGGAAAAGTTGAAACAACTGGCCAATGTAAAAAAAATCCCAGAGATTTTAACCAGATTGAAATAATCTTTGAATTATGAAATTTTGATAACCTGTTCATTGTTGTTTAAAATTTAAAAAAAAATATTAAAATTATAGATACAATCGAAAATCTTTATTTTTATAACAATTTAAGAAATTGACGATAATAAGTTTTACAAAAATTATCAAATTAGTTAATTTTAGTTATTTATTTTGATTCGAAAAAGCTTCAAAATAATTTCAAAACCCTATTTTTGCATAACATTTTTAAAAATCATATAAAAAATATATCATGAGTGTTTTAGTTAATAAAGATTCCAAAATAATTGTTCAGGGATTTACAGGAAGTGAAGGTACTTTCCACGCTTCTCAAATGATTGAGTACGGTACTAATGTTGTAGGTGGAGTAACTCCAGGTAAAGGAGGAACGACTCATTTAGACAGACCTGTGTTTAATACTGTTAAGGATGCTGTTGAACAAGCTGGAGCTGATACTACTATTATTTTTGTACCACCAGCTTTTGCTGCTGATGCAATTATGGAAGCTGCTGATGCAGGAATAAAAGTTATTATTGCTATTACTGAAGGTATTCCAGTAGCTGATATGATAAAAGCTAACGGTTATGTGAAAGAAAGAAATGCAAGATTAATTGGTCCAAACTGTCCAGGTGTGATTACTCCAGGTGAAGCAAAAGTTGGAATTATGCCAGGTTTTGTTTTCAAAAAAGGAACTGTAGGTATTGTGTCTAAATCAGGTACTTTAACGTATGAAGCGGCTGACCAAGTTGTAAAACAAGGTTTAGGGATCACTACAGCGATTGGTATTGGTGGAGATCCAATTATTGGAACTACAACAAAAGAAGCGGTTGAATTATTGATGAATGATCCAGAAACAGAATGTATTGTTATGATTGGTGAAATTGGTGGTCAATTAGAAGCGGATGCTGCTAAATGGATTAAAGCGGATGGTAACCGTAAACCAGTTGTAGGCTTCATTGCAGGAGTTACTGCTCCGGCTGGACGTACAATGGGACATGCCGGTGCTATTGTTGGTGGAACTGATGATACAGCAGAAGCTAAAAAACAAATCATGAGAGAAAACGGAATTCATGTTGTTGACTCACCAGCTGAAATTGGTAAAAAAGTAAAAGAAGTTTTAGGTTAATATCTGAAACATTCAAATATCAAAGCTCCGCATTTGTGGAGCTTTTTTGATTAACAAAATCAGTTGTTTGCCTAATGGTAAAATCGGATTGAATAACAAATTTAAGTGCAATTAATAGTATGTATAAAGAATTAAAAAAGTTTAAAGTAACTAAAAGTTTTACTTTTACTCCAGAAGATAGTTTAGAAGAAGTTTGTAATGCTCCAGAATCTGGAAATGGTGTGTTTATCGTTAGTGCCGTTAATGGTGAAGATAAAGAGTTAATCATGGTGGGTTCTACAGGGACTATACAAAATGACGGAACTTTGAAAAGTAAAAATGGCGGACTTTATGATAAAATTGTAAATGGTCATCAATTTGCAAAAACTGGAAGAAAATATTCTTGGCCCGCACAAATGAAATTAGAAAATATTGAAAGATTGGAAGTGTCTTGGTTTGAAACTTTCAATGAAAAAAACAAAGCCATTCCAACATTTATTGAAGGACAGGTTTTGCAAAATTTTCTGGATGAAAATGGACGTTTGCCAAGATGGAATGTCGCTTTTTAAGAAGTGGTTTTCTAAATTTTAAGAAGGCTCTGCTATTGTAGGGCTTTTTTTATGCAGTATATTTTATAAAACACTTAAATAATCTATATTTGTAGCACTTTAAAATAAAACAAACTTATATCATAATATGAAATTACTAGAAGGAAAAGTAGCCATAATTACTGGTGCAAGCCGCGGAATTGGAAAAGGAATTGCAGAAGCCTTTGCAAAACATGGAGCAAATATAGCTTTTACTTACAGCTCGTCTGTTGAGTCAGCCATGGCGTTAGAAAATGAATTAAATGCTTTAGGTGTGAAAGCTAAGGGATACCAATCTAATGCAGCCGATTTTGAACAAGCACAAGCTTTAGTGGATGCGGTTTTAGAAGAATTTGGCACTGTAGATGTCTTAATTAACAATGCAGGAATTACTAAAGATAATTTGTTAATGCGTATGTCTGAAGCTGATTTTGACCAAGTAATCGACGTGAATTTGAAATCGGTTTTCAACATGACCAAAGCAATTCAAAAAACATTCTTGAAAAAACGTGCAGGTTCCATTGTAAATATTAGTTCTGTTGTAGGGGTTTCGGGAAATGCAGGACAAACCAATTATGCTGCTTCTAAAGCAGGTGCAATAGGTTTTACAAAATCTGTGGCATTGGAGCTAGGTTCTCGTAATATTCGTTGTAATGCAATTGCTCCAGGTTTTATTGAAACCGAAATGACGGCCAAATTAAGTCCTGAAGTGGTTCAAGGATGGAGAGACGGAATTCCATTGAAAAGAGGAGGAACAGCAGAAGATGTTGCCAATGCCTGTCTTTTCTTAGCTTCAGATATGAGTGCTTATGTAACGGGACAAGTACTTAATGTTTGTGGAGGAATGCTTACTTAAATGAGTGGCAGTTTTCAGTATTCAGTAAGCAACTGAAAACTGAAAACTGAGCACTGAACACTTAAAACAAATGACTCAAACTACCTTTTTATTAATTGTGTTTTCATTAGTAATATCAGGTGGATTGTCTTTTTTTCAATATTATTACAAGGCCAAAAGTAAATCGAATCTGAATTTACTTTTGGCTTTTTTACGTTTTTTATCTCTTTTTGGCTTTTTTTTATTATTGATAAATCCGATGATTTCGAGAAATACTTTCGAAATTATCAAACCTACGTTATCAATTGTTGTAGATAATTCTGCTTCCATAAAAGATTTGAATGCAGATGAAAAAGCGATAGAAATTTATAAGGCATTTAGTTCGAATAAAGAACTGCAAGAAAAATTTCAAATACAATCCAGTCGGTTCGACAGTGATTTTCAATTAAGTAATACATTCAATTTCAAAGGAACACAAACCAATCTTGATGTGATTCCGAAAGCTTTAAAAAATCTGAATAAAAATGGTGCCTATCCAACAGTCTTGATTACTGATGGGAATCAGACTTCGGGAAATGATTATGTGTTTGGGTTTGATTTAGGAAACAAAGTTTTTCCGGTAGTTTTAGGTGATACAACCAAAGTATTTGATTTGAAAATAAATCAATTGAATGTCAATAAATATGCTTTTTACAAAAATAAATTTCCTGTAGAAGTTTTTTTAGAGTATTCTGGAGATAAGAATGTTTTGGCCGATTTTAGTATTTCTCAAGGGAATTCCGTTTTTAGTAAACAGAAAATTAGCTTTTCACCCACAAGAAAAACAGCAATCGTAAATGTACTTTTGTCGGCAGATAAAATAGGAAGCCAAGTATTTCAAGCTCGAATAACTTCAAATGAAAAAGAAAAAAACACCTTAAATAATGCCAAGAAATTTGCGGTAGAAATACTGGATCAAAAAACAAATATTGCCATTGTTTCAGCAATTAATCATCCTGATATTGGCGCTTTAAAAAGAGCGATTGAATCGAATGCACAACGTAAAGTAACGGTAGTTAAACCAAAAGAAATCAAGTCTTTAATATATTATGATGTTTTGATTTTGTATCAGCCCACTTCGGTATTTAAAATTATTTTTGAAGAAAATAAACGGGCTCAAATTAACTCATTTATAATCACTGGAAATCATACTGATTTTTCATTTTTAAATCAACAACAAAGCAATTTTGAATTTAAAATGAGTAATCAAAAAGAAGATTATTTGGCTGCTCTTAATTCGCAATTTAATTTGTTTGCCATGGATAACATTGGTTTTGAAAATTTACCACCTTTAGAAAATAGTTATGGAAAAATCAAATCCAAAGGAGACATAGCTGTTTTACTTTCGTCTAAAATTAGGAATATAGAAACCAATGCTCCGTTATTGGCTTTTGCAGATAATCAAGGCAAACGTTCGGCATATCTGTTGGGAGAGAACATTTGGAAATGGAGAATGCAAAGCCATATTGAAGCGATGTCTTTTGAAAAATTTGATGTTTTCATGGATAAAATTATTCAGTATTTGGCTTCCCATGATGCAAAAAAATCTCTAGTCGTAAATCATGAAAGTTTTTATAATTCTGGCGACGCAATTGTAATTACAGCTCAATATTTTAATAAAAATTATGAGTTCGATGAAAAAGCACATTTGACCATTTCATTGCAAAATGCCAAAACGAAACAAACTAAGGCCTACGATTTACTCAAAAGCACCAATGCGTATAAAGTGAATTTGGATGGGTTAGAGGCTGGTGAATATAATTTTAAAGTTGAAGAATTAAACACTAAAACTACTTATTCGAGCCATATTGAAATTTTAGATTTCGATATTGAAAAACAATTTGTAAATCCAGATATAAATAAATTAAGCCAATTGGCAAGTCAGACTCATGGAACGATGTATTATCCCAATCAAATTAATGCCTTGATGAAATCCTTATTGGCCGATAATTCGTATCAAACCATACAAAAATCAAATACCACGCGTTCCCCATTAATTGATTGGATTTGGTTGTTAATTTTAATATCCATTTCCCTTGCCTCAGAATGGTTTATACGAAAGTATAACGGATTATTGTAAATCAATATCGATGAAGTTTACAATTTCTAAAAACTATTTTAAGATAGAATAAAAAATATTAAATTTTGAAGAATAGTCTCTTTTCTTTTTTTGAAAACAATAAAATAATACAGAAAATCTTTTTTGTTTTATTGTTGTTGGTATGTGCGTTTAATTCGGTTAGTCCACCAATGGCGTTACTATTGGGACTCGTTGTGGCTAATCTTTCCGGTCATCCATTCCTGCCGTTCAATCATATTGCGATTCGCTATTTACTTCAAATATCTGTAGTGGGTTTAGGGTTTGGAATGAATGTGTACAGTGCTTTAGCAATAGGATCTACCAGTTTTTTATTTACGATTGACTCAATTATAAGCACCATAATTCTTGGAGTTTTATTAGGGAAATGGCTTTTGATTGATAAGAAAACATCGCATCTGATTTCGTGTGGAACGGCCATTTGCGGAGGCAGTGCCATCGCGGCGATTGCTCCCATAATTAAGTCTGATGAGAAACAAACCTCGGTTGCTTTGGGGGTAATTTTTATATTGAATTCAATCGCTTTGTTTTTATTTCCGGCAATCGGACATTGGCTGCATTTATCGCAACAAGAATTTGGATTATGGTGCGCTATAGCCATTCACGATACCAGTTCGGTCGTTGGGGCAGCCAGTAAATATGGAACGGAAGCATTACAAATTGCCACTACCGTTAAATTAGCACGAGCACTGTGGATTATTCCTGTAGCTTTGATAACCACGGTTCTATTTAAAAACAAATCAGGAAAAATTAAAATCCCTTATTTTATAGGACTGTTTGTTTTGGCAATGGTTTTGAATACGTATTTCCCTCGAATTTCTGATTTTTCACCTACAATTGTAGCAATCGCCAAAATAGGACTTACAATTACGCTGTTTTTAATTGGTTCCGGTTTGAACTTCAATGTTTTACGGGCAGTGGGTTTAAAACCATTATTCCAAGGAATATTACTTTGGGCATTTATTGCTATAGCAACATTGTTTTCGATTCAATATTTCAATTAATTTTTCGTAAAACTTTTTTTCTTCTTTTCATCATTAAAAATTGAAATCGAAAATAATCAAAAAGAAGGGTTATCATAAGAAAAAATGTACCGATTAATAGGGTTTTCATTTCGAGGAAAGTATACATAAAGCCACCAAAAATACAACCACTAAAAAAGAAACCAATTATTGATAATCTCAAATAGATACTGGTTTTTAATCTTTTGTTTTCTTCTGGTTTTTTATAAAAAAATAATTGTGACAATTCTATTCCCAAATCAGTAAAAAGCCCTGTTAAGTGAGTAGTTCTTACAGTTGCTTGAGAAATTTTTGTAACCAAAGAGTTTTGGCTTCCCATAGCAAAAAGTAGAGAAAAAGCAATCCATCTTCCTTCTAAAGTTGATAAATCAGATGCAGTTCCGAAAATGCCAATACTGAACAAAACGATGATCTCAAGCGAAATTGGAATTACATAAGATAAACTGGGATTCGTTTTAGAAATTAATTCGGTCAAAAAATTAGCAGTGAACGATCCCAGTAAAAAAAAGAGGGTAAATACAAAAAAAGTGATTGCCCCGGAAAAATTTTGCCGCAATACTTCTTCTGCAAAATAAGCAAAATGCCCAGTCACATTGGTTGTTAATGTTTTCAGGGCCAAAACTCCTGTTATATTAACTATTCCCGCTACAAATGACAATAACGTCGCTAGGCGCAAATTATGAATAAAAGTTCTTTTTTTTCCTTGATGGCGAAACATGTCATTGCAGTTGTATAATTAATAACTTAACAATAGAAAATCATTTTTTCTGATACTTTTTTTTCTTTAAAATGTCTGAAGCCGTTTGATAATAGGAAATAGTTTCATGTACCAAATCTGTTCTTTCTTTATCTAAAGGTTTTTGCTCGTAATAAATTTGAAAATCTGCGGCAACTTTTGGATCAGGCTTTAGTGTTAGTTGAAACTGTTTGACCTCTTTTTTAGGTGAAATAATAGTTAATATATTGTCTTTTATCAATCCTAAATCCTGATACGTGGCAATTAAAGCCCTTGGTTTGTAATCTTCTTTTAATACATCTTGTCCAAAAAATTTACTTTGATAGTTGAAATTTAATAATCCAAAAAGCGTAGGCATCACATCAATTTGAGACATTAGATTGGCATACTTTTTTGGTTTAATAAAACCTGGACTGTATATTAAGGCAGGAATTCTATATTTGTCAATCGGAAGTTCTGTTTTTCCGGCACTTGATGCACAATGATCCGATACAATAACAAATACGGTATTAGAAAACCAAGGTTGCTTTTTAGCTATTTCAAAGAATTTTTTAATGGCAAAATCGGTGTATTTTACTCCTCCATCCCTTGATTTTGCATCACCAGGAATGTCTATTTTATCATTAGGATAAGTAAATGGTCTATGATTACTTACCGTCATGATATGATTAAAGAAAGGTTTGTTTTCCTTTACTTCAAGATTCATGACTTGTATTGCTTTGTTATACATATCTTCATCGCAAACGCCCCAAATATTGGAAAAGGTAATTTCATTTTCTAAAAAGTTTTTTTTGTCTACAATCGAATAGCCGTTTCCGGTAAAAAAATCTTCCATGTTATCAAAAAAAGCATCGCCGCCGTAGAGATATTTCACGTTATATCCTTTTTGTTGAAATACACTTCCGGTAGAAAACTTATCTTTATTATCTTCTCTTTTTACGACACTTTCGCCAGCGGTTGGCGGAATACATAAGGTTACCGCCTCCAAACCACGAATTGTTCTATTACCGGTTGCATATAAATTGGTGAACAATAAACTTTGAGTGGCTAAGCTATCCAAAAAGGGGGTAATGTTTCTTTCATTTCCATACATTTTCATAAAATTGGCACTGTAACTTTCGATAGTTATTAACACGACATTTTTATGATTTTCTACCGAATCACTTGTAATGAATCGCAAAGTAGTTTCATCTGAAATGTTAGGTATTTGTTGGCTTAAAATATGATAGGCCTCTTTTTCGGGAAGTGTTTTATAAAATTTAAAATAATCTAACTTACTATTCATAAAAGCCAAATAAAATTTATAAATTCCATTGGACTGCAACTCATTAGAAAAAACATTTTGTGAATTTTCTGTAGTGGACAAAAAAGGAATTGCGGCAAATGAAAGTACGAACAGGACTAAATATAGAGCGGATATTTTTATTTTTTCGACAAAAGTGGGAATGCTTTCAATATAGGTTTTAGACTTATTTACGATATAATACGTGACTATTCCAGCAATTAGGAATAATACTGAAAAGATAGGAATTACAGGATAAGATTCCATAATGTTGCCAATGACTTCATTGGTGTAAACCAAATAATTGACCGCTATAAAATTATATTTCACACCAAATTCATTCCAGAAAAAGTATTCACTAATGGCATTTTGCAAAATTAAAACAACAAATAAAAACATCACAAAAGAAAAGAGCCAAAATCGAATTTGTTTTCGGTGGTTAGGCAGAAAAAGGAACAGTGCAAACAAAAACGTTTTTATCCCAACAAAAATAGTTCCTATCAACGGCAATGCTCCTCCGTATTCGTTAAGGATTGATTTTCCAGATATTATATAAAGCAAGATTGCTACTAAAAGAAGTAAATTGATATATCCGTATGGTTTTAAATATTTTGCATTGGATATGAAAATTAGATACAACCATAAAAAACCGCTAATGATAGTGAATACAAAAACATCAGAAACTAAACCAACGGAGAAAATCTTAATTGAATCAATCCAACTGAATGATGCTTGTGTGATAGGATGGAAAAATAAAATAGATCTTAACACGAAACTTATCAAAACATAAAAAAATGTAAGATAATAGAAAGGTGATAATTTTTTTATGAGAGGCATAATTCTATTTTTTTTTACAAAAATATGAATTTGGATTGATATTGGTTCATTCTTGTTAGCGTATAAAATCTTAAGTTTTACTTAAGAAAAGTATCTAACAACAATAATTACTGTGATTTTTAGTTTATTTGATGATTAATTTGATTGGCCAAAATTTATTGTTTTACACTAATAGAAAAATTATGAAAAAGACACTCTTTTTAATGTTGCTTTTTATGGCAATTTCAGGGTATTCACAGGATTGGAAGACAAATTTTGATATAGTGAAAAGTGAAGCTGTAACCCAAAATAAAAATATATTATTGGTTTTTTCAGGTTCGGATTGGTGTGCGCCTTGTATTAAACTAGAGAAAATCATTTTTGAATCGGCGGAATTTAAAGAATTTGCCGCTACCAATTTAATTTTAGCTCGAGCTGATTTCCCTAGGAAAAAGCAAAATCAATTGGATCCAGAAGTTAAAAAACAAAATGAAGAATTATCGGAGAAATATAATATTGACGGTATCTTTCCTTTGGTTATACTTTTAAATAACAAAGGGGAAGTTTTAGGAACAACAAGTTATAAAAATGTATCTCCAAAAGAGTATATACAGTTGCTTAATTCTTTTTTTAAATAACAGTAATGAAACGAGTCTGTATTATTTTTTTCGCTCTTAATGGATTGCTTCTTTCCGCACAAGTGACCCAAAAACGAACCCTCTCAATGTTGGGAAGTCCCTTTGAAATGATTGTTGTTGCCAAAGATATTATGGAAGCCGATGGTTATATCGATTTGGCTGTTGCCGAAGTTTCCCTTATAGAAAATATAATTTCCGATTGGATACCAACAACTCCACTTTCTGAAGTCAATAGAAATGCAGGAAATATACCAGTTCAAGTACCACAGGAATTATTTGATTTAGTAGAACGTTCCATTAAAGTTTCGGAATTAACTTCTGGTGCATTTGACATTAGTTATGCTTCCATGGATAAAATTTGGAAATTTGATGGCAGTATGAGCCGCATGCCAAGCCCAGAAGAAATTAAAAACTCGGTTTCCAAAGTAGGATATAAAAATATAATCTTAGACCAGAAAACGCACTCTATATTTCTTAAAAATACAGGAATGAAATTGGGGTTAGGAGGAATCGGTCAAGGATTTATTGCCGATAAAATTAAAGCAATGCTAGTTGCGAAAGGGGTCCAAGCCGGAATTGTAAATATCTCTGGCGATATCAATGCTTGGGGAAAACAACTGAATGGGGAACAATGGAAGATAGGTATCAAAAACCCATTAAATAAAGACAAAGTATTTGCGACTTTTCCAATAGAAGATAGTGCGGTAGAGACATCTGGAAGCTATGAGAAGTTTGTGACCTTTAATGGCAAAAGATATTCGCATATAATTGATACCAGAACGGGATATCCGGCTACCGGAGTAATCAGTGTAACCGTTTTTGCAAAATCTACTGAATTGGCGGATGCATTGGCTACGGGACTTTTTGTACTCGGAGTTGATGTAGGGCTAGATTTGGTAAATCAATTGCCGGGTATAGAGTGCATATATGTTGATGATATCGGAAAAATATTTGCTTCAAAAAATATTGATTTAAAAAAATATAACAATGAATAAAATACTCCTTTTAGGTGTTTTACTTGTAATAATGCAATCTTGTGTTGCTGTAAAAGAATATGATAAATTATATATAAATGACCCTGATATGAAGTTATCTGCAAAAAAGTCTGAAAAGTATGAAACTACTTTTCAGGTATATCGGGAATCTGCAGCAGGAGCAAATGGAGGAAAAACTGGTGGCGGATGTGGTTGTAATTAATTATTAAAGATGAAAAATATAATAACAGTAACTATATTACTGGTAAGCTATGTAACTTTTGCACAGAAAAAAGATGCTACTGAACCTTTTAAAAAAAGAATTTTAGAAAATGGAGAAGTAGATTTTTTGTTGAGTTATTACAATCAGGATGGAACCCATTCTCCAGTTAGTGGTGGAATTGGTTCTGAAAAATTAACAGATATTGCTTCAAATATAGTAGTCGCTGTACCTTTAAATGCAGATGACGTATTAACTTTTGATGTTGGGGTGTCATCATATACATCGGCATCATCCAGTAATATTAATCCTTTTAATGCAACTGGAGCATCAGGTGGTGGTGATGACGAATATGATGATGATAAAAACACACTAGGAAAAGCAGCTGCAGCCATCAATCCATACGGAACACCATGGCAAGCTTCATCCGGAGCTTCAAAGAGTGATCAATTGGCCTCGGTTTCGGCTAATTATAGTCATAGTTCAGATAGCAGGAATACTCTTTGGAGTGCTGATGTATCCTTTTCTAATGAATACGATTATACCTCAGTTGGTTTTGGAGGTGGTTTAACCAAATTATTTAACCAAAAAAACACAGAGTTCAGTGTAAAAGGGAATGTTTATCTAGATCAATGGCGACCTATTTATCCTACGGAATTACATGAATTTGAATTACATGGAACTAATTTTCAAAATAGTGGATTTTTCTCAGGAGTTCCTATTTTAGATCAAAATGGCGTTCAGTCATTTGCTTATTTGCCTTCGGCATTTACGCCATATAGTATTGTAAACAGAAATTCTTATTCGGCTTCCATTTCTTTTTCTCAAATTTTGACAAAGAAAATCCAAATGTCAATTTTCATGGATTTATTAAAACAAGAAGGATTATTAGGAACACCTTATCAAAGAATCTATTTTGCGGATAAGGCCAATTTCTATATTGGACAACCACAATATATTACTACTTATGATACTTCTAAAAATACGGGAGTATACCAACTGGCTGATGATAAAGAACGTTTGCCGAGTTCTCGTTTTAAAGTTCCGATTGGTGTAAGATTTAATTTTTACATCAATGAATATGTTGTTGCTAGAACTTATTACAGGTATTATCAAGACAATTGGGGAATTCAAGCGCATACGGCTTCGATTGAATTACCTGTTAAGTTAAGTCAATATATAACAGTTTATCCGATGTATCGTTATTATTCACAAACAGCCTCAGATTATTTTGCACCTTATGAGCAGCATTTTTCAACAGAAAAATATTATACTTCAGATTATGATTTATCTATGTTTACCAGCAATCAATATGGTTTAGGATTTACTTATACCGATATTTTTACTCGAGCTAAGATTTTCGTTTTAGGATTAAAATCGATAGATTTACGAATGAATCATTATCAGAGAAGTGATGGTTTATCGGCTAATATTGCTTCATTCGGATTTAAATTTGAAGTAGAATAAAATTGAATCAAATGCATATTTTAATAGTTGAAGACGAAATAGGGATTGCCAATTTTTTAAAACAGGGATTAGAAGAAGAAGGCTATGAAGTT
This sequence comes from Flavobacterium sp., assembly GCA_023259675.1. Lineage (GTDB taxonomy): Bacteria > Bacteroidota > Bacteroidia > Flavobacteriales > Flavobacteriaceae > Flavobacterium. The sequence goes on from JALRGT010000010.1 coordinate 42,911, forward strand.
TCAACAGCAACTGATGGAATTCAAGGGTTTGAAATGGTAAATAAGACTTCTTTTGATTTAATATTATTAGATTGGATGTTGCCTAAAATGAGTGGTTTGGATTTGTGTAAAACTATTAGGATTAATGATAATACAACTCCCCTTTTATTTTTAACGGCAAAAGATACTATTCAGGAAACCATTGAAGGTTTACAGGCTGGGGCTAATGATTATATAAAGAAACCTTTTAGTTTTGATGAATTAGTAGAGCGAATTAAAATTCATTTTAGAAATCATAAAGAAGCCGAAATTCTTAAACTAGGAACAATAGAAATAAACCTTTCCAAACGTACTGTTCGGATAAGCGGAAATGAAGTTTCATTAACCCAACGTGAGTTTGATTTATTAAATTATTTAATAAAAAACAAGGGGGAAGTTTGTACCCGAAATCAAATTATAGTAGATGTTTGGGACATTCATTTTGAATACGACACCGGAGTTATTGATGTATTCATTAATGCCATCCGAAAAAAATTAAATTTAAAAATTGAGCAAGATTATATAAAAACAATCCGTGGAGTGGGGTATATCGCTAATGATTAAATGCTTATGCAACAACTTTCTTTTAAAAACAGAATAGCTTTAAATTATATCATTACCACTGCATTATTGATTTTTGTGGTGTTTTGTACCATATATTCTATCGTTAAAATCAGTGTCTATAATCATGTAAATTCAGATATATCAAAAGAAGTTCTCAATCATGCAAATGAAATTACAATCAAAAACAATTCGTTTTCACTGATACACAAAGAAGAATGGAAAGAAAGGGAGCATAATACGGTAGATGTAAATCCAGTTTTTATTCAGTTTTTGGATAAAAAAGGGAACATTCATGAAAAATCACCAAACTTAAAAAAACATGCTTTACATTTTCATAAAGACAGAGAAGACAATACTTTATTTGACACCCAATTATTAGGGAACAAAATTCGCCAAATCCAAGTTCCAATTTATCAAAAAGATGCCATTATTGGATACATCTTGATTGCAATGTCTCTAGAAGGCGCTGCAATAGTTTTGCAAAATTTATCAGAAATACTGGTGATTGCGTATCCATTAATTCTATTAATATTATTTTTTATTGCCCGTTTTATCGCAGGAAGAAGTATAAAACCCATTAGCGCAATAATTGAAACTTCAAATATTATTACTAAAGATAATTTAAAATCAAGAATTCATTTACCACAAAAAAAAGATGAATTATACGTTTTGTCAAAAACGATAAACAAACTTTTAGACCGAATAGAAACTGCTGTAGAAAGAGAAAAACAATTTACTTCTGATGCTTCGCATGAACTGAGAACGCCACTGACGGTTATCAAAGGAACATTGGAAGTTTTGATTCGAAAACCAAGAAATCAAGAAGAATACCAAGAGAAAATCAACTATTGTATTACAGAGGTTGATCGACTCAATAATTTAGTAAATCAATTGCTCTTATTGGCACGATATGAAAATCAAATTCAATCGATTAAATCGGAAAATATTGCGCTAGATGCTATCATTTCGGATGTTATTTCAAGATATTCAACGTTAATTCAGTCAAAAAATATTTTGGTGGAAACCAATTTTCAGCAATATATCCAAGTAAAAAATGATCCTTATTTACTTTCGATTATTTTAAACAATTTGGTTTCTAATGCCATTAAATATTCTAGGGATAAAGCTAGTTTGAAAATTTCTTTAATTAATGCCAATAATATAATTGAATGCCATATTTCGAATTCCGGTATCGGAATTTCCCAAGTAGATTTACAAAAAATATTCATTCCTTTTTATCGTTCAAAATCAACCGAACATATAAATATTAAAGGAACTGGTCTAGGATTGTCTATCGTGAGGCGACTATGTGAATTGCTTAATATTGAAATAGAGATATCCAGTATTGAACAAGTTAGAACTTTAGTGGTTTTGCGATTTCTTTAAGTGATGTTTCAGAATTTTTTTAAAATTAGCCTTATTTAGTCAAACATTAATTACAAAAAATAATAAAATTTTCGTATTTTTAATGTACGAAGTATAGAATAGGGATAAGCATTCCAAAAAAGGATGTATAAAGGGAACGATTTTAAAAAAGTATGTTGAAATTATCATGGAAATCCAGATTTTTCAAAAAGCATTTTTGATATTGATAATTAACAGACAGTATGGATTTAAGTAAGTTGAAAAGTCAATTGCAAGTTGAAGTTGATACCTCATTTTTGTATGAAAGCATTGCGACCATTCAAACAGATGATAATTTAATAAGGGTTTTACAAAGTTTGGGTGAAATAGAAAGAGGTCATGCCCAACATATGTATGATAAAATACTTTCGATAGATGCTAATTACCAAATGCCATTTCCTTCTTCAAAAGCAAAATTGCAACTGAAATTAGGAAAACTATTCGGGTATAGTTCAATTATAAGCAGTCTTTCCAATATTGAAAAGCAATTTGCGGTTAATACCATAAAAAATAAGATTGAACTTGGTGAAAAACCTACAGGATTTGAACACAATCATCTCAATATTATTGAAGCCGTTAACAATAATGCAGCTTTGAATGTTTCAGGTGGTTTTTTATCCAAATTTGAAAGCCGTCATAAATCAGTAGGAGGAAATGCTTTAAGGGCTGCCGTTTTAGGTTCTAATGATGGTTTGGTTTCCAATATGAGTTTGGTCATGGGGGTTGCAGGTGCTGCGGTTTCAAATAATACGATACTATTAACCGGAATCGCGGGTTTATTGGCAGGAGCCATTTCAATGGCGATGGGAGAATGGCTTTCGGTGCAAAGTTCCAGAGAATTAAATCAAAGGCAAATTGATATCGAATTAGAAGAATTGGAAGCATCTCCAGAGGAAGAAAAAAAAGAATTGGTTTTATTGTATCAAGCCAAAGGAATGAATGTAGAAGAAGCTAAAAAATTGGCAAAGAAGGCTTTCGAAAATCCAGAAATGGCTTTAGATGCTATTATTAAAGAAGAATTAGGAATTGACAAAGAGGAATTAGGAGGGTCGGCTTGGGAAGCGGCTATCGCATCATTTTTACTTTTCTCGGTTGGTGCCATAATTCCGTTGTATCCTTTTATTTTCCTTGATGGCAAAAATGCCATTTTATTAAGTTTAGGAAGTAGTGTTGTTGGCTTATTTGGAATTGGAGCTGCCATCACTTTATTAACTGGAAAAAGTATTTTTTTTTCAGGTTTTAGACAAGTCTTGTTTGGCTTGGCTGCTGCAGCCGTTACCTATGGAATAGGTTCTTTAATAGGGGTTTCATTAGCCGGATAACAATAAACTATTAACTTTAAATACTACAAAATTATGAACGATGCACACTTACATTTGTTGGTAAATCATTTTCCTATTGTTGGGACGATTTTAGGGCTTGGGGTTTTAATGGCCGGAATGATTTCAAAAAAAGATGCAGTTAAGAATACTGCCAATTATTTATTTATTGTTGGAGCACTCTTTGCACTTGCCAGTATAGCAACAGGAGATGGTGCCGCAGAACTTGTAGAAGACATGCCAAATGTGGGACACAAAATTATTCACGAACATGAAGAGATGGCCGAAAATTTTGCAGTGGTAATGTATATTTTAGGGTTGTGTTCTTTATTGGGAATTTATTTTAATCATAAAAATCATGTAAAAGCCAAGTTGGTCACTTCTATAACGCTTATTATTGCTGTTGTGGCTGTTGTATTTTCTACTTTAGTAGGTACTTCTGGAGGTGAAATTCGCCATACAGAGATAAGAACTGATAGTCTTTCGGCTCCAATAGATTCAATTAATCCAATAAATAATAATAAGAGGATTAAATATCTGAATTAAATAAACAGTAACTAGTGACACCATCCCCGAACTGAAGTAGTCTCGGGGATTTTTTTGTTTAGTTTTCTTTTTGAAATATTTTTTTGACTAGGATATTCAAATCTTTCCCCTTCACGGTATCGGATTTGAAAACGATAATAGGAAATGCGATTCCAAACGCGAGAGCAAAAAGGATAAATAATGTCGTAATTCCATAAGAGAAGGTTTCAATAATATCTTCAACAGAAGGACGTTGACCTTTGGTATTGTTGATCCAGTCAATCATTCCCATCATAAACTTGTAACTAACTAAACCCGGAATCATATTGATGACGGCGGGAATCATGAAAACAATAGGAGGAGTGTGCGTTCTGTGTGCAAAATACATCCCAGAAATCCCAACAAAGGAAGAGGCTGCAAAAATGGATAAAATTAGATTCACACCCAGTTCTTGGGATATTAAATATTTAATAAAATACCCCACTGCCCCAAGAAGAAAAACAGTCCATAAGGCTCTTTTTGAAGTATTAAATATCAATGCAAACCCCAAAGAGGTTATTCCGCCAAAAAGTAATTTTGAAGCAAATAAAGCAAAACCCGTTGGCATGTATGACGCTTTAACTTGATCTTGAATGTTTGATAAATTAAAAAAACTTAATTCATTAATATAAGGAATGCCAAAAATTAAATTTGAAGTAAAAAAACCAAAAGCGAGCATTAAAATAGCTATGGAGCTAAAAATAAATCGAGCAGTTCCAGATTCGAAATAACCTTCTAAATAATCTATAAATGAATTAATCATAACCACGCCCGGAATTAGGTATAATATGGAAACGATTAATGCTTGCTCAATATTTACATTTAAAAATACACCCGAAAAATGGATGAATAATGTAGAAAGAGTGGCGGCAACGAAAAATCCCCATAAATGATTGTAATGTTTTGATACCAATGTTCTTCTGGCATAAAGTCCCAGAAGTGTAGAGAAGTAAACAATTATGGCTTGAATCCAATCCCCATCAAACAACATGCAAAGAGCAACACTTGCAAAAGGGGCAAATAAATATAGTTGGAGTGGGGAATATACTTTTCTAGATTTTATTTGTTCCAAAGTTGACTTTATTACAGTTATTGGCGTTTTATTTTCTAAAACTTTCCAAGACAGAATACTGATTTCAGAGATGGTTTCAAAATTTGTCCCTTTGTCTCTAACTGTTCGGGCAAGAGTACGGGTTTTAAATTTATTTTGTTTGTAAATAGAAATTACAATTCCGGTATAGGTCAAAACCAATTCGCAATGATAACCGAGTCCAAGTGCAAATCGTTCTAAGTTTCGAACTATTCTTGCAGTGTGAGCACCACAAGTCATCATCATTTCACCAATTTCGGTAAGTAATTCGAGTACTTTTTGTGTTTCTCTCTCTTCAATCATTTTATGTGAATTTTAAGGATACATTTATAAGATTTTACTATATGGTATACTAATTAAACGGAATGATATATTTAGTAAACAGATTAACTTTCCGTCTAAATTTATAACAAAGTACTTAAAGAATTTATTTTATTTATATGATATAAATCAGTTTCAACAATTATAATTCTGCCGAAAAAATGCCAAAAAACACGAAAACGTTTGCGTAATTAATTGATTTTCATGATAAATGTCATCTATTTTTTTAAATAACAAGCATAAATTTGAATATAAGTTAATTGTAAGAATTTTAAAATTAATCACTATGAAAAACATTAAAATTATTCAGGAATTACACGAATTAGGAATTACAGGTTATCATGAAGTGGTATACAATCCTTCTTATGAAGAATTATATCAAGCAGAAGTTTCTCATAAAAGAAAAGGATATGAAAAAGGTGCAATAACAGATACTGGTGCTGTTGCAGTTAAAACAGGTGTCTTTACGGGACGTTCACCAAAAGATAGATATATAGTTAAAGATGATATTACCAAAGACACTATATTTTGGGATGACAAAGTGAATTTTCCAACCACAAAAGAAATTTGGGATGATTTAAAAGGACTTGTTTTGAAACAATTGTCAACTTCTCCAAAATTATATGTTGTTGATGCTTTTTGTGGAACCAATGTTGATACCCGACTAAAAGTTCGATTTATAATGGAAGTGGCTTGGCAAGCACATTTTGTAACCAATATGTTTATAAGACCTTCTATTTATGAATTAGAAAACTTTGGTGAGCCTGATTTTATTGTAATGAACGGTTCTAAAACCACAAATCCAGACTGGAAAGAGCAAGGTTTAAATTCAGAAAACTTTGTGTTATTTAATTTAACGGAGAAAGTTCAAATTATTGGCGGTACTTGGTATGGTGGTGAAATGAAGAAAGGAATGTTCTCTATGATGAACTATTATTTACCATTAAGAGGAATGGCTTCTATGCACTGTTCTGCAAATGTAGGTGAAAAAGGAGATGTAGCGGTGTTTTTTGGTCTTTCTGGAACAGGTAAAACTACTTTGTCAGCAGACCCAAAAAGATTTTTAATAGGGGATGATGAGCATGGATGGGATAATAATGGGGTATTTAATTATGAAGGCGGTTGTTATGCCAAAGTAATTGATTTATCAGAAGAAAATGAGCCAGACATTTGGAGAGCAATCAAGAGAGATGCTTTATTAGAAAATGTAATTGTGGATGAATATGGTGAAATCAATTATTATGATCATTCTATTACTGAAAATTCAAGAGTTTCTTATCCAATTCATAATATAAATAAAATCGTTTTACCTTCAAAAGCAGGTCATGCGAGTAAAATTATTTATCTATCTGCAGATGCTTTTGGTGTATTACCTCCAGTATCTATTTTGGATGACGAACAAGCTCAATATCACTTTTTATGTGGATATACCTCTAAATTAGCTGGTACAGAAAGAGGAATTACAGAACCGGTACCTTCATTTTCTCCAGCGTTTGGGGAAGCATTCCTAACATTACATCCAACAATGTATTCTAAAACATTGATTGGAAAAATGAAAGAACATGGAGCGAAAGCTTATTTGGTAAATACAGGTTGGAACGGAACCGGAAAAAGAATTTCTCTTAAAAATACCAGAGCAATTATAGATGCTATTATTAGTGGAGAAATTGACAATGTTGAAACAAAAACAATTCCGTTTTTAAATTTAACGATTCCGGTTACACTACCTAATGTGACAGAAGGTATTCTGGATCCAAGGGATACGTATAAAAATGAAGCGGATTGGGAAGCTAAAGCGAAAGATTTGACGGCTCAATATATTAAAAACTTCGAGAAATATACTGATACCGAAGAAGGAAAACGTTTAGTGGCTGCGGGTCCATCTCTTGAAATGGTTGCTTATTAATTTTTTCATATTTGATGTTGAAAAAACGGTTATTAGTGCTTAAGGCTCTTAAATAACCGTTTTTTTAATTTATTATTTAACAATTATTTGACAAATAGTTGTGTTTAAAATTGCTTAGTAATTAAAATATCCATTATATTTGCATTCGAAAACAAAGGAATATTAAATTTTATAAATAATGTTATCAATTCAATTACATCATCATCATTCTCATTATTGCTCTCAAGCGATGTGTTAATGGTATGGATGTAAGTCATCATATTTAAAAACCCGTTTGAGTACATCAAACGGGTTTTTCATTGTGTATAAAAACCCTTTGTGACTCAGACATAGCTATTCAAACATAAAAAAATATAAAATGAGTACTTTAAAAATTGCAATTCAAAAATCAGGTCGTTTAAACGAAGACAGCATTCAAATTTTAAAAGATTGTGGAATTTCTATCAATAACGGAAATGATCAATTAAAAGCTTCAGCGTCTAATTTCCCTTTGGAAGTTTTATTCCTTAGAAACTCTGATATTCCACAATATCTGATTGATGGTGTGGTAGATGCCGCTATTGTTGGAGATAATCTTTTGGTTGAAAAAGGAAAAAATATTGAGGTAGCCCAAAAATTAGGTTTCTCAAAATGTAAAGTTTGTGTAGCAGTGCCTAAAACATTCGATTATAAATCATTGAAAGATTTAGACGGAATGCGCATCGCGACTTCTTACCCTAACACGGTTACTGAATATTTTGGTTCACACGGAATGACGGTGGATATTCACCAAATTGCGGGTTCTGTTGAGATTGCTCCAAATATTGGTCTGGCTGACGGAATTGTTGATATTGTTTCCAGCGGAAGTACTTTATTTAAAAATAATTTGAAAGAAGTTGAAGTAATTTTGAAAAGTGAGGCTGTATTAGCCATTTCTCCAAAAATTACTCTCGAAGTCAAAAAAATAATTGATACACTTCAATTCAGAATAGAATCTGTTTTAAGAGCCCGTAAATCAAAATACATTTTGATGAATGTGCCAAATGATAAAATTGAGGCAGTAAGTAAAATTCTTCCTGTATTAAAAAGTGCCACTGTAATGCCATTGGCTCAAGAAGGTTGGAGTAGTGTGCACACCGTAATTGATAAAGATACTTTTTGGGAAGTAATTGATCAATTGAAAGCAGCAGGTGCCGAAGGAATTTTAGTTTGCCCAATTGAGAAAATGGTTTTGTAATCCCACCCAACCCTCCCAAAGGGAGGGCTATTGAAATAAATAATTTTAACGACTCGGCTCCCCTTTCCTTTGGAGAGGGGCTGGGGGAGAGGAAAAATATGAATAAAATATACAATCCAACACCGAATACTTGGTCTTCCATTTTAGAAAGACCTACCAAAACGGTTAATGATATTGAAGCTACGGTAAAAGAAATTTTTGCTGCCGTTCAAAAAGAGGGTGATGTTGCTGTTTCCAACTATACCCAACAATTTGATGGGGTAAGTTTTTCAACTATCGAAGTGACTAGTGCCGAAATTGAAACTGCCATCGGGAACGTTCCTGAAGAATTGAAATCAGCCATCGCTTTGGCGAAAGCCAATATCGAAAAATTTCATGCCGCTCAAAAAACGACTCGTGTAGAAGTTGAAACTGCTGAAGGAGTTCAATGTTGGCAAGAAAAAAGACCGATTCAGAAAATTGGTTTATACATTCCGGGAGGAACTGCTCCTTTGTTTTCTACGGTTTTAATGTTGGCAATTCCAGCCAAAATTGCGGGGTGTAACGAAATTGTATTGTGTTCGCCACCAGACAAAAACGGAAACATTAATCCAGCTATTTTATATGCTGCCAATTTGTGCGGTGTAACAAAAATTATTAAAGTGGGTGGAATTCAGGCAATAGCCGGAATGACGTTTGGAACCCAATCGATTCCTAAAGTGTATAAAATATTCGGACCAGGAAATCAGTATGTTACCGTGGCCAAACAATTGGCTACACAATTTGGTGTAGCGATTGATATGCCGGCTGGTCCTTCGGAATTGTTGGTTGTTGCTGATGATACGGCGGTTCCTGCTTTTGTGGCTTCCGATTTATTGAGTCAAGCCGAACATGGTGCCGACAGTCAGGTAATTTTAGTTTCGACTTCCAAAACAATGATGGATGCAGTTGAAACCGAAATTCAAACGCAATTGGATTTACTCCCAAGGAAAGCCATTGCCGAAAAAGCCATTGCAAATTCTAAATTGATTTATGTCGAGAATGATAGCATCGCTTTAGATTTAATCAACGAGTACGGACCGGAACATTTTATTGTTTGTACGGCAAATAATGATTTTTATGTAGATCATATTGCTAATGCAGGTTCTGTTTTTATTGGAAATTACACTCCGGAAAGTGCAGGCGATTATGCCTCGGGAACCAATCATACTTTGCCAACCAACGGTTATGCCAAAAATTACTCAGGTGTGAATTTGGATAGTTTTATGAAATCAATGACGTTCCAAAAAATATCCAAAAAAGGGATTCAAAACATTGGAAACGCTATTGAATTGATGGCCGAAGCCGAAGGTTTACAAGCGCACAAAAATGCCGTGACTTTGAGATTGAAAGATTTGAAAATTTAAAGATTGAATAGAATGAATTTCAATATAAATAATTTAGTTCGTGAGAACGTAAAAAAACTAAAACCGTATTCTTCTGCAAGAGATGAATTTGAGGATTTTGATACAGCTGAAATGATATTCTTGGATGCCAACGAAAATCCTTTTGAGAGTGGAGTAAATCGTTATCCGGATCCACAACAATCGAATGTGAAAGTGGTTTTGGCGAATCAAAAAAACATTCAGCCGAATCAAATTTTATTAGGAAACGGAAGCGATGAAGTATTGGATTTACTGTTCAGAGCTTTTTGTGAACCTAAAGAAGATAATGTAATCAGTTTGCCACCTACGTACGGTATGTATGGAGTTTTGGCAAATATCAATAATGTAGAACACAAAGAAATTGTCCTTTCAGAATCGTTTCAACCGAGAGTTGATGCAATTCTGGAAGCGGTTACACCAAATACTAAAATGATCTTTTTGTGCTCACCAAACAACCCTACAGGGAATTCGTTCTCCGAAAAAAGTGTGACTACTATATTGGAAAAATTCAATGGATTTGTGGTTATTGATGAGGCTTATATTGATTTTTCAGATCAACCGAGTTGGTTAGCCAAAATGGATCAATATCCGAATCTTATTATTACGCAAACACTTTCTAAAGCTTATGGTTTGGCAGGAATTCGTTTGGGAATTTGTTATGCATCTGCCGAAGTTATTGCTGTTTTAAATAAAATAAAACCGCCTTATAATGTGAATGAATTGACGCAGCAAAGAGCGTTGGAAAGATTAAAAGATCAAGATAAGATAAAATCAGAAATTAGTTCAATTATAAAACATAGAGAGGATTTACTTAAAGTACTACTTGATGTTTCTTTTGTTGAAAAAATCTATCCAACTGAAGCCAATTTTGTGTTAGTAAAAGTAGATGACGCTAACAAGCGTTATGACGAATTAATTGCCAAAGGTATTGTGATTCGAAACAGAACGACACAACCTTTATGTGAAAACTGTTTGCGTTTTACCATTGGAACGGAGTTAGAAAATAAAAAATTAATAGAGGCTTTGTTAGCCATTAGCTAATAAAAAAAGATATTAAAATGAAAAAAGTACTTTTTATAGATCGTGATGGAACGATTGTTTTAGAACCTGAAAATTACCAATTAGACAGTTTAGCTAAATTGGAGTTTTATCCTAAAGCTTTTCAATATTTAGCGAAAATCGCTAACGAACTGGATTATGAATTAGCAATGGTAACCAATCAAGATGGTTTAGGAACCGATAGCTTTCCAGAAGATACCTTTTGGCCAACACAGGATTTTATTTTGAAAGCCTTTCAAAACGAAGGAGTGTTGTTTGATGATATTTTTATCGACCGTTCCTTTCCTGAGGATAACGCGCCAACTCGTAAACCAAGAACAGGAATGTTGACAAAATACATTGATAATCCCAATTATGATTTAGCGAATTCATTTGTTTTAGGAGATCGCTTGACCGACGTTGAATTGGCAAAGAATTTAGGAGCAAAAGCCATTTTTATGAATACGACTGATGGTGTAGGAAGTGATGAAATTGCTGCTAAAAGAGAAGAATTAGATTCGATTATTATCTTACAAACCACCGATTGGAAAAAAATATATGAATTCTTGAAGTTGGAAGCACGTTCAGCTACTATTTCTAGAAAAACACATGAAACCGATATTTACATTAATCTAAACTTGGATGGAACTGGAAAAAGTAAAATCGATACCGGAATTGCTTTCTTTGATCACATGTTGGACCAAATTGCGCGTCACGGACAAATGGATTTAGAAATTTCGGTGAAAGGTGATTTAGAAGTAGATGAACACCACACGATTGAAGATACTGCCATTGCTCTCGGAGAAGTTTTTGCGAAAGCATTAGGAAATAAATTAGGAATAGAAAGATACGGTTTTTGTTTGCCAATGGACGATTGTTTAGCGCAAGTAGCCATTGATTTTGGAGGAAGAAACTGGTTGATTTGGGAAACCGAGTTTAAACGCGAAATGGTTGGGAAGATGCCAACAGAAATGTTTTATCATTTCTTCAAATCATTCTCTGATGGAGCTAGAGCCAACATTAATATCAAGGCCGAAGGCGACAACGAGCACCACAAAATTGAAGCGATTTTTAAGGCTTTCGCCAAAGCAATAAAAGTAGCCGTAAAACGCGATACAGAGAAAATGATATTACCTTCAACTAAAGGGATGCTTTAGTAAATTATGAATTTTGAATTATAAGTTATAAATGAAAATTGTCATTATAAATTACGGAGCAGGAAACATTCAAAGCATTATGTTTGCCATCGAAAGACTGGGATTTCATGCGGTTTTGAGTAATGATCCAGCAGAAATAAAAGCAGCGGATAAAGTGATTTTTCCTGGTGTGGGAGAGGCGAGTTATGCCATGAAAATGCTCCAAGAAAGTGGATTGGATACTTTGATTCCGACTTTAACTCAACCTGTTTTAGGAATTTGTTTGGGTATGCAATTGATGTGCAACTATTCGGAAGAAGGAAACACCAAAGGTTTGGGGATTTTTGATGTTGATGTGATTAAATTTTCTCCAAAAGTGAAAGTCCCACAAATGGGCTGGAATACGATTTACAATCTTAAATCGGATTTGTTCAAAGGAATTGCTGAGAATGAATACATGTATTTGGTGCATAGTTTTTATGCGCCACTTTGCGAAGAAACGATTGCTACAACCGATTATGAAGTTGCATATTCATCTGCATTAGAAAATGCTAATTTCTTTGGTACCCAATTTCACCCTGAAAAAAGTGGAGATGTAGGCGAGCAAATCCTGAAAAACTTCTTACTCCTAACTTCTAACCATTAACTTTATCATGAGAATAATACCTGCAATAGACATCATTGACGGAAAATGTGTTCGCTTATCGAAAGGCGATTACAATACCAAAATTATATATAACGAAAATCCATTAGAAGTTGCCAAAGAATTTGAAGCACACGGAATCGAATATTTGCATTTGGTAGATTTAGATGGAGCCAAATCAAGTAAGATTGTCAATTATAAAATATTGGAACAAATCGCTTCACAAACCAAATTGAAAATTGATTTTGGGGGTGGTTTAAAAGCCGATTCTGATTTGAAAATTGCTTTTGAATCTGGCGCCAATCAAATTACGGGCGGAAGTATTGCTGTGAAAAACAGGGCTATTTTCGAAAAATGGATTGCTGAATACGGTTCGGATAAAATAATTTTAGGAGCAGATGCCAATAATGAAAAAGTAGCGGTTTCTGGATGGTTGGAAGATTCTAATGAAGATTTGGTTCCTTTTATTCAAGACTATCAAAAGAAAGGAATTCAATACGTAATATGCACAGACATTGCCAAAGACGGTATGCTGGAAGGCCCAAGTTTTGATTTGTATGCGAAGATTTTGGCGGAAGCCAAAGGAATAAAATTGATTGCTTCAGGAGGAATTTCTACTTTTGACGAATTGCCTAAATTAGCCGAATTGGGTTGTGAAGGAACGATAATCGGAAAAGCGATTTACGAAGGAAGAATTTCATTGAAACAATTGGAAAAATATATTACAAGGTAAGAGGTAAGAAGTTAGAGGTTAGAAGTGAAGAAAGAAGTTAGAAATAAGAGGTCAGAGATTAGAAGTAGTTGGAATTGAATATTGCTACTTATTCTAGGTTATTTACTTCTAATTTTCGATTCTAAACTCAAATTTATTTAACTTCCTATTTCTAACCTCAAACTTCTAATTTTAAAACGATGGCTCAAGATTTAAAGGCAAGAACTAAAACTTTCGCTATTGATTGCGGAAGACTATGCAGAAATTTTCCTCATTCAAGAGAGTATAATGCTTATGTTAATCAATTGATACGATGTTCAAGTTCTGTTGGCGCAAATTATAGAGCCTCTCAAAGAGGGAAATCCACAGCAGATTTTATAAACAAATTAAAAATAGTTGAAGAAGAAGCAGATGAAAGTCATTTTTTTATTGAAATTTGGTTGGAACTATATGATTTGGATAATGAAAAATGTAAAAAATGAAATGATAAGATTATGTAAAGAAGCGAATGAATTTGTTGCAATAATAGTAGCTTCAATTAATACAGCAAAAAGTAAATTAAAATAACTTTTTTGAGGTTATGAAATTTCTAATTTCTAACTTCAAACCTCTAACTTTAAATAATGTTAACAAAAAGAATAATACCTTGTCTCGATATTAAAAACGGAAGAACTGTAAAAGGGGTGAATTTCGTTGATTTGCGAGATGCAGGTGATCCGGTGGAACTGGCCAAAATATATTCGGATGAAGGTGCGGATGAATTGGTTTTTCTTGATATTTCAGCTACAGAGGAGCGCAGAAGTACTTTGGTAGATTTGGTTCGCAAAGTAGCGGCAACCATTAATATTCCGTTTACGGTGGGTGGTGGAATTTCGGCTGTTTCAGATGTAGAAGTGCTGTTGCAAAATGGAGCGGATAAAGTTTCTATTAACTCATCTGCGGTTAAAAATCCGCAATTGATTAATGATTTGGCCCAGAAATTTGGAAGTCAGTGTGTCGTTGTTGCCATCGATGCCAAACAGATAGACGGGGAATGGATTGTACATTTGGTAGGTGGTAAAGTACCAACTGAAATTAAATTATTCGATTGGGCTAAAGAAGTGGAGCAAAGGGGAGCAGGCGAAATCCTGTTTACTTCGATGAATCATGACGGGACCAAAAATGGTTTTGCCAATGAAGCTTTGGCGAAACTTTCAGAATTGGTAAATATTCCTATTATTGCATCTGGTGGAGCAGGGAATATGCAACATTTTGTTGATACCTTTGTAGAGGGAAAAGCAGATGCAGCATTAGCGGCAAGCGTATTTCATTTTAAAGAAATTGAAATCAAAGCACTAAAAAAAGAACTTAAAAACAATAATATAGAAGTACGTATTTAAGTAATAAGCATTAAATAGGAATTATTAAGTTTGAGTACTTAATAATTACAACTTACTGCTTTACACTTAAGACTTACAACTTAATACTTAAAAAAATGGAAATCGATTTTTCAAAAAGCGCACACGGATTGATTCCGGCAATTATTCAAGATAGCGAAACCAAATCTGTTTTGATGTTGGGTTACATGAATGATGAAGCTTACAAAAAAACTATAGAAACTCAAAAAGTAACTTTCTTTAGCCGTTCCAAACAAAGACTTTGGACAAAAGGAGAAGAAAGCGGTAACTTTTTGAATTTAGTTGATATCAAAAATGATTGCGATGGCGATACGTTATTGATTCAAGCAAAACCAGTTGGGCCAACTTGTCACACCGGTGCCGATACTTGCTGGCAAACGGAGAATAAATCAGATTTTGGATTTATTTCCCATTTAGAGGAAACCATAAAAATGCGTCGTGAGAATGCAGATTCTGAAAAAAGTTATGTGGCTTCTTTGTTTAAGTTAGGCATGAACAAAATTGCCCAAAAAGTTGGAGAAGAAGCAGTTGAAGTGGTTATCGAAGCTAAAGATGACAATGATGAATTGTTTTTAGGCGAAAGCGCCGATTTACTTTTTCATTATCTGATATTACTTCAGGCCAAAGGATTTCAATTGAATGATGTAATTGATGTTTTAAAAAGTCGTCAAAAATAATTTTAAGGAAATAATTTTTATAGAAAACCCAATAGCAAATTCATTGTTATTGGGTTTTCTTTTTTCTTTCTTTTTAGCTTTCAATGGATTATATTTACTAATACAAAATTAAGTTTAAAAAAGAGTAATGAGTTTAAACCATACCGAATCAAAAGAACAAACAATAATTTGGATTGCAAATGAAAGTTTAACTATAATTCTTACCACTGGGCATGATGATTTGAGGCCTATATACATATCAGGAAATTTTAATAATTGGCAAACCCAAGACGAACAATTTAAAATGACGAAACAAGAGGATGACTCGTATCATTTTATATTTCCTTCGAATTTTAATTATCCTGAAGAGTTATTGTATAAATTCACAAAAGGAGATTGGAGTGAGGTTGAAATTGATAGTTTTGGAAATCGTACCGAAAATAGATCCACTAGAAAACATTCTGGAATTCAGGTAGAACATGTAGAACTGTGGAGAAAAAATTGGTTGCCCTTTAAGCAGATTTATTTACCCCAAGTGTTATTAATTTCAGATGAATTTGAAATTCCGCAACTCAATAAAACGAGAAAAATATGGGCATTACTTCCTCATGATTATGATGATAGTGATGAAGCCTATCCGGTCATGTATCTGCAGGATGCTCAAAATTTATTCAATGAAAATGCCGAATTTGGAAATTGGGAAATTGATAAAAAATTGGCGGTTATGTCCGAGTATAAAATTGGAAAAATTATTATCATCGCTATTGAACATGCCGAAGAAGATCGCATAAAAGAATATAATATAGGAAAAACGGTTTTAGGAAAAGGACAAGGTAAAAAGTACAGTCGTTTTCTTGCTGAAACTTTAAAACCCTTTGTGGACCGTAATTTTAGGACCAAAAAAGAGCGAGAGTATACCGGAATAGGTGGAAGTTCGATGGGCGCATTGGTGAGTATTTTTAGTGGATTGAGGTATCCGGAAGTGTTTGGTAAATTAATGATTTTTTCACCTTCACTTTGGGTGGGACCCAAACTTAAAATAAATCCGGAAATAGAAAATCAGGTGGAGACACAAATCTATTTATATGCAGGTGGAAAAGAAAGTGATGAGATGCTTGAGCAAGTGGAAAACTTTAAAGAAAATATGATGACCAATGAATTAATGCAAAATAAAATGAAAATCAATTTGAGCATAAATATGCATGGAAAGCATAATGAAACCTATTGGAGTGATGAATTTCCCAAAGCTATGGAATGGCTTTTTTTTAACACTAAAGACAAATAAATGAAAACGAAACTAATCGATACTTTAAATGGTTTTTTTGGAACTGTTTTGGTCCCAGTATTTGAAACCACTGCAAAAAATTTGATTCCGATACAATTTGACGGATTGGAAATATCATCTAAAGTTTTTTATGGAAAAAAAGATGCTTATTATTTAGCAGAAAAAAATAACAATACCTACATTTTTATTGGTCTTGGGAAAACAATTGATTATAAAGCATTAAAAAATGCTTTTCGAAGAATTGCTTTCAAAGAAAAAGAAAGTTTTACAAAACACGTAGCCTTATTTTTACCCGAAAAATTTTCGTCGGAACAGGTGGAAGCCACAATTTCAGGTTTGCTTTTGGGAACGTATGATTTGGGACACTTTAAAAACAAAGAACAACATCCTTTTTTAAATAGTGAATTTGAATTAGAAATAATTTCCACAAAAGACCATGCTGAAGTTATAAATAAATCCATAAAAATTGCTCGTGCACAGTTGGAAGTTTTAACCCTGATAGATTTACCACCCAATATGGTAACTCCAAATTATTTGGCCAAATGGGCTCAAGACAAAGGGAATAAATATGGTTTTGAGGTTGATGTTTTAGGTAGGGAAACCTGTGAAATTGAAAGCTTACAAGCTTTTTTAGCAGTGGGAAAAGGAAGTGAGAACGAACCACAATTCGTTATAATGAAATACGAACCCAAAGTAACTTCACCAAAAACGAAACATGTAGGTTTAGTTGGTAAAGGAATCACTTTTGATACCGGCGGGCTCAACATCAAAACTTCGGGTATGGTTCATATGAAATGTGATATGGCCGGTGGGGCAGCGGTTTTTGGCACCATGCAACTCATTGCCGATTTACAATTGCCAATCAAAGTCACCGCAATTGTACCTTGTGCTGAAAATTCAGTTGGTAGTAAATCCTTTTTACCTAGTGATGTAATACAAAGTTATAGTGGCAATTCAATAGAAATTATAGATACCGATGCAGAAGGACGCTTAGTTTTAGCGGATGGTTTGTCATATATGATTAAAAATTTTAAACCTGATTACTTGATTGATATTGCTACTCTTACTGGAAGTAGTGTCGCTACTTTTGGATATGAATGTGGTGCTTTATTTTCCAATAATGAAGTTATTTCAAAAAAACTTCAGGATGTAGGAGAGACTATTGGAGAGCGTTTATGGCCTTTGCCGATGTGGGATACTTATAAATCAGATATTGAAAGTGATATTGCCGATGTAAAAAATTATAGTGGCAAACGTGTTGCAGGAGCTATTAGTGCTGCTAAATTTTTAGAATTTTTCACTGAAAATCATCCGGCCTGGGCACATCTAGATATTGCCGGAGTAGCCTTTGGGGATGATGAATATGCTAAAAGTAAACATGCAACAGGGTATGGTGTTTATTTATTGACTAAATTCATTGAAAATTTATAGTCTATGGAAAATCCTAAAACTTTCGTTTGCATTTCAAATTATTTTAAAGGGAGTGAATTTCTGATTCAATTGAAGAGATTAGGAAACAAAGTCTATTTGGTTACCAGTGAAAAATTAAGGGATAAACCATGGCCAACGGAATTTATAGATGAAATTTTTTATATGCAAGGCCATGATACCGAGTGGAATTTAGAACATCTGTTATTAGGGGTTGCAGACTTAATGAAGTCGAATCCTATTGATGCGATTGTTGCATTGGATGATTATGATGTTGAAAAAGCGACCTATCTTAGAGAGCACCTTCGTATTAATGGAATGGGGCAAACAACGGGGCGTTATTTTAGGGACAAATTGGCTATGAGAATGAGGGCTAAAAGTTGTGGAATTCCAATTCCGGCATTTTGTTCGTTATTCAATGATCATGATATCAATACTTTTGCCCACGCCGTTTCACCGCCATGGGTATTGAAACCAAGATCTGAAGCTTCTTCTTCGGGAATTATAAAAGTATTTGATATTGAAAGTTTATGGATTCATATTAATGAAATGGGGAATAATCGATTTAAATATGTTTTGGAACAATTCAAACTGGGCGCTGTTTTTCATTGTGACAGCCTTGTTTTAAATAAAGAGATATTGTTTAGTTTAACTTCTAAATATTTGGCTACCCCAATGGAAATTTCACAAGGTGGAGGTGTTTTTAGGAGTTCTAATATTCCGTATGATTCAGAAGATGATATTGAAATAAAGAAAATAAATGAGCAAGTCATCAAAGGATTTGGATTAAAACACGGGGCTGCTCATACGGAGTTTATTAAATGCGATGAAGACGGACAAATCTACTTTTTGGAAACTTCATCAAGAGTGGGAGGGGCGCATTTGTCAGACATGGTGGAAGCGGCTTCCAATATCAATCTTTGGAAAGAATGGGCAACTATTGAAGATTCATTGGTCAAAGAAAAAAACTATATCTTACCGAAAGTAAACAAAGGATATGCCGGTATAGTTCTGACCCTTTCTAAGTACCAGCATCCTGATTTAAATTCATTTTCAGATCCAGAAGTTTGTTTTAAAATACCACTGGATTATCACGTCGGTTTAGTTTTAAAATCGGACAATAGCCAAAGAATTTTAGAACTATTAAATAATTATGTAGATCGGTTATTGAGAGATTTCACAGTGGTCGTCGAACAAAAGAAAGTACCGAAATTACATTAATATAGCAACTACTGTTTTTTTTAATCAATGAAAAACTATTACATTTTTATTTTTACGTTCTTGTTTCTGTCCATTGAAATGAATTCACAGGCTCTTTTTGAAAAAGAAGATTATGCATTTTCAAGACAAGATTCTTTACGAGGCAGTAATACAAAAGAGCGAGCTTGGTGGGACGTTAAAAATTATAATTTAAATGTAAAAATAAATCCATTAGACAGTTCAATAACAGGGTTTAATTCAATAACATATAAAGTGTTAAAAGAATATAACATTATGCAAATTGACCTTCAAAATCCCCTAACAATTGATAAAATTATCCAAGGAAAGCAGGTACTCGAATACAAAAGAGATGGAAATGTATACTATGTTTATTTGAGGTCCTCTCAAAAGTTGGGAACTACAAAAGAAATATGTGTTTATTATAGCGGAAAACCAAAAACCGCCATAAATCCACCTTGGGATGGAGGAATTACTTGGAAACAAGATAATAATGGAAAAGCATTTGCAGCTACAGCCAGTCAGGGAATTGGTGCCAGTGTTTGGTGGCCAAACAAAGACCAACTCTTTGACGAGGTTGAAAGTATGCAAATTAATTTGGATGTTCCGGATCATTTAGTTGGTGTTTCCAATGGACGTTTGTTGAAAATTAAAAATAAAAACAACGGAAACAAAACCTTTAGATGGGCAGTTAAAAATCCAATAAACAATTATGATGTATGTTTTAATATTGGAGATTATGTTTCTTTTACAGAAAAATTCAATGGAGAAAATGGCAGTTTGAATTGTTCTTATTATGTTTTAAAAGATAATTTGATCCAAGCCAAAGAGCAATTTAAAGAAGTTTCCAAGATGCTCAAAGCTTTTGAACATTGGTTTGGGCCATATCCATTTTATGAAGATAGTTATAAATTGGTGGAAACACCATTTTTAGGAATGGAACATCAAAGTGCCATAGCTTATGGGAATAAATTTCAAAATGGTTATTTAGGATCTGATTTGAGCGGAACGGGCTGGGGACTACAATTTGATTTCATTATTGTTCACGAATCGGGTCACGAATGGTTTGGAAACAGCATTAGCTGCAAGGATAGTGCTGACATGTGGATTCATGAGAGTTTTACAACCTACTCAGAAAGTCTTTTTCTGGAGTATTATTATGGTAAAGATGCCGGAGATGTTTACAATAGAGGGATTCGTAAAAACATTTTAAATGACAAACCTATAATTGGCACATATGGTGTTAATAAGGAAGGTTCCAGTGACATGTATTACAAAGGGGCAAATATGTTGCATACATTAAGACAAATTGTAAATAACGATGTAAAATGGAGAACTATTTTAAGAGGATTAAATACTAATTTTTACCATCAAACGGTAACAACAGAACAAATTGAAGATTATTTAAACCTACAAGTTGGCTTGGATTTGACATCATTTTTTAATCAATATCTAAGAGATAGCAGAATTCCAACATTAGAATATTGTTTTAAAGAGAATCAGTTTGGGTATCGTTGGGTAAACTGCGTACCTAATTTTAATATGCCTGTTCGAGTAACTTTGAATGGTACCACAAAATTTATAAACCCAGATACAAATTGGAGTTATGAAGCAATGCAGTCTCAAAAGAACATCTTTAAAATTGATGATAACTTTTATGTTTTAGAATTGGAAAGTACCGAATAAAAAAGGTTAAATTTACTGCGAAAAACGGGAATTAAAGAACACAAATTGACAAATCAATTGTATGAAAAACAATAGCATTTTAGTTTTATTTTTATTTGTAAGTAGTTTTGTTATTGGACAAAATACATCTGAAAACAATGAAGTGGTTATAGATACAATTGCTGATTTAGAAAATAATGACTTAATTGTTTTGGACTCAACAACTTTCAAAAAAACAGCAGAAATGCTTGATGAAGATGTTTATTGGAATATTGTTGAAAACTCATCGAAAGAAACAGATAATTTGGAAGATCAGGAACTTTTTTTAATTTCAGAAATCCAAAAATTAAGTCCGAAAGAAATGATAGGCTTTCGCTTAAGAACAGATCAATTGCTTTTTGACAACTATTCTTCATCTTTATGGTGTGCCGCTTACATTATAAATGGTGACAGTTCTAATGATGGCTTTGACTATTTTAGATGTTGGATTATTTCCAGAGGAAAAGAAGTATATTATAAAGCAAAATCAGATCCAGATTCTTTGCTAAAAGAAATTATAAAAGATAAGAAATCATACGAATTTGAAAGTTTTTGGTATGTAGCCATGAGTGCTTTTACCAATGCTACAGGGCAAGATTTATATTCGTATATCGATTATGATAATTTTGTAACCAACGATGAAAACTATCCTTTACTAACTTTTGATTGGAACATTGACGATCCAAAAACCATAGAAAAAACATGTCCGATTTTGTATCAACAACTTTGGAAAAGATAAGGATTTATTTTTCAAACAATCCGATAGTTCCACCAACCCAATCTTTGTCTTTATTATATTTTACACCAATCATTTCACCTCGACTCAGTCTTGCAAGATTGCAAAGTAGAGTAGGGTCCTCGTCCTCTTTATTCCAAATATAAAGCATGCGAACTTCGACTTTCACCTTTCCGTCCGGTGATTGTAGTATTGGAATGTAATTTACTTTTTTTTGTAAAATATAGAGCTCTTTTTGCTCTACAGCAGCAATATCTTCTTTTGTCACATTAAAAATAACGCCAGATCCAGAAAATGAAAATAACGGTTTGAGTACATAATTTTCTAAATCCTCGGGAATTGATTTTAGTTCACTTAAAAGTTGCGTTTCTATAAAATATTTACCTTTTAAAAAGGGCAAAATAAATTTACTGATTCTAAAAAACCAATTCGGATGTCCAGCCCATTCCACATCCAAATCATCTGAGAAATCAAAATTCAATTTTAAATCGGTCCTCAAATTCAATTCATCAAAAATGACCCTGTTGTAAATCCTTTTTATTAAAATTTCATCTCCCTTTTCGTTAGTATAAAAAAGTTGCTTTCCTTTTTTAATAATCTCGGTAACACAAACAATTGGAATTCCGATATCTCTTCTACAATAATAAAAATCAATTTTAGTGTTTTGTTTTTCGGGTTCTATCTCAAGTAGAACAACATTTTCAGCTGGATGATTGTTGCAAATTATATTTTTAAGTAAGGCATTGTATTCCGTTGGAGTGGTGTTTACCAAAGGAGTTAATGCTTCAAGAAAAGGATAATGCGTTTTGAATTTTTCGTACAGATTAATTTGATAATTAAAAAGAGAAGGAAAGCCCTGCACTTCAATCAATTTAGGGATAACTTCACCGTTTTCTTCACAAATTCCAAAATCTATCGCTATAAAACTACTGTGAAGATCTTCGTTTGGAATTTTAGTATTTAACTCCAATGCTTTGTTTGTTAACTTTTTAAACTCTTCGTCTTTAATTAAAGCTATAACATCGTTACAGCCTGCAATTAATTGTGATTTTAATTCGTTGGAAATAAAAAAAGGAGTTTCTGCGATTCTAAATGTGGGGTCGTAATTAAAATCGGAAGCGATATCAATCTTCAAATCATTATATTTTTCCTCTGTAAATTGAGTATTGAATAACGTTCTATATTTTGATATCATTGTAAAATATAATTTTAATTAGAATTTATTTTTTTGGTTGTCATCAAATCATTGATAGCCATACGAAGGAAATTTGGAATCAAAACTTCATTGGTTCGGTATATTTTATCATCATCCAATAAATCTTCAAGCATATTCCTGAACTTACGTTTTCCCTTCATTTTCCTGATTTTCTCTTTCGTTTCTTTATTTCTTAAACTAGAAATAAAACTGATAGGATCAGCTTCTGGGTGAAATTGAGTTCCAACAAAATAATCGGTAAAACGAACGGCCATAATAGCTCGTTCATATTGGACATGATCCCTGATTTTTTCTAAAGAAAGAATTTTGGCCCCTTTTTTAGCAAATACATTCAGCTTAGGTTGTACCACTTGATAATCTCTAGAATCTATGGCATAAAAAGGATCACTCAAACCTTCAAAAAGGGGGTCAGTATGCCCTGTTTTAGTTTTATGAATGGTCATCACTCCAAAAGAAGTATCTTTTCTTTTGGTTATTTCTGCTAAACCAAAGTGCTTGCAGGCTATTTGGAAGGAATGACAAATAAACAACACATGTTTTTTTACAATATTTTCATTGTTCCACTTGGTCAATGCATCAATAAAAGCATGATACTTAACATCCCAAACTCCATCTCCTTCTAAAGGGTTTCCAGGGCCTCCAGTTGAAATATAGATGTCATATTTGTTAATTTCGGGTAATTCCCCTTTTTCTCTCACATCAAATATCTTGAAAGAGACAAAAGGATTAAATCGGCCAATTACCTCAATGATACAACGCATTCCCTGATTGGGTTCTCCGTTATACATATCTAAAATGGCTATTTCTATGGTGTGTTTCTTATTCATCAGGCATACATAAAAGTACATTACAAATATAATCCATAATTTTATAACTCTTTGATGAATTCTCCGGTTATGAAATCGACTACTTTAGTCATATCTTTTGTTTCCTCAAAAACGGCCAACTGTTTTGCTGCCCCAGTTCCATTTTTTAATATTTCATGGACATAATTAATGTGTTCACGGCTTCCTAATTCATCTATGACATCTTCAATAAAATCCAATAATTCTAAAATAAGAACTCTAGTTTCCACTTCTTTTTGTAGTCCAAAATCGATCATGCATCCTTCAATACCATAGCGGGAAGCCCTAAATTTATTTTCTTTAATGAGTGCTAATCGATAAATATTAAAACTCATATTGTTTAAATTTATCTTGTATAATTTGGCGACAACTGCCTGAATGATAGAAACGATACACATGGTTTCTTTAATTGTCAAACTCATATCGCAAATTCGAAATTCAATAGTGTCATAAAAGGGATGTAAACGTAAATCCCACCAAATTTTCTTTGGATTATCAATGCAATTCGTTTTTACCAATGTGTCTAAAAAACAGTCATAAGCTGAGAGGGAATCAAAATATTCTGGTAATCCGGTTCTTGGAAATTTATCAAAAACTTTGGTTCTATAGGATTTATATCCCGTTTGTCTTCCTTCCCAAAAAGGGGAATTAGTGGAAAGTGCAAAAATATGAGGCAAAAAATAACAGGCTTGATTCATTAATTGTAAACCAATTTCACGATTTTCAATTCCAACATGGCAATGCATTCCGAAAATTAAATTAGATCGGGCAGCATCTTGCAACTCATTAATAATATTGTGGTATCTCGGGTCATCAGTAATGGCTTGATCTTGCCATTTTGAAAAAGGATGTGTTCCGGCTCCTCCAACAATTAACCCTTGCTTATCGGCCAACTCGACAATTTTAGTACGTAGAAATTTAATTTCATTTTCGGCTTCAAATACATTTTTACAGATATTGGTTCCGACTTCTACGACAGATTGATGTAATTCAGCTTTTACTTGTTCATTCAGTAATATTTTGGCTCCATCAACAATTTTAGACAAATGAGAACGTAGATCTCTTGTTTCTGGATCTATAATTTGGTATTCCTCTTCAACACCAAGCGTGAAAGCCGGTAATTTTTTCATCATAATCAATTTAAAATTGTTCCTTTTTTTGGGATATAATTTTGGGGCTAAAGCTTTTTTTGTAAATAAATTTATTGGAGAGCAACCGCTTCTTTCATGAAGGTTCCCCAAGTAAGATTAATTTTTCCCGGTTTTTGTTTTTTGGCTGCCGAAATGGCCATTTTCGCTGCTTCTTCAACGACCCATTCGAAATTTTCGGCACCAACAGAGGTAAGTTCTGCGTCTGGCGCTGGATTACCAAAATCAATTGCGTAAGGAATGCCATCCCTGACGGCAAATTCAACTGTATTGAAATCATAGCCCAATCCTTTGCAAAGGCGCAAAGTGTAATCTTTAATTGTTGCCAATAATTTTTTATTGACAGGAGTTCCATCTAGGACGTATCGTAAATGATGTGGGTTTCTAGGTTCATACTGCATGATTCGAACCGCTTTACATCCAAGGCAGTATACCCTAAAATACTCGGTAAAGACAATTTCTTCCTGAAGCATCATAACCAATTGTCCCGTTTCTTGATGTTTTTCCCAAAATTCTTCTTTGTTTTCTAAGCGGTATACGTTTTTCCAACCGCCTCCAGCATACGGTTTCATATAAGCAGGAAACTTTACATAATCAAAAATAGCTTGCCAATCCATAGGATATTTTAAATTGCGAAAAGACTTTTCAGAAGTTTCAGAAGGTCGTTCCGCTGAGGGTAATAATACCGTATTGGGCAATGGAACTCCCAAAGTGTCGGCTAATGCATTATTGAAAAATTTATCATCGGCGCTCCACCAAAACGGGTTATTAATAACATTGGTTCCGGTTAAAGCGGCATTCTTTAAATAGGCACGATAAAAAGGAACATCATGAGAGATGCGATCGATAATCACAGCATATTCGCCTCCTTTATTTTGAATTACGATGTCGATGGAAACGGCTTCTGCAATAATCCCTTTTTCGTTTTTTGAATTAATTCGGTCTATAAATGCTTGAGGAAAAGTGTTTTCCATTCCAAATAAGATTCCAATTTTTTTCATGCTGCTTTTGGTTGATTAAAATTTAATTCTTGATAGATAATGTGGAAACATTTCTTTCCATACGGGCCAATCGTGTTGCCTGTCCTGTCTGATATCCAACCAATGGTCGATGTTTTTATCACTGAGGATTTTACTCATTTTAAGATTGGAATCATAACAAATATCCCAATTAGAAGTACCCAGAACGATATCTATATTCCATAATTCAGGATCTTCTAAACCAGGCAAATAATCTTCGGGATTGTTGTAATAAACGGTGTCATTGTAGAAACCATCCATAAAATTTTTGATAGAAAAAGCGCCACTCATTGCAAAGACGTGACTAACATACGTTGGATATCTAAAAGCAAAATTAGCCGCATGATAACTCCCGAAACTACATCCCGCAACAGCGACTTTCCCGATTGGTGAATTGTTTTTTACTTTTTCGACTATCTCATGAAAAATCATTTTATCGTACCACGAATGATTCTCGATTCGGTGATTGGGAGGAATGGATTTATTATAAAAACTGTCTTTATCGATACTGTCTGGACAAAATATTTGTATTAAACCATTTTCGATATACCAACGCGCCGATTCAATCAATCCCATATCTTTATTTTCATGAAAACTCCCCATTGAAGTTGGAAATAAGAGTACAGGATATCCTGAATGTCCAAAAACCAACATCTCGATATCTCTATTTAAATTAGGAGAATACCATTTTATATATTCTTCTTTCATTATTTTGTTATTAAACAATAATAATAAAAAAAGCGCACAAAAAAGCATCCGTTTGTAATAATTTCGTTTTTATTTATATAAAAATATACGAATTACGAAAAGGTTAAGAAATCATCATTTTAGATGATGAACGTAGAATGATTGTTTTAAAAAAGGATTAATTAGATAGGATTATTTTCAAATAATTGAATTTGGCTTTTCAATCGTTCAATAAGCATTCCCATCATTCTCTTATTGAGGCTTGAAGAGTTTTTAATATACAATGCATATTCATCAATACTAAAGAATGCTATAATCATTCCTTTTAAAGCATTTCTAAATTTGATGTCTTTTTGAATTACATTTTCAATGGTAGCCAATTTTTTATCAATGGTCAAATTGTAAAAATCGCGTTTGTTTTTTGCAATATAATTGATGAAAGAGGCAATGAATAAATCATTTTGCAGTTTAAGGATTGGCCTCAAAACTTCATTTTGAAATAGTTCGTCAGATGAAGTCTGCTCACTAATCGTACCAATTGATTCTCCTCTAAGTTCTCTTAAAAATGTATCTCTAGGGCTCATATGTTTTGTTTTTTATTTCTTTTAAAATTAAAGAAAAATAAATACAGAAGTGTTATTTTAGCAATATTAAATTTAAATTATGCGATTTCATACCAGAAAATGGGTAAAACCGGAAGACTTAAATCCAAACGGGACTTTATTTGGAGGACAATTATTAGCTTGGATAGATGAAGAACTGGCACTATACACCATTATTCAATTGGAAAACTCAAGAGTAGTTACTAAATATATGTCTGAAATTAATTTCAGAAGCTCAGCCAATCAAGGAGATATTATCGAAATAGGGATTGATGTGGTGAAATTTGGGATTACATCACTTTCCTTAAAATGTGAAGTGCGAAATATGATGACCCGGGAGACTATCATTACAATTGATAATACTACAATGGTAAATTTAGGGGCTGACGGAAAACCAAAAGCACATGGAAAGACAGAAATAGAATTTGTAAAAGACCGATTAGAAGATTAAATGGATTCTTTTTTGAAATATTTATAAATACCAAAAGCGGATACCATTGACCAACTTCCCTCGAGGATAATAAATGGCCAATAATTTAATAAAACAGAAGCAAAACAAGCGATAGAGGCTCCAATTAAATTTAAAAAAAGATAGACAAGACTATCTTTTTTTAATTTATCCGTTAGGTTCAAAAAGAAAGCAACCAGAAGAATGGTTACCCCTAGAAAACCAATCCAATCTGTACTGGTCATTAATTCAGAAATTTGCGGTCCACATAAAAAGTTCCAAAAGGAACCAATGAAGCCGTTAAAACAATCGAAAAGACTTTCATATTCCAGTTTTGTGGTTTTTTAAGAATAAAGGCAAACAAAATATACCCGATAAAAAGGATTCCATGGCTCATTCCAATGGGATATAAAAGGGTGTGATACAATTCAAAATGATTCGGTTTGATAAAGAGCATATTGGAAAATAAAACCAAATAGGAAATACCTTCAAGTATAGCGGTAATCTTAAATATTTTTAGCATTTTAATCTATTTTATAAATATGCGGCAAAATTAAGTATTCAATTCCATTTATGGTGTATCCTAACCCAAAGTAATTTAATTTTGTGCTTTTAAAATTGGAATCATGAGTAAACGGGATTTAAAAAAATACTTAGCGGAACTGACTAAAGCACAGCTCGAAGAACAAATTATGGAACTTTATGAAAAATTTAGTCCAGTTAAGGTTTATTATGATTTTGCTTTTAATCCAAAAGAGGATAAACTTTTACAAGAGTGTAAGCTTAAAATTTCCAATGAATATTTTCCACTCAAAGGAACCGGTAAAAGAAAAAAGCCCAAAATGAGACGTTCCGTCGCCCAAAAATATATAAAGCATTTTATTCTTCTGGGTGTTGATCCCTTTGTTATTGCAGATATTATGCTATATAATATTGAAATTGCGCAAACTTTCGCTTCCGAAAATACGATTAAACAAGAATTATTTTTTAAAAGCATGCTCAATTCTTTCCAACAGGCAGTAGATTTTATCATTTCAAATGGAATTTTGAAGGAATTTTACACAAGAATAAATGCTATCCACGAAGAAACAATCCAGCAAAAATGGAATAATGAACCTGAATTTTACAGGATTATGGAACAATTTGAATAATGATTTAGGCTGGAACCCTTATTTCTTTCATTTAAATTGATATTTTACTTTAAAAATAACCGTTTAACTGTTTTTTAGACGTATTTTTGCAAAAATCCAATAAAAGTAATGTTCGAAAACACAATTGAAATAGAGAAGGAAGAGAAAAAAGAACTTTATGCCTATCAACAAGGAGATATCGATGCTATTTTTGAACGTATTGATAATGCACCTAAAACCCATCATTTATTATATCAATTACCAACTGGAGGAGGAAAAACAGTTATTTTTTCTGAAATCGTTCGTAGGTATTTAAAGAAACACGATAAAAAGGTTGTTGTATTGACTCACCGTATAGAATTATGTAAGCAAACTTCTAAAATGCTGAAAGGTTTTGGTGTGAAAAATAAAATCATCAATAGCAAGGTAAAAGAACTACCGGATCAAAACGATTATTCTTGTTTTGTTGCTATGGTTGAAACTTTAAAAAACCGTATCAATGACGAGAAATTACATTTAGATCATATCGGTTTAGTTATTATTGATGAAGCGCATTATAATTCTTTTAGAAAATTATTAAGTTCTTTCAAAAACGCCTTTATACTTGGTGTTACGGCAACACCGTTGAGTTCGAACATTAAATTACCAATGCATGAAAGTTACGATGAATTGATCGTAGGGGATACCATAAGCTCTTTAATAGAAAACGGATTTTTGGCAAAAGCCACAACCTATAGTTATGATGTTGGTTTGACTTCTTTGAAAGTGGGAATCAACGGTGATTATACCGTAAAATCATCAGATGATCTATATACCAATATGGCCATGCAAGAAAAATTATTGCATGCGTATACCGAAAAATCCTTGGGTAAAAAAACCTTGATTTTCAATAATGGTATCAATACTTCCTTATATGTTTATGAAACATTCAGAGAAGCGGGATATGCCATTAGACATTTGGATAACACAAGCAGTAACGAAGAACGTAAAGATATTTTGCATTGGTTTAAACATACTCCGGATGCCATTTTAACATCGGTTGGTATTCTTACCACCGGTTTTGATGAACCTACGGTAGAAACCATAATTTTAAATAGAGCCACGAAATCATTGACATTATATTACCAAATGATTGGTCGTGGATCCAGAAAACTACCCAATAAAGATGAATTTTCTGTAATTGATTTAGGAAACAATGCCGCTCGATTTGGACTATGGAGTGATCCGGTAAACTGGCAACATATTTTTAAATCGCCTGAATTTTATTTGGAAAATTTACGTGATGACGCTGAAATTGAATTGCATTTCAAATATACAATGCCGCCAGAGTTACGTGCTAAATTCAGTAAAACAGCCGATGTTGCTTTTGATGTTGATGAAGAACATAAATTAGCGATTGCTCAGAATCTACGCTCTAAGGTAGTTCTCGAAAAATCATTGGATCAGCATGCCGCCATGTGTGTTGATAATACCGAAGATTTAAAAGAAGCAAAAGCATTATCAAAAGAATTAGAGCAAGATATTGAATGTCGAATTAAGCGCTATTCTAAATGTTTGAGTCAATGTAGCAAAAATTATAAAGAATGGCTTATTGAGGATTACACGTTAAAGTTGACACTTTTAATTGGAAAAAAATACAGAGAGAAAATAATGAATGAACCGGATGAGGATTAATTCCTTTGATTCTAATTTTTCATAAAAATATAAAAAACTAAAAATGCCAAAACAATTCTCGGATTTAGGAATTTCAGCACCATTATTAAAAGCAATCACCGAATTGAAAATTGTTGAGCCAACAGAAATTCAACAAAAGACAATTCCACTACTTTTATCAAATTCAACGGATGTTGTTGGATTGGCAAAAACAGGAACTGGAAAAACAGCTGCTTTTGGTTTGCCTATTTTACAACTAATTGACACCAAATTACCTGTAATCCAAGCCGTAATTCTTGCGCCAACAAGGGAATTAGGGCATCAGATTTTTTCTAATTTAGAAAGCTTTGCTAAATATTTGCCTGAAGTTTCCATCGCTGCCACTTGTGGTGGAATACCCATAAAACCTCAAATCGAACGTCTTTCATCTCCAACACATATTGTTGTGGCTACACCAGGTCGATTAATTGACTTAATTCAACGCAAGGCAGTAAATCTTAAAGAAACTAAATTTTTAGTGCTTGATGAAGCTGATGAAATGGTTACGATATTAAAAGAAAGCTTAGACGAAATCATAGCTGAATTACCGAAGAATCATAAAACGCTTTTGTTCTCGGCCACCATGCCGGGTACCATAAAACAATTGATTCAGAATTATTTGAACAAAAATGTAGTTCAAGTAAGTGCCAATATGGATACAGTAGGAAATCAAGGCATCGATCATGAATATATTGTTGTCGAGCCTATTGAAAAACTGGATGTTTTAATGCATTTTTTGAATTCAAAAGAAGGAGAAAGAGGAATTATATTTTGCAAAACCAAAGCGGCAGTCAACAAATTAGCCAAAAATTTAGCGATAAATAAATTTTCATCTGGAGCGTTGCACGGTAGCTTGTCACAAGGGATAAGAGACCGAATCATGGAACAATTTAGGGAAGGATATATCAATATTTTAGTGGCTACAGATTTAGCGGCTAGAGGAATTGATGTTAAGGAAATTTCATTTGTTGTGAATTATCATTTACCGGATACTTATGAGGCTTATGTTCATCGTAGTGGTAGAACGGCAAGAGCAGGAGCAAAGGGACTTTCTTTGACTGTTTTACAACCCGAGGAAGTTGCTGAAATTAAAGATTTTGAAAAGGAATTGGGAATTCAATTTTCGCAATTCAAAAAACCAACAGCTACTAGTATTGAAGAAAATAATACGTTATTGTGGGCGAAACAAATTTTCAAAACCAAGCCCAATCATGAAGTGGATACAGAATTAAAAACTAAGGTTAAGACAATTTTTCATCATTTGACCAAAGAGGAATTAATTGAAAAACTATTGGCCAATTATATCCTGCAAAATAAAATTGTCCCAGTGGAAAAGCCAGTCAAAAGAAAATAAAAAACACACATAAATTAAAATTAAATGAAAATTGTAATAATTGGAGGTGGATTTGCAGGATTAAATCTGGCAAAAGAATTAGTGAATCACAACGAAATTCAAGTTACACTAGTTGATAAAAACAATTATAATTTCTTTCCACCACTTATATATCAGGTTGCTACTGCCTTTTTAGAACCTTCCAGTATCAGTTATCCTTTTCGTAAATTTTTTGCGGGTAAAAAGAACCTGCAATTTCGTTTGGGCAACCTCGTAAAAGTAAATCCTTCAGAAAATAAAGTTATTCTCCATAACGGTGAATTAGAATATGATTATTTAGTTTTTGCTACCGGTGCGGAAACCAGTTATTTTGGAATGGAAAATGTGAAGAAAAATTCCATCCCGATGAAAACGCTAAATGATGCCATTGTTATGCGTAATACTTTGTTGAAAAACTTAGAAAAAGCGGCCATTTGCAAAGATAAAAAAGAGCGTAGAAAACTGTTAACCATTGTTGTTGCAGGTGGTGGACCAACCGGAGTTGAAGTTTCTGGGATGTTTGCTGAAATGCGAAAAAATATTTTACTGAAAGAATATCCAGAGTTAAGCACAACAGCCAGTAATATTTATTTGGTTGATGGTGCAAATGCTTTATTATCTCCAATGAGCAAAGAATCGCAAGAAGATACGCTTAAAGCAATAACAAATTTAGGGGTGGTTGTCAAATTGAATACTACGGTTATTGATTATAAAGAGGATACTGTTTTCTTTGGAAATGGAGAAACAATACAAACCAAAAATTTAATCTGGGCGGCAGGGGTTACAGCAAAAGTTTTTGAAGGAATTCCAACCGAAAGTTATGGGCGTGGGAGAAGAATGGCTACTGATGCATTCAATAAGGTAAACGGTACGGAAAATATCTATGCCATCGGAGATACGTGTATTCAGCTTACAGATGCTGCTTTTCCAAATGGACACCCTCAAGTGGCTCAAGTGGCCATTCAACAAGGAATAAATTTGGCTAAAAACTTTATCGCCATGACTCAAAATAAGCCACTTAAACCTTTTGTTTATAATGATAAAGGTTCCATGGCGATTATTGGAAAAAATAAGGCCGTAGTTGACTTACCTAAACCTAAAATGCACTTTAAAGGATTTTTTGCTTGGATAATTTGGTTGTTTATTCACCTGATTTCGTTGATAACCTATAGAAACCGAATTAAAACATTTTTCAACTGGATGATAGCTTATTTTGCCAAAGATCAGTCTTTACGAATGATAATCAGACCGGATAAAAAAATAAAGACTCAACCTAAAGAAGTATAAAATTAACTACAGATTCGTAGATTATTTTATAAGAATTAATGAACTATTGTAATTTCTTCATCAGGAGAAGTTGCAATAGTTTTTTTTATGGTTCGTTTTCCCAAAACTAAAATGATAAAGGCCAATAATGTTGTAGTGGTCATTATTACAACTATTGGAGTCATGGAATTTTTCACAAATACACCAACCGCAAAAGAAGCCAAACCTCCTAATCCCAGTTGTATGGCTCCCATTAATGCCGAAGCGCTTCCTGCATTTCTTGAAAAAGGAGCAAGAGTAAGTCCTGCAGTATTGGGGTTAGTAAAACCCAAACATCCCAAGAATAAAAACAACATAATTAAGGTTCCGTAAAGCCCCAAAACATTATTTAATGATAATAGTAAGAATGTTATACTGATAATACTTTGCATTATAATAGCCGAAAAAACCATTTGTTCACTGGTAAACTTCCTTAAAAACAGGGAATTTAATTGACTCGCACCAATGAAACTTATTGACATAACTGCAAAAATCCAACCATAGGTTTTAGCATCTACTTCATAAATATCCATAAAAAGAATAGGGGATGCTGCCACATATGTGAATAATCCCGAGAAAGCGATTGCTCCAGTAAAAGCATAAGTGTAAAATTGTGGTTCTTTAAGAATACTTATAAAGTTGTTTAAAATAGGTTTTGGTTTTAAAGAAATAGAAGTGTCCGGTTTATAAGTATTTGGTAAAACGATTTGAGCTGTTAAAAGCACAAAAATCCCCATACACATTAAAATAAAAAAGACGGTATGCCAACCAAAATAGGAAGTGACATAACCACCAATTGTTGGAGCAAGCATTGGTGAAAGTCCAACAACCAACATTAACAAGGAAAAGACTTTTGGAATATCTTTAACGGGAAATAAATCTCTAACCATAGATACTGACGCTACTGTAGCTGCACAACTGCCGACAGCCTGTATAAAACGTAGCCCAATAAAAGTGTCGATATCTTTAACAAATACACATCCTAAAGAAGCCAATATATAAACCAAAAGACCTATAAATAACGGTTTTTTTCTTCCAAAACGATCTAATAAAGGACCATAAAGCAATTGTCCTGCTGAAATTCCGATAAAGTAACTGGATAAAGATAGAGCAACATTAGATACAGAAGTATTTAAATCGTCAGCAATCCCAGCAAAACCAGGTAAATACATGTCTATTGAAAAAGGACCAAGAGCTGTAAGAGAACCTAAAGTTAGAATTAATTTGAAATAGCGAGCTTTGGTCATAAATGGATTTTTATTTTTTGCAAAGGTAAAAAATTAAAATCCCAAAGCGGTTCAATGCTAAAGTTTAAAATTAGAAATGCAACGTTATTTATAACTTTTTTGCGTGTATTTATATATTTACGATATAATTCTCTTTGTTCATTTTTTGGTAAATATCTTTACTGAACATATATAGACTCGAAGGTTTTTTTGCATTTCCAATTTGTTTCTCATCCAATTTAACAATGTATTTTTTGGTGATTATTTTTCTTCTAAAATTCCGATTGTCAATTTCAATTCCTAACATTGATTCATAAGCATTCTGTAAATCTTTAATGGTAAATTTATCGGGTAGAAGTTCAAAAATGATGGGTTGATGCATTGATTTTTCCTTCAAATCAGCATAGGCTTCATTAATGATGTTTCTATGGTCAAAACCCAATTCGGGTAAGTTATTTATAGGAAACCATTTTGTGTCAAATTTGTCGTTGTCTAAAGTAACGTCATGTGTTTGCAGTAAAAAATAATAAGCAATGGTCAACGTCCTTTTATTGAAATTCTGACTGTTAGCCCAAATTTGATCTTTTTCATTCATCAATCGATTGGGGTTACCAAAAACTTTAAATTGTTTTTTATATAGATTGTCTAAACCGGTAAGTTCTTTCAATACCCTAGATGCCGTCTCGTCTACATTTTCATTTTCTAAAATATGGTAACCGGTCAAAACATAATCATCTACTAATGGCGTTGTTGAATTCTCAGATTCTAAATAACGTCTAATTAATAAAACATTCAATGTTTTTGTTTGAATATCAGCGCCAAAAATGACACAGTCTACAGATACATTTGGAATTATTACTGCTGCCATAGGTTGAAAAAATTATAATTATCATTTTTTAAAGGATTGTAATCTTTAAACAATCTTTTATAATCACAAAACTAAGGATAATATCATCATAACCATTATTTTCTATACAAAGCTAATTAATAATTATTAAACGTGTAATTGAAATTTAATTAAACAAGCTTTTAAATCATATGTTTATGCATAAATTCGTATATTTTAATATTAAAAATATAGATTATATAAAAAATAAAGCTATTTTATTTGTTAATTGAAAAAAAACTATACATTTGAAAAATATTAAAATTCAAATTAACGTTTAATAATAATTTCATTTAAAGTAACGCAGCACTGCAGCCAATAAACTTAAAAACCATGAAAAGATCATTTGCATTATTTTTAATTTCTTTTGTTTCAATTATGACATATTCGCAAGTGGTTATAACAAATACCAATTTTTCCATGGGAACTACAGGTCGTATTGGAGTAGGACTTTCTCCAAACGGTGAGGGTAATCAATGGAAACCTTTGAATCTTTCGGGACAAGGTTCATTGGGTGGTCGAATGGAACAAGTTGATTATGTCGATATTTTGCCAGCCATACATTTTAGCCCAAAGCTTACAGGAAAAGACGGTACGAATATTACTTTTCAAATGCGTTTAGGAATGTACTCAGCCAATGGTCAATTTGTTGGAAATGTAAGTTCTCGTTCAGATAATGGGCTAACATTTATTCTTCCAGAAACTTACATTGAGGCTAGAAATATTTTAGGAAGTCGATGGTCAGCTTGGGCTGGTTCCCGTTTTCGTCGATACGATGATATTCATATCAGTGATTACTTTTATTTTGATGATCATTCTTCACAAGGATTTGGAGTAAGTCATAAAAATACCGAACTGACAATGTTAATGCCTGCTTCTTCAAATTCAGGTTCCATATTTCCTTATAATTATGAAGTTACAGTCGCTGGTGCCACAAATCCGGTTATTCGTCAAAGAATGGTTTGGATAGGAGAGCATACGATTAACTTTAAAAACAATAATTCTGTTAAGCTTTTGGGAGAATTTCATTACGCTTCAGCCAGTTCAGAAAAAGCCTCTGTCGATTATGCCGCCGATAAGGGTTGGGTAGCAGGTGTCAAATACAACAATCCATTTAAAACGAAACTACCGGGTTCGTTTAACCAGTTGTCCCTTCGTTATGGTTCCGGAATTGCCAATGGTGGCGATAATGGAAATACATTTACTTGGGCCACTTATGGTGCACCAAATGCGGAAGGGAAATACAATAGTGCTTATTCTTTTACAATGGTGGAACATTTTTTATTAAATATTTCTAAAAAATTCAGTATCAATGGGTATGGCGTTTTTACCAAAAGTAAAGGTGGATCTTCAAGTCTTAATAAAGATATCAATTTTGACGGTAGCGAATTATACAATCAAAAAACAGACTTTGTGGTAGGTATGAGAAACTTATACTATGTGACCAATTGGTTTCATATTCTTCAAGAATTGCATTATGCGGTTAGAAAAGACGGTGATAATCCGGAAGCCAGTATGTGGAAATTTTCTTTAGCACCTACAATTGTACCATTAGGGCAACGTGATCCTTGGAGTCGTCCCCACATCCGTTTGGTTTATACCGTAGCAAGATATAATGATTATGCACGAGACAATAATTACTCTCCATTTTTACAAATTAACCAAAAAAGATGGGGCACTTACATTGGCGTAAAAACAGAATGGTGGTTGTTTTAAAATTTAAAAAAGTATAATTAATTAAAAAAATATAATAAATATGCCAATTTTTGGAACAAGCATTTTATCATTTATTCCATACTGGAGCGCAGAAGGAGGGGAGTACGCCATAAAAAAAACCGCTGAATATGGTTTTGATTTATTAGAAATTAATTTACCCACTTCATTGGATTTTAATGCTGCATTAATAAAAAAACAATTGAATCAACATGGAATCCTTGGACGTTGTTCGTTGAATTTACCAGCAAATTGCCATATCCCGCAACAACCGGAAAAAGCGGTAACTTTAATTAAAAATGCAATTGATAAAGTTGCTGAAATGGACGGTGATTTTCTGGGAGGAGTATTGCATTCGGCCATTGGGAAATTTACGGGAAATCCCTGTACAACTGAAGAAAAATTGATAGTTTATCAGGTGTTGAACGAAGTGGCTACTTATGCATCCAAAAATAATATCACTTTAGCTATTGAGCCCATCAATCGATATGAAAGTTATGTGTTTACGGAAGCTGATGAAGTTTTAAATATGATTGAAACCATTGGAGTTTCTAATATCGGTTTGCATTTAGATACTTTTCATATGAATATTGAAGAAAAGAATTTTTATGACCCAATTATAAAAGCCGGAGACCGATTAAAACACATGCACATTACTGAAAGCGATAGAGGAATGACCGGAGAAGGGAATGTGCATTGGGATGATCTTTTTAGCGCTTTGTCCAAAATAAATTACCAAGGCCCTTTGGTTCTTGAGAATTTCTCCTCGGAAATAACAGCATTAATTGGTCCAACGTCATTATGGAGACCTTCAAAATACAACGCGGAAGACCTTGCAAAAGGAAGCTTGCTATTTATGAGAAGTATGGTGAATAAATGGTACGATAAAACGATATAAATAAATTTAAAAACAAATAAAAAATGAAAAAAAAACTAAAAGGAGTCTGTTTTGGTGAAATTCTTTTTGATGTTTTTCTGGAACACAAAAAAATTGGGGGAGCACCATTAAATGTAGCTTCGCGATTGAACTCATTAGGCGCCGAAGTTGCCATTGTAAGTGCTATTGGAAGCGATGCCAATGGGGAAGAATTGATGCAATACTTAAATGGAGTAGGCATAAATACGGATGCCATTCAGGTAAAAGAAAACTATCCCACAGGAATTGTCAACGTAATTTTAAATGAAAAAGGGAATGCTTCCTATGATATTAGTTATCCTTCCGCCTGGGACAAAATTGAACTGACCGATTTAAACACTTCAATTGTGGCGCAATCAGACTTTTTTGTTTACGGAAGTTTATCTTCCAGAGATGCCATTTCCAATGCAACTTTAAAAGAATTATTGAAAGTGGCAAAATATAAAATATTCGATGTGAATTTGCGAATTCCACATTATACCAAAACAAATGTATTCGATTTATTGTTGGCCGCCGATTTTATAAAATTCAATGATGATGAGCTATACGAAATTTGTCAAGGTCAAAATTCCAACTTGAAGTCGTTGGAACAAAATATAAAATTCATTGCCGAGAAAACCAATACAGATACTGTCTGTGTGACTTTGGGAGCTCATGGTGCGGTACTGTATTACAATAAAACATTTTATCGCAATTCTGGGTTTAAGGTAAATGTCGTTGACACCGTGGGTTCGGGAGACTCTTTTTTAGCTTCATTGATCATTAATTTACTTAGC
This sequence comes from Flavobacterium sp., assembly GCA_023259675.1. Lineage (GTDB taxonomy): Bacteria > Bacteroidota > Bacteroidia > Flavobacteriales > Flavobacteriaceae > Flavobacterium. The sequence continues at coordinate 81,650 of JALRGT010000010.1, forward strand.
GGTAAAGACCCACAATATGCTATTAATTTTGCCAGTGCTATTGGAGCTATTGTAGCTCAAAATGAGGGAGCCAATCCAGTAATATCTCCAACTGAAATTGATGAATTTTTAACTGGATTTTAATGAATTCTTATAATTATTATGCTATTTTTGAACCTAATACTATTAATACAACCTATTAAAATTAAAACCACAAATGAACAATACCGTTAAAATACCTGTTGTTAGAAAGGAATTATTATTCCCGTTTATTGCCATTACATCCTTATTTGCCCTTTGGGGAATCGCCAATGATTTGACCAATCCGATGGTGTCTGCATTCAAAAAAGTAATGCCCGAATTGTCTAATGTTCAAGCCTCGTTAGTGCAATTTGCCTTTTATTTCGGTTACTTTTTTATGGCATTGCCAGCAGCTTTATTTATTAGAAAATACAGTTATAAATCAGGAATTATATTGGGATTGCTTTTATATGCAACTGGAGCTTTCCTGTTTTTTCCGGCAGCACAATTTCAAGAATATAATTATTTTTTACTTTCCCTTTGGATCATAACTTGTGGACTGGCTTTTCTGGAAACCATTTCAAATCCACTGATTTTGTCACTGGGAGATCAAGAAACCGCTACCCAAAGGCTTAATTTAGCCCAAGCTTTTAACCCTATGGGATCGATATCAGGAATGATAATGGCGCAAGTTTTTGTAATGAGTGCTTTGCGTTCGGATGATTACACAACAGAAGCTTTTAATGCATTGTCGTCTGACGAATTAGCTCTAATCAGAGAAAATGATTTAGGCGTTATTAGTTTGCCTTACATCGGTTTGGGTGTAATTGTTTTGATAGTAATGACTGTAATTCTGTTTACCAGAATTCCCAAAACCCATGATAATCTCAAAATGACTTTATCGGATTCGTTTAAGAAATTATTTGCGAATAAAAATTATGTGCGTGGTGTAATTGCACAAGCTTTTTATGTAGGGGCACAAATTATGTGTTGGACGTATATTTTTCAATATGTAGACAATTTGAATGAAAGTCTAGGGTTAGACTTAACAGCAACCTATTTCAATATTGCTGCCATGGTTTCCTTTTTGGTGAGTAGATGGATTGGAACTGCCTTGATGATGCGCATTAATCCTTCTCGATTATTGATGTATTTTGGAACCGGAGGTGCTTTATGTTGTGCCGGAGCCATATTTCTACCGGGAATGGCAGGATTGTTTTCATTGGTAGCCATTTCAATTTTTATGTCGATAATGTTCCCTACGATTTACGGAATTGCATTAAAAAACATGGGAGATGAAGCCAAAATTGGCTCTGCCGGTTTAGTAATGGCAATTGTTGGTGGTGCTCTAATGCCAATTTTACAAGGCAGTATTTTAGATTTGGGCGGAACAGGTTTCTCCGATATTAAATTATTCGGTTATATTCCTGAAGTTAATTTTTCTTTTATTTTGCCTTTAATCTGTTTGGCTGTTGTGGCGCATTATGGTTATACAACGTATAAACAATCTAAAATATAAGAGTTATTTTAATGTATGTAACAAACCCGAAATCAATATTTAACTTATTGATTTCGGGTTTGTTTTTATTACAAGTGAATGTATTAAGAAATTGCTACAACTTCAAGATCAAAAATAAGATCTCTACCAGCTAACGGATGATTTCCATCTAAAATCACACTATCGTCTCTAACTTCAACCACAACTAAATTCATTTCTTGACCATCTGGAGTTCTAGAAACTAATCCCATTCCAACTTCTGGTTCTGCATTAGGAGGAAGCTGATCTTTAGCTACTTCTTGAATTAATTCTTCGATAGGGTCACCGTAAGCATCTTCTTTAGCAATAGTTATCGTTTTTTTCTCATTCAATTTCATATCAATTAGGCCTTTTTCAAAACCAGGAATCAATAGTCCTTGTCCTAAAGTAACTTCAATAGGTTCTTTTCCTTCAGAACTATCAAATACTTGTCCTTCAACTAATTTACCAGTGTAATGTACTTTTACGGTGCTGTTTGCTTTAACTTGCATATTGTCTTTAATTTTTTTTGAATCTTTCCCTTTTATTATAAAAAAGATCTTAGTTTAAACTTAATTAGCCAGTTCATTGCTAAAACTAAGCCAAAAACGCTTTTTTTAGAAGTAAAACTGTCAATCAAGCATAAAACCATGGTTTCAGTAGTTTGAGGTGTCACAGGCTTAAATATTATGTATTATAGCAATAAAATCGGAAATTTTGTCAGTTTAGCTTAAAATTGAAAAAATCATTGTGTCGGAATCAAGTTTTAAATTCTTGTGGCAAACTCACGAGAATTGGCTAAATATTTTAAAAAAAAAAATATATGAAATACACGATTTTTAAATGAGTCTAAAAGGTCAGTTATATTTTGCCATTGGTATGGATTACCTGTAATATGTTACAAATGACTAAATCCTCTTATAAAATATGACATTAATAAATGAACTATAATTTATATTATGTAAAATAGACTTTTTCAACAACCTTGAGTTTAGACCAAAAAATAAAGCATTACCTCTCGGTAATGCTTTAAAAACTATTGTGTTATTTTTTTATTTTACACGGAATGCTATTTTCCATTTTTCCCATACAACATCAACAGAATTTTTGTTTACGTTGTAAACTAAACTTTCTGTGCTGGATTTTTCTATTTGAGGTTTTACGGTAACTCTTAATTCATCTTTAGTTGCATCATATTTATAAGCTCCCCATTGTTTGGCTTCTTTATTAAAAATGATTGTACATTCTTTTTCATTTGGTATAATAAATAAAGAATATTTTCCAGCCGGTAATGTTTTTCCTTCTACGGTAAGATCCTTATCAGTTTCAAAAGTGGTTGCATCATTGGCACCGGCTCTCCAAACCTTATCAAATGGAACTAAACCGCCCCAGATTTCTCTTCCTTTAACCGCTGGACTACTGTAATTAATTGTGATGTTAGCGTCGTTTATTTTTCCTGTTGCTACTGTTGCCGGACTGGCTTTTGCTTGGGCATTGGTAAAATTGATAAACAATAATGCAAATGCTAAAAAAGGTAATTTTTTAAGTAAATTCATGATTTTAAGTTTCTTGGTTATAGATGCAAACATAAAAAAACTAAACCTAATTTAATATTATTCTTACTGAAATTAAGAAATATTTAAGGATATTATAATTTAATGCTTGAACTCATTTTTAATAAAATTATCATGCTTTATTTTAGTAATTTTACCCAATAGATCAATAAAAAAAATGAACACAATTGCTGCCCAAATTGCCGATTTTTTAAAGGAATATGCTCCATTTAATCATTTAAAAATTGATGAATTATCTGAAATCGCTACTAATATTCGTGTTGTTAATTTAGAAAAACACAAATCATTATTTCAGATCAACGATGCCTTACATGATAGTTTTTATGTTGTTGCATCAGGGGTTATTAATCTTTCCATTATTGCAGATGCCGATGAAACTTTATTGAACAAATGTCAACAAGGAGATATATTTGGTTTAAGACCCTTTTTTGCCAAAAACAAATATGCCATAACTGCCAAGGCTCGTGAAGAAAGTATTGTTTATGCTATTCCGATAGCTATTTTCAAGCCTTTTCTGGCTACTAATTCGGAAGTTTTGGATTTTATTTTGGAAAATTTTGCCAAAGGAGCTGGCGGTTATTCGTCTAAAGATGGCTCTCAAAGTTCTTCTCTTACTGATGCGCTGCATTTTTCGGATCAGCAATCTGAAATTCTATATTTCCAAACCTTAAATTACAATCACGATCCACTAGTGGCAAATGCGACCGATTTAGTTGCTGATGTTGCCCAATTGATGGCCGAAACCAGAAACAAGAGTGTTATTGTTTGTGAAGATCAACTCCCAATCGGAATTCTTACGGACACCGATTTGTCTTATAAAGTTGCCACGGGTAGATTTCCCATAATTTCACCTATAAATAAAATAATGTCCTCGCCTGTTATTACCGTTTTAGAGAACGTTTCATTGGCGGAAGCGCAATTGATTATGTTAAAGAATAACGTCACGCATCTTTGTGTAACGGTTGATGGTACAGATAAGTCCGTGGTTAAAGGAGTTATATCAGAACATGATTTGATTTTGGCACAAGCCAGTAACCCGGGAGTTTTGATTAAAGAGATTAAACGTTCCCTTACGGCTAAAGATTTAAAACAAATTAGAGAACGATTATCTGATTTGATTCAGAATTCCATTTATAAAAACATTCCTCTCACACATATTAGCAATATTGCCAGTGAAATAAATTTTGCTATTCTAAAACGAGCCGTTGAAATTTCTATTTTGGATTTGGGCTCCCCTCCTGTTCATTTTGCTTGGTTAAGTATTGGAAGCCAAGGAAGAAAAGAACAATTGTTGATGACAGATCAGGATAGTCTACTTGTTTTTGAAGACGTTACGCCTGAAAAATACAGAGATGTAAAAGATTATTTTATCAAATTAGGTAAAAGAGCCACCGCTATTTTAGAAAAAGTGGGATACGAATTTTGTCCAAACGGCCATATGGCTAGCAATATGATTTGGTGTAAATCATTGACAGACTGGATCAAGCAATACAATAGCTGGATGGAATCTCCAGGGGAACAAAATAATGATTTAAGCAGTATTTTCTTTGATTATGAAATCGTTATTGGAGATCAAACATTAGAAGAAGCCATTAGTAATGCGGTTTTTAAAAATGCGGCAAATAATGCCTTATTTTTTGACTTTTTAGGGAACGATGCTTTAAGAAAAAATACTCCTTTGACCTTTTTTAAAAATTTCAATGTTGAAGAAGAAGGACCTCATAAAGATAAATTTGATATTAAAACCCGCGCCCTGATGCCTTTGATTGATAGTGCCCGATTACTGACGATCAGTTATGATATCAAAGGAATTAACAACACTTTTACCCGTTTTAAACAATTGGCTATAACTGACCCTAAACATGCCGAAATATATTTGGAATGTGGTGAAGCATTTTTAAAACTGTCTAAATTCAGAACCTTGGAAGGTTTAAAACATGATAATTCCGGGCAATATATTGACTTAAAAGAACTCTCTAAAATTGATAGAGAAAAACTTAAAAATGCCTTATTACCCATGAAAGAATTGGAAGATTTGATAAAAAGTAAATTTCAATTGACACATTTTTCATAATTATGCTAGACTGGTTGAAACATATTAATAAAGATACACCTGAATTCTGGAAAGAGTACCTTTCAAAATTTAATAAAAAATCGAAACGTTACGTCGTTTTATCAACGGAGACTACCGGTACCAGTATTCTGAAAGATGTTATCTTGTCTATTAGTTCGTTTGCTGTTGTTGATGACAGTATTCATATCGGTGATAGTTATGAAGCCGTTTTGCTGCAATACCGATTTTTTCATGACAACCACCTTTCCAACGAATTTATTGTCAAAAGCACAATGCATAAATTAGGAGAACCGGATGCCATAAAAATGTTTGTTGAATATATTGGAAATGCTGTTTTAGTGGGCCATCACGTTGATTTTGATGTAGAAATGATAAATGCAGCCTTAGAAAGACAGGATTGTGGTCGATTGAAAAATGATGCGTTGGATATAGATATCATGTACCGAAAATTAAATGATATCACCGATAAAGAGTTTAGTCTTGAAGAATTAGCAGAAATTCATAAATTACCTAAAAGTGACTCGAATACTTCTTCTGATGATGCCTATAAGATTGCGTTGTTATTCTTAAAATTAAAGTCCAAACTGGGATTAAAGTAAAGAATTGGTATAACCCACAATCGACATAAATCGCCCGTGATGGCTTTTGGACATCGGAAACAATTGATTTGAATCTTTGTCTAAAACAAACGGAATTCCGTCTTTTTTTATAATTTCAGAATAGCAATCGAGCGCCACAACTTGCTCAAAAGCCTCTTTTTGGGTTAATGCAATTGTGTGAATTTTATCTTTAGAAAGAACAGTCTGGGTATAAAAAGTATAACCATTGCAATTCACTTTTCCCAAAGATTCATTTTCATATTCACATTCTAATTGCAACGGAATATACGCCCGAATTCCAGTTTCCCGATTATAAATTTTATAGGCCGCTTCTTTTCTGCTCCATAAATTCCAAACCATTACTTCAGGATTTTCGGCAGTAGTAATTAATAATTGTTCTTGAGAAGTAAAAAGTTTATTCAAGAATCCGGGACGTTTCCAATTACTTTCCTTTCTCGTCCATACCAAATCGATGACATCATTCCCTATCATTTTTCGGAAAGTTTAGTTTCAATAATTTCTAATGTCGATTTCACATTCAACATTTTAGCCATAGATTCATTGTCAATTTCAATTTCAAAAGCATCTTCTATGTCTAAAATAATATCTACCAAATTAGCTGAATTGATATTCAAATCTGTGATAAAATCAGTGTTCTCCGTAAAAGAATCCAAAGCCTCTGGATTATTTACGAAAGGTTTTACGATATTTTTTAATTGATTTATGGTTTCTGTTGGGGTCATATAGGTAAAATTTAATTTTTCACTAATTATTTATTGGTCATATTATATTTTTTAAAAATGACACAGCTATTTACATCTCCAAAACCAAAACTGGCTTTGGCAATTATGTTCAAATCTAAATGAATCAATTGTTGCGGAATTCGTGAAGCATCCACCACGTTTAAAATATCTGAATGTAGGTCTTCACAGTTTATATTGGGAAAAACAAATCCCTGATATAATTCTAAGATTGAAGCAACACTTTCAACACTTCCGGCTCCCGACAAACAATGTCCTACCATGGATTTTAAGGAGTTAATATACGGAAAATCGATTCCTTTTCTACCTAAAGCTTCACTCCAATTCTTAATCTCTAAACTATCTTTTGAAGTGGCTGTTAGGTGTCCGTTTATGGCATCGATGGTATCCGCTTCGATTCCAGCATTTGAAACGGCATCTTTAATACATTTTTGAACCGCTATCGGATTTGGAGCCGTCATGGTACCCTCGCCGCGTTGTCCTCCCGAATTGATATTACCACCTAAAACTTCAGCATAAATTCGGGCACCACGGGCTAATGCCGTTTCCAAATCTTCCAAAACCAAGGCTCCTGCTCCACTCCCCGGCACAAAGCCGGAAGCTGTTTCACTCATGGGTCTGGATCCTTTTTCGGGATTATCGTTATGTTTATAAGTACAGACACGCATGGCATCAAATCCACCCCAAATATAAGGACCGGAATCGCTGGTGCTTCCAGCTAAAATTCGTTTGGCCTGACCAGATTTGATTCGTTCATAACCCATCAAAATACTTTCTGTACCTGTTGTACAAGCAGAAGAATTGGTTGTCACTTGGTTTCCCAATCCTAATTTTCCTCCCAGATAAGCACTTATGCCACTGTTCATCGTTTGAGCAACAGCAGTACTCCCTAATCTTCGAGTTTGAAAATCATCAATTTTATAAATGCTTTCGCGAAATTTATCAATTCCCGAGGTTCCTGTCCCAAAAATAGTTCCACTGTCCCAATCCGGATTTTCATTGTTTTCTAAAGCAAGTCCTGCATCTTTCCATGCGTCTATTCCGGCAATGACTCCGTATAAAATCCCTGAAGAATTAAAATTCCGAAGCTCTAATTCTGTAAAATAATTCAAGGCAAGCGCTGTAGAAATCTCCGGCTTTCCGGAAATCTGACAAGAGAATTGCAATCGTTCCAATTCGGCATCCTTTTTAATGCCTGAAATTCCATTTTTTATGGCGTGAGTAAACGCATTTAGCCCTACTCCATTTGGAGCCACTACGCCAAGTCCTGTGATTACCACTCTTCTACTCATTGTTTTGGATACTTTATTTTAAACAATCATTCCGGCAATTTCTCCTTTGCAAACGACTTCATCATTGCCATTTTTCATGATGACTTTACATTTTAATTTACCGAATCTAAAATACATTTTTTCAGAAATTACGGTAACTTTTTCCCTGGGATAAACTGGTTTTAAAAAATCAATATTTGTTGATGTTAAAGCAATTGAGTGTCTATTATTAAAGTTATCATCTAACAAAAAAACTCCTAAACAAACAACCCCTATTTGCGCCATTACTTCGGTTAAAATCACTCCGGGTGTTACCGGAAAATTTTTAAAATGACCTTTATAAAAATCTAAGTTCTCATCGAAAGTAAAACTCCCTTCCACTCCATTTTCGGTGATACTTACCAATTCATCCACAAACAAAAAAGGTTTGGCATAAGGCAATTTTGATATGATTTCTTCTTTCTTCATACTTTCATTATTCCCCCTTTAGGGGTTAAGGCTAAAATGCGATTAATACTCTTTGTGCTGAAAATCCAGGACCAAAACTTAGCATCAAACCTTTTTCTCCTTTCGGAGGTTTATTTTTCATAAATCGTTCCAGAACATACAAAACGGTTGCGCTGGACATGTTCCCGTATAACCGAAGCACTTCCTTGGTGTCATCAATATTTTTCCCTAAATCAGCGAATAGATCTTCAACGGTTTGCAATATTTTTTTTCCTCCAGGATGAAATATTAGATGGTCTATATCTGCGATACTTAAATTGTTCTTTTCTAAAAAAGGATGTACAATTGCCGGAAAATGAGAAGCAATTGTATTGGGAACTTCAATGTCCAATACCATTTGTAAACCAGAATTGGTCAACTTGAATCCCATCATATGGGTATTGTCGTAAAAATGATACATCTCTTCGGCTACAATTTCAGGACCTTCATCTTCTTCGTTGGAAGAAAGTAATACACAGGCCGCACCGTCTCCAAAAATTGCTGCACTGACGATATTGGCCATCGAAAAATCATTAAGTTGAAAGGTAGCTGTTGGACTTTCCACCGCGATAACGGCGGCACGTTTTCCTGGATTGGCTTGCAAGAAATTTTTAGCATAGATAATCCCTGAAATTCCTGCCGCACAGCCCATTTCGGTTACTGGAAGCCTAACGACATCTTGTCTTAAATTCAATTTATTGATTAAATAGGCATCAAGAGATGGAATCATGATTCCGGTGCAACTGACCGTAATGATATAATCTAAATCCTCTGGTTTCCATTTGGATTTTAACAATGCTTTCTCAAGTACTTTTTCTCCTAAATCGATGACTTCACGAACATAAATTGAATTTCTTTCTTCGAAAGACAAATCAGAAAAAACTTCAATCGGATCCATAATAGAATACCGTTTGTCTACGGCTGCGCCTTCAAAAATTTTTTTCACTTTTCGAATAAAACGTTCTTCTTGTCCGCTAAGCCAATTATCGAGAAATGGAATAATTTCCTCGGTAGTTCTGGAATATTTTGGTAGTTGTTTGACAACAGTATGTATTTTTACACTCATATTTTTGAAATTATCCACTGGTATCTAAAAGCCCATTTCCAATGAATGGTATATTTTTCGAACCCTAATTGTTTTGAAAAATGAATCAAATCTTCTTTTTTAAAACCTCTTAATATTGAAATCAGTCCGTCTTCCCTAGACATCTTATTCAATTGAAAAACAAGACATACCAATTGAAATAATCGATACGCCATAGCACTTCGGTGTAAATCATTGATCACAATTCCAAGTTTTGCATGGGCATAGAACATCTTCATTATCTTGATAATTTCATCTTCTTTAAAATGATGTAACGTCAAGGTGCAAAGCACAATGTCTGATGGAATCATTTGAAAATTATCAGCAAAAATGTTTTCACAATAATAAGAGATATTAGTATAATCTGTCGACAAATTTCTCGCATGATTGATGGTAAATTGATTCGCATCAAGACCAATTAATTTAAAATTCAAGTTGTTTTTCAAGCCATAATCAGAAAGGTATCGCAGCATATCTCCATTTCCACAGCCAATATCAACAATAGAAATTTCGACATCTTTCGGACGGTTTTGAATTAATTTTTTTACTCCAAATAAAGTTAACTTATTTCCTCCCAAAAAGAAATTGATTTGGGCAATTTTATCCAAAGCTTCTCTTAAAACTTCACCTTCCATGTTGAAATCATCCATTGATTCCGATTGTTCCGTTCTATATTTTGTATTTAAAAACATATAAATGATTTATACAGAAAGTGGTTTGCCATGTGTTTTTTTAATAATCATTGTTAGTACAAAAGGAAATTTTAAGAGTATAGCCATTACTGCATCAGAAAGCTTTTGCTGATTTAAAATTTTAGCCAATATCCTCCCTGTTTTTAATCTTTTGTTGAAATTAAAATTCCATTCCTTTCGGTATTTATTCTCTAATTCAGATCTGGATTTTATCTTCCCAGAATAGAAATCTCCAACTAATTCCGACACTATTTTGGCGCTATGAATGGCCATAGCCATTCCGTTTCCGCACAATGGATGTATTAGTCCGGCAGCGTCACCAATCATCAGCATATGATTTTCGACCATTTCTTTTTTATCAAAAGATACTTGACTTATGGTTAACGGTTTTTCAAAAATCGATTCACAAGTATCGAAAATTTCTTGTAAAAGTGGGTTTTTCAAAACTACATTATTTTGATACTCTTCAATGTTTTTATATTTTTTGAAAGTCTTGTAATCTGCCAGATAACAAATATTTATATGGTTATTTTCTACTTTGGAAACACCACAATAACCGCCTTTGAAATTATACAAACCAACTAAGTCATTGGGAAAATTACCTGAATAATGTGACTTAACGGCTATCCAAGATGATTTATTAGTAGTGCTTTTTCGGTTTAAATTGTGATCTAAATTCGAGTATTTGCCAAAGGCACCGATAACCATTTTTGATTCGTAAATCGTATTGTCAGCAGTAGTTACTGCAAATAAATCCTCTTTGAAATCTATGTTATTAATTCGGTCTTGTACAATTACACAGCCATTGGCCAAAGCTTTGTGGTATAAAAAATGATCCAGAGCGTACCGGCTAATGCCGAAACCACCTAAGGGCAAAACACTATTTATTGTTTTTCCATTGATATCCGAAAATTGTAGTTCTTGTATAGCTGTGGGATTCAGTTCGGAAATATTTATATCCAACCATTTTAGATAAGGCAAAACTTCATTGGAAACATACTCTCCGCAAACTTTATGTTTTGGAAATTTATTCTTTTCGAACAAAAGAACCTGCAATCCTATTTTAGATAAATGAATGGCTGCAGTAAGGCCGGCCAATCCACCTCCAACTATAATTACAGAATGATTTATTTTTAAAGTCATACCCAAATTAGATTATTATAATTGGTTATAAAAAAAAACTGCTTCATAATCTGAAGCAGTTCTAAATATACAAAAAATAGTTGTCTTATTTTCTTTCGTTTTTGATCTCGTCAATAATTTCAGGATTCAACAAAGTTGATGTATCCCCAAAATTAGAAAAATCACCTTCTGCAATTTTGCGTAAAATTCTACGCATAATTTTACCGGAACGCGTTTTTGGTAAACCGGAAACAAATTGAATTTTATCCAATTTAGCAATAGGTCCAATATGATCCGTTATATATTGGTTGATTTCACTAAACAGATTTTCTTTGTTTCTAATTTCACCTGTTTCTTTCAAGATTACATAACCATATAAAGCGTTTCCTTTGATGTCGTGAGGGAAACCTACAATTGCACTTTCCGCAACTGCTGGATGTTCGTTGATGGCATCTTCAATAGGAGCAGTTCCTAAATTATGACCGGAAACAATAATTACATCATCTACACGTCCCGTAATTCTATAATACCCTACTTCATCTCTTAACGCACCATCACCAGTAAAATATTTACCTGGAAATGCCGTAAAATAAGTTTCTTTATATCTTTGGTGATTTCCCCAAATAGTTCTGGCGATACTTGGCCAAGGAAATTTAATACATAAACTTCCCACGACTTGGTTTTCTTCAATTTCATTGCGTTTTTCATCCATCAATACCGCCTGAATTCCAGGTAAAGGCAAAGTCGCATAGGTTGGTTTGGTTGGTGTTACAAAAGAAACCGGAGAAATCATGATACTTCCCGTTTCAGTTTGCCACCAAGTATCTACCACTGGACAACGCTTTCCTCCTACGTGGTCATTGAACCAGTGCCAAGCTTCTTCATTGATTGGTTCTCCAACCGATCCAATGACTTTTAATGATTTTAAAGGATATTTTTGAACATAATCTAAGCTTTCTTTTGCTAAAGCACGGATTGCTGTTGGAGCAGTATAGAATTGAGTAATTTTATGTTTTTCGATAACTTGCCAAAAACGGCTAAAATCAGGATAAGAAGGTACTCCTTCAAAAATTACGGTTGTAGCTCCATTTAATAATGGACCATACAGAATATAAGAATGGCCTGTAATCCAACCAATATCGGCGGTACACCAGAATATGTCATTTTCTTCATAACTGAATACATTTTTGAAAGTATAAGCAGTTTGAACCATGTATCCTGCCGTGGTATGCACCATCCCTTTTGGTTTTCCGGTAGAACCCGAAGTGTAAAGAATAAACAATGGATCTTCCGCATCCATAATTTCAGCTACACTATTTTCAGAAGCCTCATCTAATAAAGGTTGAAGATAAACATCTCTACCTTCTTTCATATTGATTGGAGAATTGGTTCTTTTAACGACCAAAACTTTATCGACAGTTGGACATTTTACCAATGCTTCGTCAATAATTGCTTTTAGTTCGATTGTTTTGTTTCCTCTATAACCACCATCCGATGTAATTACCATTTCACATTCACAGTCATTGATTCTGTCAGAAACAGCTTTTGATGAAAATCCAGCAAAAACGACAGAGTGAATGGCTCCAATTCTGGCACAAGCCAATACAGAAACGGCCAATTCCGGAATCATCGGTAAATAGATACAAACTCGATCTCCTTTTTTAATTCCTTGCTCACGCAAAACATTTGCCATCTTGCAAACCCTTTGGTGTAATTCATTATAGGTAATATGTTGTGCTTCTTCGTCTGGATTGTTAGGTTCAAAAATGATGGCTGCTTTATCCCCTCTTTTATTTAGATGGCGATCTATACAGTTTTTAGTGATATTTAATTTGGCACCGGTAAACCATTCGATTTCAGCCTCTGCCATGTTAAATTCCACCACTTTATCCCATTGTTGGTACCAAGTGAAATTTTCTTCTGCTATTTTTCCCCAAAATTTTCTGGGCTCGCGAATCGATTTATTATAATGTTTAAAATATTGTTCTAAATTATCAATCTTATAGTAACTCATACCTTTTTAAATTTTTATAAATATATTAAATAACACTTGATTCCAAAAATAATAAAAATTATTAATTGCGATGTTTTTTTGCAAATTTATAATTAAAATCGTTCAATAAGTAATAATACATTAAATTAAAGGAAATTTTCTATATTCATCAGTTTACTTGAACTTAATTATCCTTTACGAAATAACAAAAAAGGAGAATTAGGATTCTGTTATGCTATTTGGGCGTTAATAATTGAAGTAGTTTCAGTATTTTTAAATTATTTCTTTGACAGCTCATTTAGTCGCTCGTTCTCTACTTTTAAATCCATCCCCTTTTGCAAGATTTTTTCAAACACTGAAATGGCAGTAGCAACTACTAGAGTAACAAAAGTAGCTACAATACACATGGCAAGAAAACCCGCAGGGTCGTCATCTTTATTATGAAATATCCTTATGTATAGTCCTGCCATTACAATTAAGATGCTCAGTAAGATTACGCAATATTTTATACTACTTGAAGTCTTCATCGAGTGTAGTGAGAATGCTTCATTTTTTCCGAATAATCCGAGTAATTTGATTGTCTTATAAAGAGCAATAAAAAAAGGGACAGAAGCTACATAGCTATACAAGATGAAGGGATCAGAGTAAATACTGAACAAATCTAATTTTTCGGCTCTTCCCTCGATCAAGGGAAACCGAATCATGATGGATAGTGCCACAATCCCTGTAAGCGCAATGACTCCCTGAAGAAATAGTATTGAACTTTGTTTCATAAAAGAGTTTTTATTAGTTGTTTTCATTAATTGATTCTGTTGTATCGCATTTCTGTTAACCTTCCCCTTGCTCTTTTTTAATAAGCCGCGTTGCAAACGCTACATCCCTTTTTCAGATGTTATTCGGTCCTCCGTTACAAACGAGAACCAAAGGAATTTTTTCACAGCCTGACGTTTTGCGGCTTGGCGAAGGTGGCGAATTTTACCACAAATGTTGATGCGGAGAACCAAACTTTGATTAACCACAAAAGTGTCTGCGGAGCACTGAACCGCGAGTTTTGCCAAACCGCTGTTACCAGCCGTATTTATTTCTGTTTTCAATATTTTGTCGTTACGCTATTTGAAAAACTACCTGAGTTTTCCTTGTTTTTGTAATTTATCTGAACACTATATTGTTTGTCTTTCTCAAAGTTGTCAGAACGAACTATATAAGAGTTTAAGCCTTTTTTTGCTTTTGCTTTCAAACTTCCAACTATTTTGTCTGTTTCATAGTCTTGAATTTCAATTTCAACTTCAGCTTCGTTAACAAAGTACATTATTATTTCAATTTCGGTCTTTGTCTTACTGATTAGATCACTGATGTTATTCTTGTCTGTGATGTATACTCTTTCACGTTTTTTGCCCTTTTCTATACCTTTAATTTTTGTGTAGGTAATTATTCCTTGAACGTTACCAAATTCAACAAATGGCATTGGGAAGAATGGCAAAATGTAATATCTGTAAGGGTCGCTTTTCGCTTGAACGATTTTCGGATATGTGTTTCCATTAATTGTGTCAAATGTAACACCTTGTAAAGACAACTCTTTCCCTTTTTCAGTTTCAACTATTTTCAGTTCTGTTTTATAGTCTTGAAAAAGCACAAATTGATAACCAACATAATAACCACTATCTGTAACTGTTACTAAAAGCTCTTGTGGGCTATCATAAGAACCACTTAAATAATTGTAACCTTCTACTTCAAATTTCAACGCTTTTACATTGTTAATAATCGTGTCGTTTAAGTACTTGAAGTTTTTGAATTGTTTGTCTTGGTATTCAGCAACATTGGTTGTGTCGTTATACCATTTTCTGCGATAGAATAATTGGATTTCGTCATCTTTCTGAATGTCAAATCTTGTCGAGGCTGTATAATTGTTTTTAAGTCCGTTTGAAATGTCATTGTAATTGTCGCCCATTAATTGCTTGGTGTAAAACTGTCCATTACTAAAAATAACAAGTGATTGTAGGTCTGGAATAATTACAAGATAGATTTCCGAATTGTCTTTCTGATAATACTTTCTTGGTGTTTTTCTTGTCGGCACTAAGCTGTCTCTTGGATAGCTATTTCGTGCGTCAATAAATTCAAGCAAGATATTTGTCTGTTTACCGAAGATTGTTGCTACTTGTTCTTTGTCAATTTGAAAGTTGATTTTATGTACTACTTTTTTGCTGTTGTCAAGCAAGCAATAAACGTCATTCGTAAAAGTCTCATAGAATGTTTTTGTTTCTTGTTTGTTGGAATAATCGGTAAAGTCTGATGTTTGAAACTTGCGATACTTTACGTTGTCAATAATTGTGTCGGTCAAGTCAGTTCTTGTTTGCAGTCCGATATATTCGTTTTTCTTGTCAAAGTAGGTCGCTCTTACATAAATTTTAGAGTTCGCAAGTTCGTTTCTGGATTGACCAAAAGTCAAACAGCTAATTAGTAGCAATAATATTGTCAATGTCTGTTTCATTCTCGGTGTCCTTCTAATATGGATGGTAACTTATATATACGCTATAAAGTAGCGACAATACCACTGATTTTAGGTAGATTCTCGCTATTAATTAACTTTTTATTCAATCTCAAATATATAAAATTTATCATACAAATAATTATTTCAAAATCATTTAGCTACTTTGGGATTGTCTTTTGAAAGCGAATCTTACTCCCTAGACCCGATTGAGGCGGAATCCTTGTGGCGGCTGGCGTTTACGCCGCCACAAGATATAACCGAAAGCAGGAACCCAACTTCTTGAAAACACCAAACATTCTGCTCCTAAAAAAAAATAGGCACAAAAAAAAAGCGGAGTAAATGAATACTCCGCTTTTAGTTTTTATTATCGTCATTCGGGACTTCGACAAGCTCAGCCTGACAATAACGATGTTATCGTGAATTAAACGATTTTTTTCATTGCAGTCATAGACTCTCTCAACCAAGCTCCCACTTCTTCAACCGGGTGGTTACGGATGATGCTGTTTACTTCGATTAATTCTTTGTTATCCACTCCGTTGCTTCCGTCGTTGAATGGACGACCTACCAAGTTAGATGGTGCATTTTTAACGTAATCAGCGATTAATGGCTTACAAGCGTGGTCAAACAAATAACATCCATACTCAGCAGTGTCAGAGATTACACGGTTCATTTCGAACAATTTCTTTCTTGCAATAGTATTAGCAATAAGTGGCGTTTCGTGTAATGACTCGTAGTAAGCAGACTCTTCGATAATTCCAGAATCGGTCATGGCTTCGAAAGCTAATTCAACTCCCGCTTTTACCATAGCAACCATTAAAACTCCGTTATCGTAGAATTCTTGCTCAGAGATTTCAAAATCACCAGCTGGAGTTTTTTCGAAATTAGTTTCTCCTGTAGCCGCTCTCCAAGTTAATAAGTTTACATCGTCATTAGCCCAGTCTTCCATCATTGTTTTAGAGAAGTGACCAGAGATGATGTCATCCATATGTTTTTGGAACAATGGACGCATGATGTCTTTTAATTCAACAGATACGTTGAATGCAGCAATTTTAGCTGGATTAGACAATCTGTCCATCATGTTTGTAATTCCACCGTATTTTAATCCTTCTGTGATAGTTTCCCATCCGTATTGGATTAATTTAGAAGCATATCCTGCATCTACACCTTCAGCAACCATTTTATCAAAACATAAGATAGAACCTGTTTGCAACAAACCACAAAGGATTGTTTGTTCTCCCATTAAATCTGATTTTACTTCAGCTACGAAAGAAGAACGCAATACTCCCGCTCTATTTCCACCTGTTGCAACTGCATACGCTTTTGCTTGGTCAAGACCTAATCCTTTTGGATCATTCTCAGGGTGAACGGCGATAAGTGTTGGTACACCAAATCCTCTTTTGTACTCTTCACGTACTTCAGAACCTGGACATTTAGGCGCACACATAATAACGGTTAAGTCTTTACGTATTTGCATTCCTTCTTCAACGATATTAAAACCATGAGAATAAGCAAGTGTTGCTCCTTCTTTCATTAATGGCATAATAGCCGAAACTACAGCAGTATGTTGTTTGTCTGGTGTAAGGTTACAAACCAAATCAGCTGTTGGAATTAATTCTTCATAAGTTCCCACTTTGAAACCATTATCAGCAGCATTCATGAAAGAAGCTCTTTTTTGAGCGATAGCTTCTGCACGTAATGCATAAGAAATATCTAAACCTGAGTCTCTCATGTTCAAACCTTGGTTCAAACCTTGTGCACCACAACCAACGATAACTACTTTTTTACCTTTTAAAGCTTCGATTCCATTAGCAAATTCTG
>JALRGT010000110.1 GCA_023259675.1 Flavobacterium sp.
AAAATATACCTTCTCAGCTGTATTTGAAATCAATGAAAAAAGTCAGGTTATTAATCAATGGTTTGGTAGAACTGTTATCTATTCGGACCAACGTTTTTCATATGAAGAAGCACAATACATCATTGAAACTAAAAACGATTTAATTCCAGAAGAAATTTCATTAACGGGTAGTTCATATCAAGTTCCTCCCGAAATTGTCACAGCAACGCTTAAATTAGATGAATTAGCTAAAATTCTTCGTAAAAAGAGAATGAATGATGGAGCCATTTCATTTGATAAAGTTGAAGTAAAATTTAATTTGGATGCAGAAGGAGAACCAGAAGGAGTTTATTTTAAAATTTCTAAAGATGCCAATCATTTAATTGAAGAATTCATGTTGTTAGCCAATAGGAGAGTAGCTGAATTCATTGGAAAACAAAAGAAAACGTTTGTGTATAGAATTCACGACGAACCTAACGAAGACAAATTGATTGCCATGCAAACTGTGATTGCTAAGTTTGGTTATAAACTTGATTTCCGTAATCCTGGTGATATTTCTAAGTCTTTGAATAAATTAATGGAAGATGTTGCTGGAAAAAAAGAACAAAATTTAATTGATACACTGGCTATTAGAAGTATGAGTAAAGCCAAATATTCTACGGATAACATTGGTCATTACGGATTAGCTTTTGATTATTATTCGCATTTTACTTCGCCTATTCGTCGTTATCCTGATGTTATGGTTCATCGTTTGTTGCAATATTATCTAGATGGAGGAAAATCAGCGGATGAAGAATTGTTTGAAACAAAATGTTTGCACTGTTCTACCATGGAAGGTTTAGCAACCAATGCCGAAAGAGATTCTATCAAATACATGCAGGTAAAATA
>JALRGT010000111.1:0-345 GCA_023259675.1 Flavobacterium sp.
ATGAGGCGCTAGTGGTAGAGCTTTATGCCCAACAATTTAATTGGAAAGCTCGATATGCTGGAGAAGATGGAGTGTTAGGAGATGCTAATGTTCGTTTTTTACAAGATTTTGATGGTAGAAATTTAGTGGGGATTGATGCTACTGACCCCAACGGATTTGATGACGTTGTAGTTCAAGAATTGCATTTACCTGTAGGAAGAGAAGTTATTTTTAAAATGCGTTCTCAAGATGTTCTACATTCTGCATATATGCCTCATTTTAGAGCACAAATGAACTGTGTTCCAGGTATGATAACTCAATTTTCATTTACTCCTACAGTTACAACTGCAGATATGAGAAATGATG
>JALRGT010000111.1:355-867 GCA_023259675.1 Flavobacterium sp.
GTTAGCCAAAGTCAAAAAAATAAATAAAATTAGATCAGAAAACAGTAAAGAACTTGTTGCAAAGGGTGAAGAAGCCCTCGAGCCCTATGAATTTGATTACATGTTGTTATGCAATAAAATTTGTGGAGCTTCTCATTATAATATGCAAATGAAAATTATTGTAGAATCTAAAGAAGATTTTGAAAAATGGATGGAACAACAGCAAACATTTGCTGAAGTTATTCAATAACTAATAAATATTTAAGATCATCACAAAGAGACTTTCGTAACTAAATACATTTTTAGTCAAGATCATAAAATGATTTCAAAACAGTACCTCATTACAGGACTGTTTATGGGAATTATTGGAATAGCAATGTCATTGTTATTTAGATTACAACTTGCATGGCCAGAACAGTCATTCGGTGTATTTGAAGTATTATTAGGAAAATGGGCCCCAAATGGTGTGATGGATCCAAACGTATACCTAGCTTTGGTTACCATTCATGGAACTATAATGGTCTTTTTTGTTC
>JALRGT010000112.1:0-337 GCA_023259675.1 Flavobacterium sp.
ACAACTACTTCAGTAACGTCTTCTTTTAGTAGAAAAGATTTTTCAGGATTTACAATCTCTATTTTAAACTCGTCACTCATTATGCAGCAGCATCTTTTGCCATTTTTTCAGCTTTTTCTATAGCTTCTTCAATAGTTCCCACCATATAGAATGCTGCTTCAGGTAAATGATCGTAGTCTCCATTACAAATTGCTGCAAAACCTTTGATTGTTGACTCTAGATCAACTAGTTTTCCAGGTGATCCGGTAAATACTTCTGCAACAAAAAATGGCTGAGATAAAAATCTTTGAATTTTTCTTGCTCTTGCAACTATCAGTTTGTCTTCTTCAGATAATTC
>JALRGT010000112.1:357-860 GCA_023259675.1 Flavobacterium sp.
TGAACTTCCCTAGCAACTCTATAATGCTCATCTCCAACAATTCGTGGGTCCAATATTCTAGAAGTTGAGTCCAGCGGGTCTACAGCTGGATAAATTCCAATTTCAGCAATTTGTCTAGACAATACAGTTGTAGCATCTAAGTGAGCAAATGAAGTAGCTGGTGCAGGGTCTGTTAAATCGTCTGCTGGTACGTAAATTGCTTGAACAGATGTAATTGAACCTTTGTTAGTAGTAGTAATTCTCTCTTGCAAATTACCCATATCAGTTGCTAAAGTTGGTTGATACCCTACAGCAGATGGAATTCTTCCTAATAAAGCTGAAACCTCTGAACCTGCTTGAGTAAATCTAAAAATATTATCAACAAAGAAAAGTACGTCTTGACCTTCTTGATCTCTAAAATATTCAGCAACAGTCAAACCAGTCAATGCCACCCTAGCTCTTGCTCCAGGAGGCTCATTCATTTGTCCATAAACTAGTGCTGCTTTTGAGCCAGGTCCTTCTTT
>JALRGT010000113.1 GCA_023259675.1 Flavobacterium sp.
GACAATGCTGTTATGATGAACAGAATAGTTTCAAAAGCGAGTAGAAATAAACTCCCCTGAATAGGCATTCCGAAGACAAATACTCCTAAAACAACAATGATTGTAGCATTTATTATTGATAACAGTATATAAGGAAATACTTTTCCTAAGATGACCTGCAAAGGATTTAGTGGTGAAACCAATAAGACTTCCATAGTGCCTAGTTCTTTTTCACGGGTAATGGAAATGGATGTCATCATAGCAGAAACCAGCATTAAAATAACTGTCATAACGCCCGGAACAAAAGTGAAAACACCTTTTAATTCAGGGTTGTAATAGAGTTGGGTTTGGGTTTCAATCTGGTAATTTGAAGCAGCAGCTGAATTGTTCTGCTGAATGTAATTTTGTAAAATGGCATTAATATAATTGGTAATGGTGTTTGCTATGTTTGGATCAGTAGCATCCGTGATGATTTGAACTTTTGCCAGTTTGTCTGTTTGAAGCTTATCCATAAAATGCTTTTCAAAAAGGAGTACAGCTTTGACTTTTCCTTTTTCGAAAATGGATTTTATTTGGTTTTTACTGTTGATTTCCTGCTCGACATGAAAATACTTGGAAGTACTTATTTTATTGATGATTTGTTGGGTTTCATAATCTTTCGATTGATCTAAAATGGCAATTTTTACGTTGTTGATTTCATTGGTAATAGCAAAACCAAACAGCATAATTTGTGCAATAGGCATCCCAAACAAAATAAACATCGATCGTTTATCCCTGAAGATATGATAAAATTCCTTTTGTATAAAACCCCAAAATCGTTTCATTGTTATTTTGTCTTTATTCAATATTTCGTGCCAATTTTAAAAACACATCATTCATG
>JALRGT010000114.1 GCA_023259675.1 Flavobacterium sp.
TCTCCCTCGCGCGCGGCAAGGTCGGCCTCCGCCTTTGTGTGTTCTGCGAGGCTTGACGCCAGGACCTGTTGCGCTGCGCTCGAACGGGCCTTGATGTCTTCGATATCTCTTTCGCCAGCTGATTTTTGCCCCTCAAGTCGTGCAATATCTGTCTCGATCTCGCGAGACCGAGCTGCCAGAACCTGAACCCGAGCTTCGGCATCCTCGAGGCGCCGCAGCTCGTCCCGAAGGGCCTCGACCTTGTTGGCGATTTCCTGATGTTCATGTTTGAGGGCGTCGATCCGCGCGATGAGGTCTTCGGCTTTTTCGAGCCGCTCCTTGATGTCGAGATATTCGGCGCGCATCGGCACCAATTCTCCTTCAAGCGCAAGCCGTTCGGACATGCTGTCTTCGATCTGTCGGCGCACAGCCTGAACTTCGCTGCGCTGGTCCTCAAGTCCGTTCCACTCAGTCAGTAGCTCTTCTTTCTGGCGCCGCAAACCGTCCACCTCAGCCGTCAAGTCAGCCTGAACCGCCATCGCTTCGCGACGTTTTTCCAGTTCGTGGTCGAAGTCGGCTATAAGGAGCCGCTTTTCCTCGATGCGCTTTTCAAAGATCGCGAGCTCCTCGATTGGACCAGCTGCCGTCACGGCCCTGTCGTGCTGGATCGCGCGAAACAACATGACCAAGGCCAGAAGGGCAATAAAGACCGTCAGGGCAAAGACGAGAAAAACGATATCGGTTTCCATGTGTTACTGTCCTTCCTGGGGCTGGCCAGAAGTGGTTTCGGGGTTTGGCGGTTCTGCTTCAGGGACTACCGGAGCTATTGGGGGTTCCATAGCCTGCAGTCTGGCAAGACGTTCTCGCTCGGCACTGAC
>JALRGT010000115.1 GCA_023259675.1 Flavobacterium sp.
TGTCCCATGTATTTGGTCCTCCCTTTGATTGAGGAATTACATGGTCAATTGTAAGTTTTCTATCATTATCATTATATCCACAATAAACACATGTGTGATTATCTCTCTTAAAGATATTTTCTCTTGTTAATGGAACTTTATGAATGCGTGAATGTACATACTTAGGTACTCTAATAACTGAAGGTTTATAAATTATAAGTTCAGGATCGCATACCTTAAATTGGACATCGAAGTTTTCAACAACACTTGCATTTCCTTTATAAATAATTGAGAAAGCCCGTAAACTACTAATAATACTTCTTGGCATATAACTCGAATCAAGTACGAGTGTCTTTGAATATTTGTCCATTTTAATTATAATTTGTTGGTCTATAGGGACTCGAACCCCAAACGACTGCACCAAAAACAGTTGTGTTACCATTACACCATAGACCAGTTTAATTCTTATTTATATATTGGTAATAATTTGGGTGTTACCGGGGATCGAACCCTATTCTCCTGATTCACAGTCAAGCGCTTTACCAATAAGCTAGAAACACCATATTGAGAGGTTTAGGTATGGCTCACCTCTCCATGACTGACATCCTACCTTTACAGTCTAATTTGTACCGACTAGTGGTAACGATCCACTCTGAAAATACTTATGAGATATTTTCGATCGCCTGATCAAGTCGGCAATTAAGTACCTTGCGTTAGATTTGTCTGTTAAGAGTTGAACTTAACCTACCAAAAGACAACGTTACAAATATAAAATGGCCATTCTACAATGTATGTTGGTGCACCAATTCTCTAACGCTTTATCAGTACTTAGCGGAAAGCAGAAGTCTCGATCTCCATGCCCTAAGGTACGAT
>JALRGT010000116.1 GCA_023259675.1 Flavobacterium sp.
ATTAAACAAAGAGAAATAAAAATGACTACAATGATGAAACATTTCCAACAAATTTGTATTCGCTGGTTTAGCGAAGGCAGGAGTGTGTCTTGACGTAGTAGTCAAAAAGTTATTTTAACACACCCCTGCTAGTAGCGATATTAGCAGGGGTTTTTTTATGAAAGAAGGAAAAGTAAAGTTTTATATGGGTGTGGTGTAATGGCAACACAGCGGTCTCCAAAACCGTCGATCGGGGTTCGAATCCCTGCACCTGTGCCAAGTCAGTATAGCTCAGTTGGTTAGAGCACACGGCTGATAACCGTGAGGTCCTTAGTTCAAATCTAAGTACTGACACCAAATTTTTGTGCCCTTAGCTCAGTTGGTTAGAGCATCTGACTTTTAATCAGAGGGTCCTGAGTTCGAATCTCAGAGGGCACACCAAGTTGTTGGGGAATGGCGTAATTGGTAGCGCAACGGGTTTTGATCCCGCAGGTTGTAGGTTCGAGTCCTACTTCCCCAGCCAAATTTGTGAGCGTGGCGGAATGGTTACGCACCGGATTGCAAATCCGTAAGCCGAAAGGTATGCAGGTTCGAGTCCTGTCGCTCACTCCATAGTAAATCCGGTGGTCCGGACTCGGGTCTCATAAGCCTGAAGAGATTGTTCGATTCAATCATTTACTACCAAGTTTGCGCCCGTAGCTCAATGGATTAGAGCGTCAGTCTTCGAAACTGCGGGTTGGGGGTTCGAGTCCTCCCGGGCGCACCAGTTTATGCCTGGGATAGTGTAATGGTTAGCACACTTGATTGTGGATCAAGTAGATAGGGTTCGAAACCCGTCCTCAGGCCCAAGTTTGCCGCAGTAGCTCAGTTG
>JALRGT010000117.1 GCA_023259675.1 Flavobacterium sp.
GTAGTTCACCATGTGCGATGTAGATCCAGCAAAATCAGAAGCATTAATTACATCAGGAGGACATTCTGGATGGGCAATAATAGTTAAATCTGGATAGTTTTTTCTAAGTTCATGAATTTCTTTTTCGCTAAATTTTTCATGCACTTCACATTTTCCATGCCATGAAATAATTTCCACATCCGTTTTACTTGCAACATATTTTGCTAAATATTCATCTGGTAAAAAAATTACTTTTTTTACACCTAAAGACTCAACTACCTTTACTGCATTAGCCGATGTACAACAGATGTCAGTTTCAGCCTTTACATCAGCTGTTGTATTTACATAGGTAACAACAGGAACTCCTGGATGTTGTTTTTTTAATTTTCTAATATCTTCTCCAGTTATAGATGCTGCTAAAGAACAGCCTGCTCGCATGTCTGGTAAATATACTTTTTTTTCAGGAGACATGATTTTAGCTGTTTCAGCCATAAAATGTACGCCACACATAATAATGTTTTCTTCTTTAACCTCGGCTGCTTTGATTGCTAGAGCTAGTGAGTCTCCCACGATGTCAGCAACGCCGTAAAAAATTTGAGGTGTTTGATAATTGTGAGCTAAAATTACAGAGTTAGTTTCTTTTTTTAATTTATTTATTTCGTAAATGTAAGGAGCTACAAATGGCCATTCAACATCAGGCACAAAGCTTTTAATTCTTTCGTAAATATCTGAAGTATTGTTTTTTACTTCTTCCGTGAAATTTAATTGGCTTTGCATAATTTAAATAATATCAAATTAATTTAAATTGTTATTGTATAATTGTCACATTTATATCTATCCTAATAAAGTCATGATATGATTTTTCAATT
>JALRGT010000118.1 GCA_023259675.1 Flavobacterium sp.
TGGAAGACATGGCAGGACGCTAAGGTCTACACATTCTCTGATTTGTCAGACGAAGAGTTGCAGACCTTGACTGACGATGAAGACAATGAAGTCATTGAGCAGACGACAGAAATGTCGATGACCATTGACCAGATGGGCGTTCAGGTTGAATTGCCTGTTCATTCGGTGAAGATCAAACGCTATGAGCAAAAGGGCGACCTTTGCATTGAGAGCGTTCCTCCAGAAGAATTCTTCATTGACCGCGATGCTCGTAGTTTCGAAGACGCTTATGTCGTGGCTCACCGCACCGAGATGCGCATCAGCGACTTGCTTCAGATGGGCTTTGAGTATGAAGACCTCGAAAGCCTTGATGGCGGTGTAAGCAATGGCGCAATGGCTGATGCTGAGATCTTTGAGCGTCAGGATTACTCTTACGACAGCGCTTCGGAGAATGACCAAGATCCGTCCATGCGGATCGTCACGGTAACCGAAGCCTACATGAAAATGGATGTGGACGGCACGGGTGCCCCGATGCTCCACAAATTCCTTTGCGGCGGGTCCAGCTATAAATTGCTGGCGCATGAGCCATGCGACGAGGTGCCATTCAGCAAATTCGAGGTCGATCCTGAGCCACACTCTTGGTATGGGAAAAGCCTGGCCGAGATCATCATTGACGATCAGGATGCCTCAACAGCCATCCTTCGCGGCATCTTGGATAACGTGGCACTGACCAATAATCCGGGCGTTGAAGTTATCGAGAATATGGTTGCAATGGACGATCTTCTCAATAATGAAGTCGGACGCATTATCCGGGTAAAGCAGGCCGGCGCAATCCGCGAAATGTCCATTCCATTCGTTGCCGGCAG
>JALRGT010000119.1 GCA_023259675.1 Flavobacterium sp.
ATCAATGGTGTTTTTTAATATGCCTGCGCAAGTGGCATCTAGTTTCAGTACATTTTCTTTTAGATATTTATCGCGCATGATATTCTCAGGAGTATTGATCAAAAAATCATCACAGGCCAGTTTTTTATTCGAATTAAAATAGGTATCGGTAAATTTTATAAAGAAAAAACGGGTTGTTTTTTTGATATCAAAATAGTGTTCGTCATCAGTGGAAAGTACAAATAAATCTCCTGATTTATATGGAAGCAGATTTTTGTTTAATTGATGAATCCCGCTTCCTTTTATGATGTAGATAATCTCATAATAGGTGTGACTGTGTCTGGGAAGATGATATTGGTCTTCTTCAAATTCGTCAATTACTAAGGTGTCAAATTGATTTAATGTTTTCATATGTTGATATTTATTGTTTTTTATCGGTCATATGTAATTCGCATATTTTTATTGGTCTTTACGAGCATTTAGGTTATGCTCATTTCATAGTCTATAGTTACAAGTTTATATTGTAAAGTTACAATTTCTTTGCGGTTGTTATCTGTAAATTTGCAAAGTAAAATAAACGCTGCTATTTAAAATGTTGCGTTAGTCTAGAAACTCTTTATAGAATACGATGAAAAAAAGTTTGCTTTCACTTGCTTTGGGTGGTTTAACGATAGGAATTACCGAATTCGTGATGATGGGAATATTGCCGGATATTGCCACCAATTTAAATATTAGTATACCTGTTGCGGGACATTTAATTTCGGCTTATGCGCTTGGAGTGGTCATAGGTGCGCCTTTGTTGGTAATTATGACACGTAATTATCCGCCAAAGAAAACGCTTTTGATTTTGGGAGCCATGATCACAT
>JALRGT010000011.1 GCA_023259675.1 Flavobacterium sp.
GATTTCAGGAATTGGGGTGGAGGAACAATGACGGCACAAAACCAACGTTTGGTGTATTTTCCAATGTTGAAAAGTGGTGATTTTGACATGATGAAATCCCAATTGGATTATTATTTGAGTTTGCAAAAAAATGCAGAACTGCGTTCACAAGTCTATTGGAAACATGGAGGCGCGGCTTTTACAGAACAATTGGAAAATTTTGGGTTGCCTAATCCTGCCGAATACGAATGGAAACGCCCAGCCGATTATGATCCGGGAATGGAATACAATGCCTGGTTGGAGTACGAATGGGATACGGTTTTGGAGTTTTGCCAGATGATGCTTTTGCAGAAGGAATACGCGAATCTGGACATTAGAAAATATAATCCTTTTATCATCAGTTGCCTTCGTTTTTTTGATGAACATTATCAATATTTGGCCAAAAATAGAGGACGAAAAGCTTTAGATGGTAATGGTCATCTGATTTTGTTTCCGGGTTCTGCTGCTGAAACGTACAAAATGACAAACAATTCGAATAGCACGATTGCCGCTTTGCAAGTGGTTACCGATAAATTATTGAAAGATGCTGCAATGGATTTGTCTTCAGAAGATTTGGAATATTTAAAAGGTTTTCAAACGCGAATTCCGCCTTTGAATTTTGGCGAAATCAATCATCATAAAGTTTTAGTTCCGGCTAAATCATGGGAACGAATCAATAATACCGAAGTACCACAATTGTATCCTGTTTTTCCTTGGGGAATTTATGGCATTGGAAAGCCAGATTTGGAAACAGCTTGGAATACATGGAAATACGATACGGATGCTTTAAAATTTAGAAGTCATATGGGTTGGAAACAGGACAATATTTTTGCGGCTAGATTGGGATTGACTGAGGAAGCTGCTAAATATAATTTATTAAAAATGGCAAACTCCGAAAGGCGCTTTCCTGCTTTTTGGGGACCTGGGTTTGATTGGGTTCCCGATCATAATTGGGGAGGTTCCGGAATGATTGGAATGCAAGAAATGTTGTTGCAAGAAGCGAATGGAAAAATCTATTTATTTCCGGCTTGGCCAAAAGATTGGAATGTACATTTTAAATTGCACGCCACGAAAAATACTACTGTTGAAGTGGAACTTCTAAATGGAAATTTGAAAATGATAAAAGTGATTCCTGAAGAAAGGGAGAAAGATATAATCAATTTGCTGAATAGTTCGGCAAGTGAAAAGATAAACTTGAATTAAATAAAATAAAGATGATTAAGAAAATAGTAAGCTCTTTGGCGTTATCGCTGCTTTTGGCGACAAGTGGACAAGCTCAATCAGTTGGAAAAAACAAACAAATAGTAAAAGTTGATTTTGACTTTTTCCAACGTAGACTAGAAGAAGTGAGTGATCCTTTATACAACTCGTGGGTAATCAACGAACAAAAAGAAGCGGAGAAATCGTTTGGTGAAGTGACATTCAAACTAAAAGGGAATTTTTCTTCGACATGGTACAAAGTGGGAATGAGTGCGCCAAATTATAGCCGATTAGCTAGTGATGGTTTGACAACAAATGAAAATTTAGAATTAACAATTAATGGTTTAAAAGAAGGGCATCATTCGTTACTTACTTTTCATAATACATTTGATAAAATTGAAGGCAAAACTTTTTCGCCCATAAAAATATTCGTAAACGGAAAATTGCAAAATACTATAATTCCTAGTAACAGAGCCAATGCGAAAGTAGATGCAGCAATGGCTTATTTGAATTTTACTGTAGGTAAATCACATGATGTTGTCATTCGTTTTGAATTGGACACTACTACCAATCCGAATATTGTGAAACAAATGATAATTAACGGATTTGAGTTGGATACGCCTAACTTTATGATTCAAGCGCAATCTCCGAAGCCTAATAACGCTGACGAACATGTTGTCTTTAGAGATAATACATTGGAGTTACAATGGAATGCCTCTAAAGATGCCGTGGCTCATAAGCTTTATTTTGGAGTAGACAAAAACGCAGTGGTTACGGCTAATGAAACTTCAAAAGAATTTAAAGGGAATTTAAAAGTAAATAAATTTCCTGTTACAGATTTATATAGTGGAACTACCTATTTCTGGCGAGTAGATGAGGTAGATGCTAAAGGGGAAGTTACTTTAGGAAACATATGGTCATTCCGTCCGGCTCAATTAGCTTTTCCAGGTGCTGAAGGTTATGGTCGTTTTGCATTGGGAGGTCGTGGAGGAAAAGTAGTTGAAGTGACCAACTTAAATGATGATGGTCCGGGTAGTTTACGAGATGCAGTAAATCAAGATATTGGACCAAGAACTATTGTTTTTAATGTTTCGGGAAATATTAAGTTGAAATCTAGACTGGTAGTAAATAATCCAAATATCACAATCGCAGGGCAAACTGCCCCGGGAGAAGGAATAACTTTGAGTAAAGCGCCTATTGGATTAACCGGAAATGACGGAGTGATTCGTTTTTTAAGAGTTAGAATTGGCGGAGGAACCACATATGACGGGATGGGACTTACTGGTGCCAATCATAGTATTATTGACCATTGTTCTATTAGTTGGACTATTGATGAATCTTTTAGTTCTCGAGGTGCCCATAATATTACGTTGCAACGTACTTTAATCGCTGAGGCTTTAAATGTAGCGGGTCATGATAAATATGCAACCGGTAAAATGCATGGATATGCAGCAACTATAGGAGGAGATATTGGTAGTTTTCATCATAATTTATTGGCACACAATTACGGACGTAACTGGAGTATTGGTGGCGGTTTAAATGGAGACGGGTATTATTCAGGAAGATTGGATATACGAAATAATGTCGTTTACAATTGGGGACACCGTACTACAGACGGAGGAGCCAATGAGGTTAATTTTGTGAATAATTTTTACAAACCTGGAGCTTCGACCAATTTTTTCTTTGCTTTAAATGCGCAACATGAAGGTGTTGGAAAAGGGAAACAACAATATTATTTCGATGGGAATATCATGCCTGGGTATTTTAATTTAAAAAATCAAGAGAAAGGAAGGACGATGACCGTTTCAAACAAGGAAATGGTTAAGTATGAAACTTTCGTTGATAAACCGTTTTTTGAATCGTATGTAACTACTCAAAGTGCTGAAGCGGCTTATAAAAATGTTTTGTCAGACGTGGGGGCTAACCAGCCTATTTTAGATGCACATGATCAACGTATTATTGAGGAAACATTAAAAGGCACCTATACTTATAAAGGAAGTAAAAGTGGTTTGGGAGGTATGATTGATACTCAAGAAGATGCCGGTGGATGGCCAATTTTTAAAAATGACAGTCGTCCGGCAGATTGGGATTCGGATCATGACGGATTGCCTAATTGGTGGGAAGAAATTCATGGTTTAAATGTAAACTCGGCACCAAATGATTTTTCAAATGCTAATTCCGATAAAGATAAAGACGGTTTTACTCAGTTGGATAATTATTTAGATTGGATGGCGCAACCGCATTATTTTATGAATGTCGGAGGCAAAATAGAACTTTCTGCTGTAGATTTTTTCAAAGGTTACGAGAAAAAACCGGTTTATACTTTTTCGGATGTGAAGAATGGAAATGTTGAATTAAAAGGAAATAAAATTCAATTTTTGGCTAAACAAAAAGGATTGGCTTCTTTTGTAATCACAGTAACAGATAAAGAGGGTGATTCTATGAGCAGAGTTATTAATATGTTCGTAAACTAAATAATTACTGCAAATTCGCAAATTGTAAAAGATTCAATTTATACAATTTGCGAATTTGCGGTTAAATTTTACGTTTTAATCTGTGGCAAAATATTTAAAATAAAATTATAAAAATGAAAAAGCAAATCATTCTATTAGCAACTATACTTTTTTCAACAATCTTTGGTTTTGCCCAAGACAAAGGATTGGTGGATAATGCCAATAGTCCCTATTCCAAATTACAAAGTGTAGGTTTACAGGATGTAAAATGGACGAATGGATTTTGGAAAGAACAGTTTGATATAGAAACCAAAAACACGTTACCTTATATGTGGAAATTGTATCATAACGATTCCATTACACATGCCTATAAAAATTTTGAAATTGCCTCTGGTCTAATGAAAGGCGTTTTCAGCGGACCTTCTTTTCACGATGGGGATTTTTATAAAATATTTGAAGGAATGGCTGCTACTTATGCCATTACCAAAGACAAGAATTTAGATGCCGAAATGGATGAAGCGATTGTTTTATTTACAAAAGTACAACGTAAAGATGGGTATATCCATACTCCGGTTTTAATCGAAGAGCGTTGGGGAACTTTAGGACCTGAGGAATTGAAAAAACAATTGGGTTTCGAGAAATACAACATGGGACATTTGATGACGGCGGCCTGTGTGCACTACAGAGCAACCGGAAAAACTAATTTCTTGAATGTTGCCAAAGGAGTAGCCGACTATTTGTACGATTTTTATAAAAAAGCTTCACCGGACTTGGCTCGAAATGCTATCTGCCCTTCGCATTATATGGGAATTGTCGAAATGTATCGTACCACGAAAGATCGGAAATATTTAGAATTGGCGAATAATCTAATTGATATTAGAGGAACTACTAATGATGGTACCGATGATAATCAGGATCGAATTCCTTTCAGACAACAAACTACAGCCATGGGGCATGCCGTGAGAGCCAATTATTTATATGCAGGTGTTGCTGATTTGTACGCCGAAACAGGGGAAGCTAAATTATTAGAAAATCTGAAATCCATTTGGGAAGATGTAGCTTATCGCAAAATGTACATTACAGGAGCTTGTGGTGCCTTGTATGATGGGGTCTCTCCTGACGGAACTTCCTATGATCCTACGGTAGTCCAAAAAATTCATCAGGCATACGGACGCCCGTTTCAATTACCAAATGCAACGGCACATACAGAAACCTGTGCTAATATCGGTAATGTGTTATGGAATTGGAGAATGTTGCAAATTACAGGGGAAGCCAAATATGCAGATATTGTTGAGTTGGCTTTATATAACAGTGTGCTTTCTGGAATCAGTTTAGAAGGTACTGAGTTTTGTTATAATAATCCGTTGAATGTGTCTAATGATTTGCCCTTTAAACAAAGATGGGGTAATGAACGAGAAGGTTATATTGCATTGTCTAATTGTTGTGCACCCAACGTAACCCGTACCATTGCAGAAGTTGGGAATTATGCATATGATTTATCTAAAGACGGATTGTATGTCAATTTATATGGAAGTAATTCATTAAATACAACATTGCTTAATGGGCAAAAAATTGAGCTAGAACAACAAACGAACTATCCTTGGGATGGTAAGATTTTATTAAAAATGGTAAAAGCTCCAAAGGAAGATTTTGCTTTTTTCTTAAGAATTCCGAGTTGGAGTGAAGGGGCTTCAGTTTCTGTTAATGGAAAGGCAGTCACTGATAAGATTGTTTCAGGAACTTATTTTAAAATTGCTCAAAAATGGAAAAAAGGAGATGTAATCGAATTGAATATCCCAATGCCGGTAGAATTGATGCAAGCCAACCCATTGGTTGAAGAAGCTAAAAATCAAGTTGCGGTAAAAAGAGGTCCAATAGTCTATTGTTTAGAGTCAGACCAACTTCCTGCCAATACCAGTGTGAATAATGTAATTTTAGATGTAAATTCAAAATTCAAAACAAGTTTCATCGAATTACACAACAGAAAACTACTTAGTATCGATGCTACGTCTGTTATTAATCAGGATTCTTCTTGGGATAAAAAACTCTATAAACCCTTTTCAACAAAACAGGTCAAAGAATATAATCTTAAATTAATCCCTTATTTTGCATGGGGGAACCATGGAAAAGGAGAAATGACCGTTTGGATGTCCCATTAAGATTAGTTTGTAATTTTTGTTGAATTAGTAGTTCTTACATAAAGATACGTTTCGCATATTTATGTAAGAATTTTTGTTTTAAATAAGTTCAGTATTTTTTGTTAACATGTTTTTTTACATTAAGAAATAAATAATATGGATTAAACTCTAAAAGGATCGTTTTAATCATTTGATTGGTTTCGTTAGAATTTTATTTTATGAATAGTATTTGAGTTTTTTATATTTTACCACGTCTAATGACTTATAGATACTTTTTTAATTTTATAGTCAGTTGATTATAATTCTTGATTATTAAGTTGTTGTTTATTAGAATTTTGTTTTAATCCATTCTTATGTGGTTTCTGCTTTAAAAGGTTCCCTTTATCTCCGATTTCGTTTTTTTTTGTGTTTAGGGTAGCTGCTATTTATTTTTTGAAGAATATTTAATAATTCATGAAATAAAGCATTGAATAACCTATAATATTCAAGTATTTTGTTTGTTTTTTCTGTTTAATATAGAATTTATCGTGTTTTTTTATCAATACGATTTATTTTTCACTCTTTTTATTTGATTTTAGCATTAAAGCAGCACAGTACAGGATAGTTTCAATGTTTTAACATTATATATTTGGACACAGATATTAATTGTCTTTTTAACATTTAAAAAATCACGTTAAAATTTAACATTTTATTGAGTTTTATTCGTAAATTTTATGTCCGTTTTTAAGACGTTTTTTTGAACTAACTAACTATAATTAATTTAACTTAAAACACTTATGAAACAAACTATTAAAGAGGTATGTAGTGTATTGTTGTTTACTCTGTTGAGTTTGTCTGCTTTTGCT
Organism: Flavobacterium sp.; assembly: GCA_023259675.1. Classification (GTDB taxonomy): domain Bacteria; phylum Bacteroidota; class Bacteroidia; order Flavobacteriales; family Flavobacteriaceae; genus Flavobacterium. The sequence continues at coordinate 6,655 of JALRGT010000011.1, forward strand.
CAGAATGCAGGCGGTCAAAAAACAATCACTGGTACCGTAGTCGATTATGCTGGTAATGGTTTACCGGGAGTAAACGTAATTGAAAAAGGAACAAAAAATGGAGTGGTAACAGATTTTGATGGAGTGTATTCTATGACTGTTAATTCTGGGGCTACACTTACATTTACTTATCTAGGTATGAAAACGGAAACCAAAGTGGTGGGGAGCCAGTCTGTTATAAATTTGACTATGCAAGACGATGCTTCAACACTTAATGAAGTTGTTGTCGTTGGGTATGGTACTCAAAAAAGAGAGCATCTTACAGGGGCTATTATTACAATTGATCCTGAAAAGATACAAGATTTACCAGTGTCTAATTTAGCGGAAGCATTGCGAGGACAAACACCTGGATTATCAGTTGGAGGAAATGGAGCAAGACGTCCGGGTGAAACTGCGGATTTGCAAATTCGTCAAACATTCAGTTTTTCAAAAGATGGAGGTTCAAGTATTCCTTTAATTGTGATTGATGATATGATTCAGGTTGATCCAACGAATGGTAAGCCGAGTTTAGATCTTTTTAATAGACTGGATCCTTCAGAAATTGAGAGTATTACGGTCTTAAAAGACGGATCGGCAGCTATTTATGGTTCTCGTGCGTCTCAAGGGGCTATAATTGTAAAAACAAAAAGAGGGAAAGAGGGTAAGACAAAATTTGCTTATGCCAGTCAGTTTTCTTTCAATGATGCTATAAGTCATGGTAAAACAATGAATGCTTACGAGTCTGGGATTTATAATAACAGAATACAAGAAGCTCTTGGTCAGGATCCGGCGACAAGCAGTAGGTTTTATTCTCCTGAAGAATTGGAAGAAATGAAGACTTTAAATTATAACTGGTTAGATAAAGCATGGCAAAGTGCTGAACAACAAAAACATTCTCTTACTGTGAATGGTGGGACTGAGAAAGCTACTTATTTTGCCGGTATTACTTATTTTACACAAGGAGCGAACCTTGGTGAACAAGATTTTAAGAGATGGAATTTCCGTACGGGTGTTAATGCTAAAGTGTCAAAAGATTTAGACTTGTCTTTCTCTGTTTCAGGAAATAGTGGAGATATTGAAAAATCATTTACTAAATCAAGTAGTAGTGTAAGAAATGGTTTTGCTAGTGCGGTAACTAATTCGGAACAAGCTGATTATGGATTCTTGCTACGTATGCCAAAATTTGTTCCTATAACAACAGTGGTTGGCGGAGAAGAATATTATATGTCGCCATTTCATCGTACAGACCGTAATTTAGGAGGTAATCAAAATACCAATTCTTCGATTGCGGGTTGGAATTATTTTGCCACTACAGATAATGGTTCAAAACAAATTGAAAATGATTTTTCATATAATATGAATGGTTCATTAACTTATAAAGTACCTTTCATTGAAGGATTGTCTTTTAGAGGGTCATTTGCCAGAACTCAGACTTCTTCATATACTGAACAGGTTGCATTACCATTTACTTTGGCTAGAATTACAAACTTTACTAATGCAGGTCGTCACCTTGCCAGTGCGGCAGAAGATTCCAATTATAAAATTGCTGATAACGTAAGACAAACTAGAGTTGTTTACGACAATAGAAATAGTAAAAGTACACAAGCCAACTTCTTCGCTAATTATACGAAATCATTTGGGGATCATGATGTAGATGCTATGGTTTCTGTGGAGCGTTCAGAATCAAATTATGATTTTGTTAGATTGTACTATGAAAACACAGGAAAAGATTATTTAGGAACTTATGCTACTGCGGGTACTTTGACATCTAATTCTCAAACGACTAAAGGAGAATCAGGAACGTTATCTTATTTTGGGCGTTTAAGTTACAGCTATAAATCTAAGTATTTAGTGCAATTGATGTTCAGACAAGATGCTTCTACAAAATTTGCTCCTGAAAACTATTGGGGAACTTTTCCAGGACTTCAAGTGGGTTGGATAATGTCTAAAGAAAAGTGGTTTGAAAAAGCATTACCTGGTATAGATTTCTTGAAATTACGCTACTCAATTGGTAAAACTGGAAATGATAATATAAATCCATGGAGATGGACAACTTACTACGATGTTATAACTGATAAAGGATTACAATTTGGATCTGCCGGAGGTGTACTAGGAAGTGCATTGGCACCAAGAGTGAATCCAAATAGAAATGTAGGTTGGGATACACATATAAAACACAATTACGGTATCGATTTTAATGTTTTAGATAACAGATTACAAGTTTCGGCTGACTATTATTTTGATAAAGCAACCGATATGTTGATTACTACGGCTGGTGAGGTTGATGTGCCAATTTCTGTAGGTGGTGGATTTGCAGAAGATAACGTTGCTGCCGTTAATTCTTGGGGAACTGAGTTTTCTGTTAGATGGAGTGATAATATAAAAGATGATTTTAGTTATAATGTTGGGGTGAACTTTGGTCTCTTCTCTAATAGTGAAGTTAAAAAGTATCCTGATGGACCTTTAACTCATCCTTCAAATAATCAAACAAGAACAGGGGCCTCGTCTATAAATCCAACTTGGGGATTCAAGACATGGAATGGGACTTCTACAGGTGATGGTATTTTACGTACTGATGAGGATGTTACAAATTACTGGCAATATTTAACAGATAACGCTACAGCTGCAGGTGGTTCTCCTAACTTTTTAGGGATAAATTCTGTTGCTAACCTTAAAAAAGGAATGTTAGCGTATCAAGATTTAGGAGGAGCCTTTGATAGTGAAACTGGAACTCAAGAAGAAGCTGATGGTAGAATTGATAAGAATTTAGATTACGGTAAGATTGGTAAAAGCAAAAGATCATACGGATTTACAACTAATTTAGGTATGAAATATAAATCAATTTACCTTAGATCTCAAATTGGTACTTCTTGGGGAGGATCACGAGAAATAGATAATGTACCGCAATATACAGGTACTAATGATGCGTTTTGGAGCCGTGAATCGTTTTGGAATGATATGTATGGTTATGATAATGTAGATGGTAAATACCCTAATCTTGCATTTAGAGATCAATTGTCTGTTCCTTCTGATTTTTGGCAAATTAACACGTTCCGTTGTGTGGTAAGAAATTTAACTGTTGGTTTCGAGGTGCCTAAAGAAGTATTATCTCAATTAAAAATCGATAGAGTAACATTAGGCGTGACGGGTTATAATCTTTGGGATCTTTACAATCCATATCCAGATAAATACCGTAATATGTATGACGATTCTTTATCCGGTTATCCTACACTTAGAACATGGACGGTTAATTTAAACATTTCATTCTAATTTAAACTCAATAGTAATTATGAAAACAAAGATAAATAGATATATAACATTAGCCCTTCTTATAATAGTGGGGGCTTCTTGTAGTGATGATTTCTTGGAGGAAAAGAAAAACTATGGTCTGTATGACGAAACTTTTTATCAAAATCAAGATCGTGTAGATTGGTATATCAATAAATTATATTATAATTTTTATTTTGGATATAACACTCCAATTAAAACTGTGGTGGGATTACATACTGCAGATCAAGCAGGATTGACAGAGGAAATAGGAGGAACTCAAAATTTGATCAATCCAAACGTTGAATATACGAATGCTAATGATGTACCAACAGGTTATTATGGGACTAAATTAGAGAATAAGGTTAAAAATGAGCCCTATCACAGAATTAGAGATTGTAACTCTTTACTAGAAAACATTGACTCTAAGGGGTCGAGTCTTTCGCAAGAGTACCGTGATCGTGCAAAAGGACAAATGTATTATTTACGTGCCATTCAATATTTTGATTTAATGCGTACTTATGGAGGTGTGCCTATCGTAACTACAGTTCAAAATGCAAGTTCTACAGATGCATCAATACAGCTTCCTAGAGCCAGTGTTTCTGAAGTAGTTGCACAAATAGTTTCAGATTTAGATAATGCGGCAAGTTTATTACCGGGACAATGGGACGCTCCTAATTATGGTCGTTTTACAAAAGGAGCAGCAATGGCTCAAAAATCTAGAGTACTATTAACTTTTGCAAGTCCATTGTTCAATAAAAACTGGGATACTGATAATTCTCGTTGGGATGCTGCTTTACAAGCAGGATTAGCAGCAGAAACACAATTGTTGGCAGACGGTTTTGGTTTATATGGTAGTTCTGCTAAAGAATGGGCAGACATGTTTTTAATTAATAATGCTTTTTGCAAAGAGGCTATTACAGTTCAACTTTGTGCTGCAGGACAAGTAGGAACTATTAATAATGGATGGGAGAATAGTATTCGTTTAATCAGTCAGGGTGGTACTGGTGCGCTTGAAGCTCCAAAAGAGATGATTGATTTGTTCCCTTTGAACAATGGTTTAAAACCAACTGTTGCCAATGGTTATGATTCGTTCCTTTTCTTTAAGAATCGTGATCCTAGATTTTACAGAACATTTGCGTTCACTGGTTCAAAATGGGGATACAAAGAAAATACAGTACCCACTGTGTGGTCTTACAACTGGAAAGGTGCAGGAGCTACAGATTCTAGAAGTTTCAGTGATGGTAACCAAGAATCAAGTCCTGTTTTCGTTCGTAAAATGTCAAATCCAACGGCAACTAATGCAAGTTATGACTTGTCTGGTACTGATATTTTTGAATATCGCTTTGCAGAATTATTGTTGAATATCGCTGAATGTTATGCGGCCAAGGGTGATATTACTAATACTGTAGCTTATCTTGGTAAAGTGAGAAATCGTGTAGGTATTTCTTCTGCAAACAATTATGGTTTAGGAACTTTAAGCGATAAATATGCAGCGATAAATGCAGCTTTATACGAGCGTAGAGTTGAATTGGCATACGAAGGGAAACGTTTTTATGATGTTCAGCGTTGGATGCTTTACAATGATGATGCATTTGCTAATAACAATACTTGTGCAAAACTTGGTTTAGCACCTATCAACGGAACGCAACGTACCGGATATTATTTGCAGTATAATGTTGCAGATTCAGGTACTGCAGATCCTTTAGCAGCCCAACGTGCCGGAATTTCAGTAGATCCAGATAACGCTAATTTTGCAACTCAAATACAAGCATTGGAAGATTTTTACACTAATAATTTAGTTGTGGTACCTTTAGATACGCCTATGGATAATGTTAATGGTGCTGCAGTTCAAATAGACTGGAAATCAAGATATTATATAATGGGATTGCAAACTAGTACTTTAACGCAAAATACATGGTTAAGACAAACAATAGGTTGGGAAGATGCCTTTGGTTCTGATGGAACTTATGATTTTCAACAATAAGATTTCATAAAAATATGATGTTTATAGTATCACCTGTATTTAGTAAAATAGATACAGGTGATTTACTTTAAAAGCGATTTAATTCACCACTAAAAGAGTTGAAATTTATTTTCAAAACTGTTTGTTATATATGACTACAGGAATTGCAATGTCTTGTAAATTAACTCATTGTGATGTATTCAAGTTTTTTTTAGAGCTATTAAATTTATTTTTGTTATTTTGACAATTATTAAAGGGGTTTGGCATCATATTTGTTTCTTTCCCGGCGTTGGGGAGTTCTTTTGATCTACTTAATTAATGCACTTAATTAATTAAAAAAGAAATAGACTGTATGATTATAAAGACAGATAATTTCTTTTATTAAACTATTTTAATCACTTATGAAAAAGTTAAAATTTATTTTATTTGGCCTAGTTTTAGGAATGGCTAACGGATATGCACAATACCCAAAAATTTCACCTGAAGTTCAGGCAAAAGAAAATGCGATTAAGGCAGAAGCTGAAAAGCTGTCCAATGAGGCTTGGGAAAAGGCTAAAATAATTGTTGAACAGCAAGAGCGAGAAGGAAAGCCTTTTATACCTTGGGCGTCTAGACCAACTGATTTGCCACAAGCTTCCATTCCTGCTTTTCCAGGTGCTGAAGGAGGAGGAATGTTTAGTTTTGGTGGACGTGGTGGTAAAGTTATTACCGTTACCAGTCTAGAAGATAGAGGGCCAGGTACTTTACGTGAGGCTCTTGAACAAGGTGGTGCTAGAATAATCGTCTTTAATGTTTCGGGAATTATTAGAATTAAAAGCCCATTAATTGTTCGTGCTCCTTATGTTACTATTGCTGGACAAACTGCTCCAGGAGACGGAATTTGTGTAGCTGGAGAAACCATCTGGATAGACACTCATGATGTAGTTATTAGACATATGCGTTTCCGTAGAGGAGAAACTTTTGTGGGGCGTAGAGATGATGCTATTGGAGGGAATCCTGTAGGAAACATAATGATGGATCATATTTCAGGTACTTGGGGATTAGATGAGAACATGTCGTTTTACAGACATATGTATGCTGATGGAACAGGAGGTCCTGATAAGAAATTCGGAACCGTGAATGTTACGATTCAAAACAGTTTGTTTGCTGAAGGATTAGATACTTACAACCATGCTTTCGGTAGTACGTTAGGAGGAGAGAATTGTTCATTCATAAGAAATTTATGGTCAAGCAATACAGGAAGAAATCCATCCATTGGTTGGAACGGAATCTTTAATTTTGCTAATAATGTAATATTTAACTGGGTTAACCGCTCTATTGATGGTGGTGATTACAGCGCTCAATACAACATTATCAATAATTATTTTAAACCAGGTCCAGCAACTAATCTGGACGAGCCTATTAGTTACCGAATTTTAAAACCAGAATCGGGCAGAAGTAAATTGCCTTATGTAGTTTTTGGGAGAGCTTATGTAAACGGAAACGTGGTTGAAGGAAACGAAAAAGTTTCTAAAGACAACTGGAATGGTGGAGTGCAAATGGAAAATAAAAAAGGAGAAGCAATGAGTTTAGAAGAGGCTTCCACATATTTTCCTAAGATGAGAGTAAATCAACCGATGCCAATGCCTTGGTTAAAAAAGTTCATGACAGCTGAAGAATCGTATGATTATGTACTCAAAAATGCTGGGGCTACATTGCCTCTAAGAGACCCTGTAGATAGTCGAATCATTAGAGCAGTAAAAACGGGTAAACCGGAATATGTAAAAGGATTAGATCCGAAATCGTTTTACCAATTTGAACACCGAAGATTAGGTCCGGATTCCTATAAATTGGGAATTATTACGGATATCGCTCAAGTGGGAGGTTATCCTGAATACAAAGGAAAAGCATACAAGGATTCAGATAATGATGGTATGCCAGATGCTTGGGAGAAAAAACATGGTTTGAACCCCAAAGATGCTTCCGATGCCAATGGAGATATCAATGGTGATGGTTATACCAATATTGAAAAATATATAAATGGAATCGATCCAACTCAACAAGTAGATTGGAAAGATTTAAATAATAATCATGAGACTCTAGCAAAAGCTTTGTTAGATTAATTCTAAATGTTTTTTAGCATCCTTATTTCAAAATATAAATTTGGTGTAAGGATGCTTTTTTAAAAATTTAAAAAGTATAATCCTTTAAAAAACAGATAATGTCAATAAAAAAAATTAGTATAAGCTTGTTGTTTATAATGTTTGCATTTTGCAAAATGACAGCACAGCAATATGTAGATCCAGAGTATATAAAAGTAACTAACGAGCGTGCCGCTAAAATTGTTACAGAATTAGCATTGTCTAATGCTGAAACAGAAAAAGAGGTTACGGCAATTATCGCTCAGCAATATAGAAATTTAAGTAAAATTCAGGATGAAAGAGATGCTGATATTGAAAAAGTGAAAGCAGGCAGTTTATCAAAGGAAAAACAAAATGAAAAAATTGATAAGCTGAAAAAGAAAGCGGACAAACTGATTAGCAAACTTCATAAGTCTTATATCAAGCAATTGGGAACTCAATTAAATGAAGATAAAATCATTGAAGTTAAAGATGGAATGACTTATGGTGTTTTGCCAATAACTTATGCCGGGTATCAGGATATGTTGCCTAATTTAACCGAAGCGCAAAAAAAATACATTTATGATGCTTTGGTCGAAGCCAGAGAACATGCTATGGATGGTGGTTCTTCTAAAGAAAAGCACGGTTGGTTTGGGAAATACAAGGGAAGAATCAATAATTATTTGTCTGCTCAAGGTTATGATCTAAATAAAGAGAGTGCCGATTGGCATAAACGTGTTGAAGAAAGAGAAAAAAATAAATCAAAAAAATAGTTTATTTTTTGCGTAACTAATCAACGTACTATAAAATTCTTAACCATCATTTTCATGAAATACAAATTCCAAAATACCACCTTGAAAAGAACTTTTATGTTAGTTGCTGCATGTTCTTTTTTTTCATCAGCTTATGCACAATATCCTGAAATTCCAGATGCATTACAGGCTAAAACTGACTCTGCTTGGGCAAAAGAAGATGCCCGTTTAGGGAAAATATGGAAAGATAATTTTCATATTATACAGGAACAGGCAAAACAGGGTCGTCCTTACATTCCGTGGGCAGCTTATCCAGCTGATCTTATAAAAGCAGATATTCCAGCTTTCCCGGGAGCAGAAGGAGGAGGAGCCTATACCCCAGGAGGAAGAAGTGGAAAAGTATTTGTGGTAACCAGCTTGGAAGATAGTGGGAAAGGTACTTTTAGAGAAGCTTGTGAGGCGGTTGGGGCAAGAATAATTGTTTTCAATGTTTCCGGAATTATTCATCTGAAAAGCCGTATCAGCATGCGTGCGCCTTATGTTACCATTGCGGGACAAACGGCTCCCGGTGACGGGATTTGTATCGCTGGAGAAACTTTGGAAATAGACACCCACGACGTTATTATAAGACACATGCGTTTTCGCAGGGGCGCAACCGATGTGACTCGTAGAGATGATGCGCTAGGAGGAAATGTAATAGGAAATATTATAGTAGATCATTGCTCGGTAAGTTGGGGATTAGATGAAAATATTTCATTGTATAGACACCAATTTCAAGCGAATGAAAAATCAAAGTTAGAAAAATTACCAGCGGTTAATGTAACCATTCAAAACACCATATCTTCGGAAGGTTTAGATACTTATAACCATGCATTCGGGAGTACTATAGGAGGTTTAAATAGTACCTTTATTCGTAATTTATGGGCAGATAACATTTCTAGAAACCCATCAATTGGAATGTATGGTAGTTTTAATTTTGTAAATAATGTTTTATTTAATTGGTGGAATCGTTCCTTGGATGGTGGCGATTACCGTTCAATGTTTAATATTATTAACAACTATTACAAACCGGGACCAATCACTCCCAAGGATCAGCCGATTCGTTACAGAGTCTTAAAACCGGAATCGGGTTATATGAAGCCAAAAACATTTGGTAGAGCTTATGTTTCTGGGAATTATATAGATGGAGCTCCTGAAGTTACTGCCGACAATTGGAATGGCGGAATTCAATTGGAAGACCTTTCATTGGAACAATCGAAAGACTATTTAGAATATATCAAACAAGATAAACCATTCGCAATGCCGCAGTTTAAAATAATGAAGGCAGAAGAAGCTTATGAATTTGTATTGAATAATGTGGGTGCAACTTTGCCTAAAAGAGATGCTGTTGATAAACGAATTATCAAACAAGTACGTACCGGAAAAATTGAGGTGAAAGACGGTTTAGAAAATACAATTGGGAAAGAATATATCAAAAGAAGATTGCCTGCCGATTCGTATAAAAAAGGTATCATAACTAGCCCGGCTCAAGTAGGAGGATATCCTGATTATAAAGGGAAAGCTTATAAAGATTCAGATAATGACGGTATTCCGGATAATTGGGAAAAGAAATACGGTTTAAATCCAAATGATGCCTCTGATGCAAACAAAGATTTAAACGGAGATGGATATACCAATATCGAGAAATATTTTAATGGAATTGATCCAACTCAAAAAACAGATTGGACAAAAACAGAAAATAATACTGATACTTTGGCTCAATTGTCAAAAGGATTATTGCAATAATTTTAATTAAAACGGTAATTAGTAAATTTTATTACATCGTGAATTCTATTCCATTTAAAAATATAATAACCTTTTATAAAGACAAACTGCTTTTATGCAGTTTGGCTTTGTTTTTTTTGATTTATAAAGGAACGGCACAAGAGAATTTTCCAGATATAACCAAAAATGCTAAAGGTGGAATTTCCTATACGACAGATCAATTAGGGAATCAGATTCCTGATTTTTCGTATGCAGGTTATATGGCCTCAGAAAAAGCAATTCCGAATGTCGACAATAAAATTTTTGTTCCAAAACAGGAGCAAGATGCCACTCAAAAGATACAAGCCGCAATTGATTATGTAAGTAATTTGAAACGCAATAAATCGGGTTTTAGAGGTGCGGTTCTTTTGGATAAAGGAATTTTTAAAGTTAGTGGTACTTTATATATCAAAACTTCGGGTGTGGTATTGCGAGGAAGTGGAAACGATGATAATGGGACAATAGTACTTGGAACGGGAATAAAAAGAGAATCTGTAATCAGGGTTCTAGGAGTTGATGATAAAAAATTGGGAGATACTTTTGAATTGGCAACTTCTTATACGCCACTTGGAGCGCAAAAAATTCAATTGAAAAATGCAGTAAAATTAAAACTATCGGATGAAATCATTATCAGCAAACCTTTGACCGATAACTGGATTAAAGAATTGAAGATGGATGATTTTGGAGCAGAAACGGGTTGGATCAGTTGGAAAAAAAATGACTGGGATATCACTTGGAATAGAGTAGTAACCAATGTTAATGGAAATGAGGTGACTTTAAACGCTCCATTGACCATGGCTTTGGATGCGGCGTATGGAGATGCAAAAGTGACTTCATATACTTGGGCTGGTAGAATCGAAAATATTGGAATCGAAAATATTTTGATTAAATCAACTTATAACGCTTCAAATCCAAAAGATGAAGAACATAGATGGCAAGCGATTAGTATCGAAAACATCAAAAATGCTTGGGTGAGACAAGTCAATTTTAAACACTTTTCGGGAGGTGCTGTTTCAATTTTAAAATCTGCGCAACAAATTACGGTGGAAGACTGTATTGCTACCGAACCCATTTCGGAAATTGCGGGTTTCAGAAGACATACTTTTTATACGGAAGGCCAACAAACCTTGTTTCAACGTTGTTACTCCGAATATGGGTATCATGATTTTGCTGTGGGCGGTTTTGGGACTACAGGTCCCAATGCATTTGTTCAATGCGAATCGTTTATGCCTTTCAATAATAGTGGCGCCATTGGCAGTTGGGCAACTGGAGTTCTTTTTGATGTTTCTTATATAGATGGGCATGCTTTAAGTTATAATAACCGTGGGCAAAATGGTAGAGGTGCCGGTTGGACAGCGGCTAATAGTGTGATTTGGGAAACATCCGCTTCTAAAATAGAATGTTACAATCCACCAACGGCACAAAACTGGGCTTTTGGCGTATGGGGAGGTATAATGGAAGGAAACGGGCATTGGAAAGAGGTAAACGGTCATATTAGTCCGAGAAGTTTATTCTACGCACAGTTAGGAAATCGGTTCGAAAAACTTCCCGTTAATCCTTACGTTTATGATTTAGGCTCCGAACCTTCTTCAAGTCCAACAGTAGAAGTAGCCCAAGAATTAACCAAAAATGCTGTTGCTCCAAAAGAAAGTTTAGTTGAATGGATTGCTGAAGTTTCTAAATTAAATCCAATTAATACTAATGCTAAAGGAATTAAAAGTGCTAATGATTTAAGAATCGATGCAACCGAAATTATTGATAATAAAGCTAAAGTAACAACTAAAAAAGGTTGGCTTACTTTTGACGGAAAACTGATTGCAGGGAAACAAACGAATGTGATGTGGTGGAGAGGAAGTCTTCGGGATAGTGATGTTTCGAAATCATCGCCGCACATAACAAGATTTGTACCTGGTCGAAGAGGTACAGGGCTAACAGATAATATCAAGGAAGTAGTGGATTATTTGGGGGCCAATAATATGGTTGCCCTGGAACATAATTACGGATTGTGGTACGAACGAAGAATGGACGATCACGAACGTGTTCGCCGTTTTGATGCCGATGTTTGGCCACCATTCTACGAACAACCTTTTGCTAGAAGCGGTCAAGATTTGGCTTGGGATCAATTGAGCAAATACGATTTAACCAAATTCAATGATTGGTATTGGGATCGTTTGGCCCGTTTTGCCAATTTAGCGGAAGCCAACGGACAATTGTTGGTCAACCAACAATATTTTCAGCATAATATAATCGAAGCAGGAGCACATTGGTCCAGCTCTCCTTGGCGTTCAGCCAATAATATTAATCAAACTGGATTTCCAGAGCCGCCGCCTTATGCAGGTGATAAGCGAATTTTTATGGCGGAACAATTTTATGATGTTACCAATCCGGCGAGAAGAAAATTACATCAAGGATTCATTCGTAAAAGTTTAGAAAATTTTCAAAATAACAGCAACGTCATTCAGTTGACGAGTGCCGAATATACAGGTCCGCTTCACTTTATGCAATTTTGGTTGGATGAAGTTCAAAAATGGGAAGACGAAACAGGTAAAAACGGAATCATCGGTTTGAGCGCTACCAAAGATGTTCAAGACGCCATTTTAAATGATGCAAAAAGAGTCAAAACGGTTGATGCTATTGACATTCGTTATTGGTTTTACAAAGAGGATGGAACGGCTTATGCTCCTGAAGGAGGAAAAAATCTAGCGCCTCGTCAGCATGCACGCCAAATGAAAACGGGCAAAGAAACAGACGACCAAGTATATCGCGCCGTTCGGGAATACCGAGAAAAATATCCAAATAAAGTAATCTTATATTCTACGGATGGGTCGTCACGATTTGGATGGGCAGCTTTAATGGGTGGAGCTTCTTTGCCCTCTTTGCCTAAAATTGATTTGCCAGCATTTTATTCGGCTATCCCGATGATGAAATTGGTTTCAGGAACTACTTTTTCGGATGCTATCTGGAAATTAGAGAATAAAGGCGAAAGCTATTTGTTTTATAAAAAAGACAATCAAGATATTATTTTGGATTTATCTGCTTACAAAGGCCACTTTGAGGTGTACGAAATAAATTCCGAAACTGGAAAAACAGCCCTCTTAGAAACTATTTCAGGAGGAAAAACAATAACATTCTCCAAAGAAAAATTAAAAGATAAAATACTATTTATACACAAAAAATAATTTGAAATGATTACTAAAACTAAGTATTTGTATTTGCTACTATTTAGCTGTTCTATCCTGTTTACATCTTGTAAAGATGCAAAAAAGACAAATGATACAGCTATTTCTGAAGGTGATACAAACTTGCCTAAATTAAAAATTTCTGAAAACCAACGTTATTTTATGACCGAAAAAGGCGAACCTTTTTTCTGGCTTGGGGATACAGGTTGGTTGACTTTAGGAAGATTGACTCGCGAAGAAATAGAAACCTATTTTAAAGACCGAAAAGACAAAGGTTTTAATGTCGTTCAGGTCATGGTTTTGCATTCGTTGAATGTAGAAAATGTGTATAAGGATTTTGCTTTAAAAAATGAAGATGTAGCGCAACCCATAACAACGGAAGGAAATGATTTTAATAATCCAGAGCAATATGATTATTGGGATCATGTAGATTATGCTTTGGATGTGGCTCAAAAAAATGGAATTTACTTGGCAATGGTACCGGTTTGGGGAACCAATGTATCAAAAGGAAATAAAGTCAATAAAGAGCAAGCGCAAAAATACGCACAGTTTTTAGCGGATAGATATAAAAATAGAACCAATATCATCTGGTTAAACGGTGGTGATACGAAAGGAAATGAGTTTCAAGATATTTGGAATACCATTGGGAACACTATAAAAAACAATAATCCTGATCAATTGATGACCTTTCATCCTTATGGTAGAACGGATTCTTCAACGAATTTTCACAACGCAAAATGGTTGGATTTTAATATGTTTCAATCGGGACACAAAACCTATGCTCAAGATACGGTAAAAACTTCTTTTAAAGAGGATAATTACAAATATGTCAATCAAGATTATGTTTTAAAACCCATAAAACCAACCTTGGATGGAGAACCTTCGTATGAAGGAATTCCACACGGTTTGCACGATACCTTAGAACCAAAATGGAATGCTAATGATGTAAGACGTTATGGATATTGGTCTGTATTTGCGGGTGCATCTGGCTACACTTACGGACATAGTGCGGTCATGCAAATGTTTAGAAAGGGCGATAAACCAGCTTATGGAAACAGAGAATTGTGGAACAAAGCCATACATGCTCCCGGAGCGGGACAAATGGTATACCTTAAGAAGTTACTGTTAGAATTTCCTTATTTCGAAAGAATTCCAGACCAATCTTTAGTTGCGAATCAAGGGGAAAAATACGATTATTTAGCAGCCACTCGAGCTAAAAATTATGCACTTATTTATACTTACAATGGGAAAAAAATAACAGTAAATATGGGCAAAATAGAAGGAAGTGAAGTCGAGGCTAATTGGTACAATCCAAGAAACGGTGAAACAACTAAAATTGGAACTTTTGCGAATAAAGGAACTCAAGATTTTCAACCTTCTGGCAAAAATGAAGAGGGTAACGACTGGGTTTTAATTTTAACATCTAAGTAATCAAGAACTTGCCGATATCTGCGTGAAAAATAACAAGACTATGAAAATCAAAAATATCATAATAATACTCTGCTTCATAACCGGATTGAATACCGCTTTTGCAAACGATGGCTGGTACAACATTCTCAATGAAGGTGGAAACAATAAGGGGATAAAATGTACCCAAGCCATTCAGAAAGCAATTGAAAAAGCTTCAAAAAATGGAGGAGGAACCATTTTTTTTCCTGCAGGGGAATACTTAACAGGTGCTTTAAAACTAAAAAGTAATATTACTATTTATTTGGATTCGGGTGCGCTTTTGAAATTTTCTGACAATTTTGATGATTACCTTCCTTATGTTGAAATGCGCTATGAAGGAATCGTGATGCAAACTTTTTCACCATTATTTTACGCCAAAGATGCAGAGAATATTACTATCAAAGGTCGCGGAGTAATTGACGGACAGGGAAAAGCCTGGTGGAATGAAGTGTACCGGATTGAAACGGCAAAAGAACCTATCCCATTGACTAAATACCAGACCATGTGGTTGGAGCAAAACAAAGGCATCGTTTATTCTTCTTATTATCAAAGAACAATTGATAAAAAGTTTTTTAGACCTTCATTTTTTCAATCTTTTAATTGTAAAAATATTTTAATCGAAGGAGTTACTTTTCAAAACTCTCCTTTTTGGACGATAAATCCTGTTTTTTGTGACAATGTAACCATCACGGGAATCACTATTTTTAATCCTCATTCACCTAATACCGACGGAATCAATCCTTCTTCTTGTAAAAATGTTCATATTTCGAATTGCCATATTAGTGTTGGCGATGATTGTATTACCATTAAATCGGGTAGAGATGAAGATGGTAGAAAATGGGCAACACCTACTGAAAATGTTACCATTACCAATTGTACGATGCTTAGTGGTCATGGAGGTGTGGTCATAGGAAGTGAAATGTCGGGAGGGATTAAAAAAATTACCATTTCAAATTGTGTTTTTGATGGTACCGACAGAGGAATCCGTATCAAATCGGCGCGTGGACGGGGAGGTGTGGTAGAAGATATTCGTGTGGATAATATCGTCATGAAAAATATTAAAGAGGAAGCAATTGTGCTGAATCTTTTTTATGATAAAGATACCAAAGCAGAACCCGTAACCGAGAAAACGCCTGTTTTCAGGAATATTCACATGAGCAATATTACGGGCTCGAATGTAAATAAAGCGGGAGCCATTTTAGGAATCAGTGAAATGCCAGTTCAAAATATTTCCTTTTCAAATATTACTATGGATGCCAAAGAGGGATTTACGGTAAGTACGGCAACAGATGTTGAGTTTCACGATGTAAAAGTAAATGCCTCAATTGGGTCTTCTTTTAAAATTTCCGATTCAAAAAATCTGATTTTAGATAATGTAGGTTCTTCGACTCCGATCATAGGAATTCCGGTTATCAAATTGGATGATGTGTCGAATATAATGATTACGAATAATTTTCCGTTTAATGCCACCGATATTTTTTTGGAAGTAGATGGAAAAGAAACTAAAGCGGTGTATTTGAAAAATAATGTTTTTAACAATGTCAGCACTGTCGTGAAAAAAGGAAAAGAATTAGATAAAAAAGCTATAATCGAATAGCATATATATAGTACACCATTTATGAAAAAAATCATATTCATTATTGCGATTGCATATTGTGCTGTAAGTTGTTCCGGTTCAAAGGATGTATACTTATTTACTTCTTTCAGAGAGCCAGCTACTGACGGTTTACGTTTGGCATATAGTGAGGATGGATACCAATGGAAAGACTTAAAAAACATTTTTTTAAAACCTGAAATTGGATTCAGTGAGACTAAAATCATGCGGGATCCATCCATCGTAAGAGGGAAAGATGGAATTTACCATTTGGTTTGGACTACGGATTGGAAAGGCGGAAATGGTTTTGGGTATGCCAGTTCCAAAGATTTGATTCATTGGTCAAAACAAGAATATATTCCGGTAATGAAAAAAGAATCCGAAGTGGTAAACGTTTGGGCTCCCGAAATTTTTTACGATGATGAGCAAGATCGATATATTATCATTTGGGCTTCGACCATTCCGTTTCGATACGAAAAAGGACAGGAAGAGGAAAAGAACAATCACCGCATGTATTACGTGACGACAAAGGATTTCAAAACTTTTTCGGAAACCAAATTGTTTTATGAGCCTGGTTTTAGTGTTATTGATTGCGTGATTGTAAAACGTGCCAAAGATGATTATGTTTTGGTATTAAAAGACAATACGCGACCGAACCGCAACATCAAAGTGGCTTTTGGGAAATCTCCTCTTGGGCCTTTTGATAAAAGTTCGGAACCTTTTACCGATTTTTTATCGGAAGGACCAGCAGTTTTAAAGAAGAACAACAATTGGTTGATTTATTATGACAATTACGGAGCGAAGAATTATAAAGCAGCTAAAACTTCCGACTTTATCTATTTTGAAGATATAAGCTCGCAAATAAAACTTCCGGAAGGTCACAAGCATGGTACAATTAGCAAAGTTTCTAAGAAAGTTTTAAAAGGATTAATTGAAAAAGAAAAACAGGAATAAAAATGGTATTAAATAAAATAAAACAAAGTATTCTAACTTTAACAATGGTCTTTTTAACTTTTGGGACTGTGTTTTCAGTAGCAGCGCAACAGGACACCATTCGTTATATAGGTAAAACACTTTCCAACGTAGATTACCATCACGGGCAATTGAGTCCAGCTGTCGGAGTACATGCCACACAAGTGATGCGTGCCAGCCGAGAACATTCCGAAAAAGCAGATGGTTTTGGTTGGACTTATAACCATCAACCCATGATGGCGTATTGGAATAATACGTTCTATTTGCATTATTTGAGCGATCCTTCAGGGGAGCACATTCCACCAAGCCAAACTTTTTATATGACTTCAAAAGATGGCGTAAATTGGACAAAACCAAAAGTAATTTTTCCAATTTATCCTATTCCTGATGGATTCAAAAAAGAAGGAGTAGATGGAGTAGCCAAAAATCTAGATGCCGTAATGCATCAGCGTATGGGGTTTTATGTTTCATCTGATAATAGATTACTTGCTTTAGGTTATTACGGAGTAGCATTAGATAAAAAAGACGACCCAAACGACGGAAAAGGAATCGGTCGTGTGGTGCGAGAAATTTATAAAGACGGTAGTTTTGGTCCAATTTATTTTATTAGATACAACAAAAACGGAAATCCGTTGCCAACAACATTTCCATTTTATAAAAAAAGCAAAGACAAGAAATTTATCAAAGCTTGTGATGAGTTATTGTCAAAACCTTTGCAAATGCAACAGTGGGTGGAAGAAGCAGACCGAAACGATGCTTTAATTCCATTAAAGAAACAATTAAAAGCCTTCAATTATTATCATTTACCAAACGGAAACGTTGTAGGTTTATGGAAACATGCTCTAACATCAATTAGTAGAGACGAAGGGAAAACTTGGGAATACAATCCCTTGAGAGCACCAGGTTTTGTTAACAGCAATGCTAAAATTTGGGGACAAAAAACATCGGATAACAGTTATGCGACAGTGTATAATCCGTCTGAATACCGTTGGCCATTAGCCATTTCGACCAGTGATGATGGTTTAAATTATAAAGATTTATTATTGGTTCACGGCGAAATCAGTCCGATGCGTTACGGTGGAAATTACAAATCGGCTGGACCACAATATGTCCGCGGAATTCAGGAAAATAATGGCACACCTCCCGATGGCAAACTTTGGGTGAGTTATAGCGTGAATAAAGAAGATATTTGGGTAGCTTCGATTCCGGTTCCGGTAACCAGCGAAGTCAAAGAAAATGCCAATGATGTTTTCAATGATTTGCCAAATGGTGATGAATTAAAACTATGGAATACCTACGATTTGTCTTGGGCTTCCGCCAAAATAGAAAGGAAGCCTAATGGAACAAAATGGCTGACATTACGTGACCAAGATGCTTTTGATTATTCCCGTGCCGAACGCGTGATTCCTTTTGCCCAAAAAATGGAAGCGACTTTCACGGTAAAACCAGAGCAAAATAATCACGGATTGTTACAAGTTGAATTCCAAAATCAACAAGGACTACCAGCCATTCGATTGGTTTTTGATTCGGATGGAGAAATAAAAGTAAAACACGGCGCCCGTTTTGGAGGTCTTGGTAAATATGAAACAGGAAAGGAATATACAATTACCGTGAAACTTGATGTGACTTCCCGTTCGTACACCGTAAAAGTGAATAACGGCAAAGAAACGAACAAAATATTCTATGAGCCAGTAGATGGAATTTCGCGAATTATGTTCCGCACTGGCGAGCAACGTCATACTCCAAATGCTGATACAGAACCCGACACACCGGATTATGTTGATTTGCCAAATACAGGAGTGGAAATCCCGGAAGCAGTGTTTAATATTCAATCATTGGTAACTAAAAAATTATAATTTGAAGTCTTTCAAAAACATATTATTTCTCCTTTGTCTTTTGGCGACTTTTACTTCTAATGGACAAATTACTGCCGAGCATTTAAGGTGCGAAATGGTCGAAAATACGTTGGCCGTTAGTCAAAGTCAACCGCGATTGAGTTGGCAATTGGTTTCTACAGCATCGAATGTGTCGCAATCGGCTTATCAAATTTTGGTGTCTTCATCCGAGAAAAAATTACAGAACAATGAAGCTGATGTTTGGGATAGTGGAAAAGTAATTTCGAATAAAAATCTTCAAATACCTTACAACGGAGCTTCTTTAAAGAACGAAACCAAATACTTCTGGAAAGTCAAAGTTTGGAATCAAGACAACAAAGTTTCTAATTGGAGCAAACCAGCTTTTTTCAGAATCTCGCCTGCCGAATCCGGCTTGAATCCCACTTGGATTGGTGCCATTACCAAAGCCGACAGCCATTTGCCGGAAGGCAGAAATTACCACACGGCCACTTTCAAAAGAGCGAAAAAAGATTCCATAATCAATGCTTCCGATTCGTTGTCACGAAGAAGTATTATGCTTCGAAAATCATTTGAAGTCAAAAAGCAAATCAAGGAAGCGGTCGTTTATATTTCGGGTTTGGGACATTATGAATTAACGATTAATGGCAGGAAAATCGGCAACAGCGAGTTTGCACCTTTGTGGACAGATTACGATAAAACAGTCAATTACAACACTTATGAATTATCGGATGAGGAATTGCAAAATGGAGAAAATGTAATTGGAGTTTTGCTGGGGAACGGAATGTACAACACCTTGGCCGAACGTTATTCGAAATTCTACATGAGTTTTGGTCCACCGACTTTGTTTTTCAAAATGAAAGTGGTTTACAAAGATGGTTCTGAAGACATTATAAAATCGGATGAAACTTGGAAATACAGTAAAAGTCCGATTACCTACAACAGTATTTTTGGAGGAGAAGATTACAATGCCAATTTGGAACAAAAAGGCTGGAACAGTAAAGGATTTAATGACTTGAATTGGAAAAAAGTGGTCGTTCAAGAAGCGCCAAAAGGCATTTTGAGACCACAGACTACCACACCAATTACAATCCAAAAACAATATGATGTCAAGGAAGTAAAAGAAATTAAGCAAAACACTTTTGTTTTCAATATGGGACAGAATCTTTCGGGATTCACCACCATAAAAGTCAAAGGGAAAAAGGGTCAAACGGTTCGTGTATGGGTTGGTGAAAGCTTGAACGATGACGGAACTGTTGGGCAGGGAAAAACCGGTAAACCGTATTATTACGATTATACATTGAAAGGCGAAAGCATTGAAGAATGGCAGCCAAAATTCAGTTATTACGGTTTCCAATATGTTCAGATTGAAAATATTAATTACAAAGAAACCAAGAATGAAAATCTGCCGACGCTTGTAGATTTAAAATCAAATTTCATTTACAATTCGGCTGGTGAAGCAGGAACTTTTGAATGTTCGAATGACATTTTCAACAAAACGCACTTGCTGATTAATAATGCCATAAAAAGTAATTTTCAGAGTGTTTTTACCGATTGTCCGCAGCGCGAAAAATTGGGTTGGATAGAGGAAATTCACTTAAACGGACCAGGATTACTATTCAATTATAATCTGGAAAGTTACATTCCTGCCACAATGCAAAACATTGCTGATGCACAAAGAGACAACGGTATGATTCCAACCATTGCACCAGAATATGTGGTTTTTGGAGGAGATTTCACCGATTCACCGGAATGGGGTGTGACCGGTATAATTTTGCCTTGGATGTATTACGAGCAGTATGGGGATGCTTCCCTAATCGAAAAATATTATCCCGTGATGAAAAGATATGTGGATTATTTAGGAACCAAAGCCACCAATCATATTGTTTCGCACGGATTAGGCGATTGGTACGATTACGGAACACACGCAGCAGGCTATTCGAAAAACAGTCCGATTGCACTTTCGGCAACTTCTCATTATTTTTATGGAGCCAATTTGGTAGCCAAAGCCGCTAAATTGTTGAACAAAACGGAAGATATTGCCAAATATGAGACTTTGACTGCTGATATTAAGACGGCTTTCAACAACGAATTTTTCAACAAGAAAACCAAACAATACGGAACCAGCAGCCAGTTCAGTAATGCCGTTCCCGTTTTTATGGATATTGTGGAACCGCAATACAAACAAGCGGTGATGGATAATTTATTGAAAGACATCAAAGCAAAAGGCGACCGATTGACAACGGGTGATGTTGGAAACCGTTATTTGTTTCAGGCGTTAGCTCTAAATGGCGAAAACGAAACGATGTACAAAATGAACAATCATTACGATGCGCCGGGTTATGGTTTCCAGATAAAATTTGGTTTGACCACATTGACCGAACAATGGGATCCGCGCAAAGGAAATTCATGGAATCACTTTATGATGGGGCAAATTGAAGAATGGTTTTACCAAAGCTTAGCCGGAATTGTCCCTGATGAAGCGAATCCTGGTTTCAAACATTTCTTTATTCAACCTGAAATCGTGGGAGATATGACATTTGTCAAAGCAAGCTATCAATCGGTTTATGGTAAAATAGTTTCGGAATGGGAGAAGAAAGAGGATACAACAAATTTTGACATTGTAATTCCTGCCAATACATCGGCAACAGTTGTTCTACCGGTAAATAGTAAAGTTAAAATTACCGTAAATGGTAAAAAAATGAAACAATTTGACTTGGATAAAAAAACAGGAAGACCCACATTCAAATTGGGTTCTGGAAGTTATACTATTCAGAGTTCTTTAGAAAACTAACAAAATGAAAATTAAAATAAAAAATAGAATAGTTGTTTTACTTGTTTCAATTTTCACATTGACACTTGCGAATGCGCAGGTACAAACATCGGATGATAATTACCGAAAACCGGTTATAGAAACGATACATAAGATTGAAACTATTTTTCATGTTACCATTAATGATAAAAGTGGGTTACTAAAAGGCAAGGAATTAGATTATGCCGATTGGAGAATCCAACAAGGAAATCTAGAGGTTTCCTTAGCAAATGTTTTAGCTCCTTTTGATTTAATGTATTTTATGGAATCCGATGGAACGTATACCATTCGAAAATTTGAATACGCAAGAATGTCGGTGGATAAAGCCAAAGAACGTTTGTCATTTCTTTCGGATTCCTATACGAATTTGAATGATTGGGAAACGCGAAAAAAAGAATTAAAAGCTTGTATGCGTTCTTCATTTGGGTTAGACAAAGCGCCAGTTATGCCTAAATCGAAACCAATTCTGACGAAGAAAAGAATATATAAAAATTATAGTGTGGAGAATATCGGTATAGAAATTTTGCCGGGTGTTTATGCCACTGGTTCCATATACAAACCCTATCCTCTAAAGAAAAAAGCAGCTATAATTATCACGCCCAATGGACATTTTGGTGATGGAAGATATAGAAAAGACGAGCAATTGCGTTGCGCAATGTTGGCTCAAATGGGAGCTATCGTAGTCAATTTTGATTTATTTGCCTGGGGAGAATCAACGCTTCAATTTCCTTCAACCTTTCATAGAAACAGCATCGCTTCTACCATTCAGGTATTAAGCGGAATTCGATTATTAGACTATGTTTCAACGCTTAAATATTCCGATGTTTCCAGAGTTGGAGTAACCGGTGGTTCTGGTGGTGGTTCACACACGATGTTTTTGGCTGCATTGGATGACAGAGTCACAGTTTCTGTTCCTGTTGTAATGGTTTCGTCTTCTTTTTCGGGTGGCTGTCCTTGTGAGTCAGGACGTGGAATTCATTTATGCGGAAACGGAACCAATAATGCAGAAATAGCAGCAATGATGGCTCCAAAACCACAATTGATTGTTTCAGATGGTAAAGATTGGACCGCCAATGTTCCAGAGTTAGAACTTCCTTTTATTCAGCGAACTTATGGTTTTTATGGTAAAAAAGAAATGGTTCAAAATGCTCATTTTCCAAAAGAAGGACATGATTATGGACTTTCGAAAAGAATGGCCATGTATCCTTTTATGGCCCAGTATTTAGGGTTGAATTTGGATAAAGTAAAGAACAACGAAGGAGAAATAGACGAATCGACTTGTGTGATAGAACCCAAAGAAAAAATGTATGTGTTTGGGGATAATGGAGAAAAATTACCGGCCAATGCTCTAAAAGACATTGATAAATTATATGAACTATTCGGAGAAAAAAACAAAAAAGAGTATCATGTTGAAAAGTAAACTATATACCATTTTAATAGGAACGCTATTATTTGTTGGTCTACAAAATAGTTCGGCACAAACGAATAATGAATTAAAATTGTGGTATAATAAACCTGCTGCAATTTGGAACGAAGCCTTGCCTTTGGGGAATGGTCGTTTAGGCGCTATGGTTTTTGGCGATCCAGCGGTAGAACGTTTGCAATTGAACGAAGAAACAATTTGGGGTGGTTCTCCAAACAGTAATGCGCATGACAAAGCATTGAAAGCACTTCCTATCGTTCGTCAATTGATTTTTGAAGGGAAATATGATGAAGCCCAAGACTTGGCAACAAGAGAAATCAGGTCACAAACTAATAACGGCATGCCGTATCAAACGTTTGGAAGTGTGTATATTTCATTTCCGGGACATCAGAATTATTCCAATTATTACCGTGATTTAAATATTGAAAATGCTACGGCAAAAGTGCAGTATTCGGTAAACGGAGTTACATTCACCAGAGAAATACTGACTTCCTTTTCAGATCAGGTGATTGCCGTAAAATTGACGGCAAGCCAACCGGGAAGTATTACGTGTAATGTGTTTATGAACAGCCCGTTCGATAAAACGGTTACTTCTACAGAGGGCAATCAAATTGCACTTGCAGGAATTAGTAGTACGGTCGAAGGGCAAAAAGGAAAAGTAAAATTTCAAGGAAGGTTAACGGCTAAAAATAGTGGAGGCGAAGTTTCGGTAAGTAACGGAATCATAAGTGTCAATAAAGCGGATAGTGTTACACTTTATATTTCGATAGCCACTAATTTTAAAAATTACCAAGATATATCAGGAGATGAGGTTGCGAAAAGCAAAGAATATTTGGAAAAAGCAACTTCAAAAGATTTCGAAACGATAAAAAAGGCACATATTGCTTTTTATCAAAAATTCTTTAATCGAGTTGCATTGGATTTGAGTTCCAATGAAAAAGCGAAATTGCCTACAGACGAAAGAATACGAGATTTTTCCAAACAATTTGATCCGCAATTGGCGGCTTTGTATTTTCAATTTGGAAGATATTTGTTGATTTCGAGTTCTCAACCGGGAGGACAACCAGCCAACTTACAAGGAATTTGGAATGATATGTTGGCACCGCCTTGGGAAAGTAAATACACGATGAACATCAATGCCGAAATGAATTATTGGCCAGCCGAATTGACGAATCTATCCGAAATGCACGAGCCTTTTATCGAAATGGCAAAAGAATTGAGCGTTACTGGTGCAGCAACGGCTAAGATTATGTATAATGCCAAAGGCTGGGTTTTGCATCACAATACGGATATTTGGCGAATTACGGGACCTATCGACAATTCAACATCAGGGATGTGGCCTACAGGTGGCGCTTGGGTTTGTCAGGATTTGTGGGAACGTTATTTGTACACTGGAGATAAAAAGTATTTAAATGAAATTTATCCAATCATGAAAGGCGCTACTGAGTTCTTTCTTGATTTTATGGTACAGGATCCAAATTCAGGTTATTTGGTGGTGGTTCCATCCAATTCTCCTGAAAACACGCACGCTGGCGGTACGGGGAAATCGACCATCGCTTCTGGAACGACGATGGACAATCAATTGATTTTTGATTTGTTTACTCATGTGATTGAAGCATCAGAAGTGGTTGCTCCTGATCAGGCTTTCGCCAAAAAAATAAAGGAAGCCTTAAATAAAATGGCACCAATGAAAGTGGGACAATACAGTCAGTTGCAAGAATGGCAAGAAGATTGGGATAATCCCGAAGACAAACACCGACATGTTTCGCATTTGTATGGCTTGTTTCCTAGTAATCAGATATCTCCATTTAGAACGCCGGAATTATTTGAAGCTGCCAAAAATTCCTTAAATTACAGAGGCGATGAATCTACGGGTTGGTCTATGGGTTGGAAAGTGAATTTATGGGCTCGGTTATTAGATGGTGACCATGCGTATAAATTATTGCAAGATCAATTGCATTTGGTAACTCCAGAACAACGAAGAGGAGGTGGAACGTACCCAAATATGTTCGATGCACATCAACCGTTTCAAATTGATGGGAATTTTGGATGTACTGCCGGAATTGCCGAGATGTTGATGCAAAGTCAGGAAGATGCGATTCAATTGTTGCCGGCTTTACCAAGTGTTTGGAAAGATGGTTCTGTAAAAGGTTTGGTAACTCGTGGTGGTTTTGTGATAGATATGATTTGGAAAAATAACAAAGTATCTACACTAAAAATTTATTCGAAAATTGGAGGCAATTGCCGATTGAGATTGGAAAATTCTTTGACAGCAAGCAAAAGTGTTCGATTAAAAACGGCGAAAGGGAAAAATCCGAATCCGTTGTTTTATGAAGTTGAAGTTAAAAAACCGATTATTTCAGATAAAGCCAATCTTAAAAAAGTGGTGTTGCCAAAGTATTACGAATATGATGTAGAGATGAAAGCAGGTCAAAGTTATACCTTTTACGGGAATTAAACTTTCCTGCAAGGTTTTCAAAACCTTGTAGGTATAGTTCGTTAGATTGAAATACCTACAAGGTCAAAAAAGACCTTGCAGGATTAGGAAATAAAGAGTTGATTTTGATTACAATGTTCGCGTGAGTGATGGCAGTGGAGCTCTTTTTTTGAGAGGCTTTTTTTTGCCAATCAAAAAAAAGCGGGAACGGACAGCACGACCCGAAGTTTTTCACGAAGGGGTACGCCCAAAAAATAAGAATTAAAAAAACAAAACAATGTTACACCAATTGAAATATACAATAATAGCAATCGTCATTTTAGTTTTAGGATTGATTAGCGGTTGTAAATCAACAGCGAATCAATCCCAAAAAGAGAAATCAGTTGTTTTACAAAAAGAAAATTTCAAACATTATGTTGATTATTTCAACACGATGGAAGATGAGAATTTGAAATTTGCCATTCCAAATGACAGTGCTTGGGTTTGGATGAAATCGAATATTCCGTTGTTTGAATGTCCGCAGCAAAACTTTGAAGAAATCTATTATTTCCGTTGGTGGAGCGTGCGCAAACATATCAAAAAAACACCGCAGGGATTTGCGATTACGGAGTTTTTGGTGGATCGTTCTTATGCCGATAAATACAATTTAATTGCTTGTGCTCTAGGACATCATATTAACGAATTTAGATGGGTTCACGACCCAAAATACATCGAGCAAGACGTTCATTTATGGTATAGGGGAAATGAAGGAAAACCGATGAGTAAATTGTATAAATTTAGTAGTTGGACTGCCGATGCCTTGTACAATCGTTATTTGGTGAACAAGGACGAAAAATTCTTATTGGATATGTATCTAGATATGGTGGCGGATTATGCGGTTTGGGAAAAAGACCGTCAGCGCAAGGATGGCTTGTTTTGGCAGCACGATGTAAAAGACGGCATGGAAGAATCCTTGAGTGGTGGACGCAAAGTACAAAATGCAAGGCCAACAATCAACAGTTATATGTATGGCAATGCGGTAGCGATTTCTAAAATGGCAGCCATGAAAGGCGACAAGGAAGCGATGGCAAAATTCAAAGCTAAAGCGGATAATTTGCAAAGTTTAATTGAAAAAAAACTATGGAATCCAAAAGACGAATTCTTTGAAACTTTTACGGAGAAAGATACTTTGGCTGAGGTAAGAGAAGCAATCGGATTTATTCCGTGGTATTTCAATTTGCCACAAAAAGACAAAGGTTTCGAAAAAGCTTGGGAACAAATTAAGGATGAAAAAGGGTTTTCGGCTCCTTTTGGTTTGACTACTGCCGAGCGCAGAAGTCCACGTTTTAGAACACATGGAACCGGAACTTGCGAATGGGACGGAGCGATTTGGCCTTTTGCAACTTCCCAGACTTTGACGGCTTTGGCCAATGTTTTAAATAATTACAATCAAAATTTCGTTGCCAAAACCGATTATTTCAAACAAATGAATTTGTATGTTGAATCACAGTATTATCGTGGCCGACCATATGTGGGTGAATATTTAGATGAAACAACAGGTTATTGGTTAATGGGCGACAGGGAACGCAGTCGTTACTACAACCATTCGACCTTCAATGATTTGATGATTACAGGACTCGTTGGTTTACGCCCGAGAGCCGATGAAAAAATTGAGGTAAATCCGTTGATTCCACAAGAAAAATGGGATTGGTTTTGCTTGGATAATGTGTTGTATCACGGGAATATCATCACGATTCTTTGGGATAAAACCGGAGAGAAATACCATAAAGGAAAAGGCTTCAGAATTTTTAAAAATGGAAAGGAAATCGCTGTTTCAGAAAAATTAGAAAAATTAGTATCGGAATAAATATCAGATTACAACTTATGAAAAAAATAGTTCTACATACCTTCATCCTCATTGCATTGCTCTGTTTTTCTTTGGCGAAAGCCCAAACAAAAATCAGTGTGACGAATCTGCAATGCGAAATGCTGAACAATCCGGAAGGGATTGATGTGGTCAAACCCCGTTTAAGCTGGCAAATAAAAGCAGATGTAAACGATGTAAAGCAAACGGCGTATCAAATTATGGTTGCTTCGACTTTGGAAAACCTGAATGCGAACCAAGCCGATTTATGGGATAGCGAAAAAGTAACCGGAAATCAATCTGTTAATATTATTTACAACGGGAAAAAGTTGGGAGACCGACAAAATGCGTTTTGGAAAGTAACCGTTTTTACCAACAAAGGTGAAGTAAAATCGGCGACAACTGCTCATTTCAGCATCGGGATTTTGACCTATGCCGATTGGAAATCGACGCGCTGGATTGGGTATGAAAAATTATCGAAAGACGATAGCGTTTCCCAGTATTCCAGATTGTCTGCCCGTTATTTGCGAAAAGAAATCGATTTGAAAAAACAAATCAAATCCGCCAAAGTGTTTATTATGGGGATGGGCTTGTACGAGCTGTACATTAATGGAAATAAAATTGGCGACCAAGTATTGGCACCCGTTCCGACGGATTACACCAAAAATGTAAAATACAATGTTTTTGATGTGACTTCGCAGTTGAAAGAAGGCAAAAATATGTTGGGGACAATTTTAGGAAACGGACGATTTTTTGCGATGCGTCAGGATTATAAACCGTACAAAATAAAATCATTTGGTTTCCCAAAAATGGCTTTGCAGTTGTTTGTCGAATATACCGATGGAAGCAAAGAAGTAATTCGTACCGATGACACTTGGAAGTTAACAACCGATGGACCAATTTTGTCCAACAACGAATACGACGGCGAAGAATACGATGCCCGCAAGGAAATGAAAGGCTGGAACACCACCAACTTTGATGATTCTTCTTGGTTAAATGCTCGTTATGTGCAAGAACCAGGAGGTTTTTATGAAGCGCAAATGACACCCAACATGAAAATAAAGGGTGAAGTAAAACCTATTTCAATTACATCAACTCCCAGAGGAACTTATATTTTGGACATGGGGCAAAATATGGTGGGTTGGCTGCAATTGAAAGTAAAAGGGAAAAGTGGCGACCAAATCACGATGAAATTTGCTGAATCTTTACAAAATGATGGTTCGTTATACATTGCCAATTTGCGTGATGCCAAAACGACCGATGTGTATACGCTGAAAGGAGAAGGAGAAGAAATTTGGGAACCTCGTTTTATATTTCACGGTTTCCGATTTGTGGAGATTTCAGGTTTTCCGACCAAACCAACATTGGACAATTTTATTGGAAAAGTGGTGTATGACGATTTAAAAACAACAGGAACTTTTGAATGTTCAGATGCTACGATGAATCAAATTTTCAAAAATGCGTACTGGGGAATTCGTGGAAATTACAAAGGAATGCCGATAGATTGTCCACAACGGAATGAGCGTCAGCCTTGGTTGGGTGACCGAACAACGGGTGCTTATGGCGAAAGTTTTCTATTCGATAACCAGACCTTGTATGCCAAATGGCTGGATGATATTAAATATTCCCAAACCCAAGATGGAGGATTGCCTGATGTAGCACCAGCATTTTGGCGTTATTATGGTGATAATGTGACTTGGCCGGGAACCTACATTACAGTTGCCGATATGTTGTACCAACAATTTGCCGACGAAGAAGTCATTAAAAAACAATATCCATATATGAAAAAATGGATGGTGTATATGGAGGAAAATTATCTGCAAAATGATTTAATGGACAAAGATAAATATGGAGATTGGTGCGTGCCGCCGGAATCATTGGAACTGATTCGTTCCAAAGATCCAGCCCGTTTAACGGACGGTGAAGTTCTGTCAAGTGCTTTTTATTATCGGTTGTTGGGGATAATGAAAAAGTTTGCAATTATTGCAAATGCAGAAGGCGATATTGCTCATTATGATGATTTGGCCACAAGAATTAAAAAAGCATTTAATGCTAAATATTTGAATACTTCGACCAATAGCTACGCCAATAATACGGTTACAGCCAATGTCCTGCCTTTGGCTTTCGGTATGGTTCCGGAAAACCTAAAAGAGAAAGTGTTCCAAAATATGGTTTACGAAGTAGAAGTTACTAAAAACGGTCACATAAGTACAGGCGTAATTGGAACACAATTTTTAATGCGAACGCTTTCTGAAAATGGACGCGCTGATTTGGCTTATAGATTAGCTTCCAACAAAACCTATCCAAGTTGGGGTTATATGGTAGAGAATGGAGCGACTACCATTTGGGAATTATGGAACGGAAACACTGCCGATCCAACAATGAATTCACAAAATCACGTAATGTTGTTGGGTGATTTATTGATTTGGTATTATGAAAATATGGCGGGAATCAAGAGTAATCCGGAGCAACCCGGTTTCAAACAAATCATAATGAAACCCGATTTTACTGCAGGATTGAATTATGTAAATGCTTCATACGAATCCATTCACGGATTGATTGAAAGCAATTGGAAGAAAAACAAGAAAAATTTAGACTGGAAAATTACAATTCCGGTAAACACTACGGCAGTAGTTTATTTGCCAACAACCAATGCTTCGGTTGTGAAGATTAATAATCAAAAATTAGAAAAATCGGCAATAGCTTATAGTATAGAAAAAAACAAACTGGTTTTGGAATTAAAATCAGGGTCGTATCAAATAAATGTGAATAATATAAATCAATAATAATGAAAACGTTACAAATTACCCTCGTCCTTTTAACCGTACTACTTTTGGGAAGCTGCAAATCAGCTTTAGAAAAAAAGACTTGGAAAGAAGGAATTTTAGTAGATGAATTTATATACGACAAAGCACCTTATCCGTCCTGCCACGCTGTAACGATTGTGGAAGCAACCAATGGTGATTTAGTTGCTTCTTGGTTTGGAGGGACACACGAAAGACATCCTGATGTTTGTATTTATGTGAGCAGAAAACCTAAAGGCAGTGACAAATGGACCGAAGGTATTCAAGTTGCCGATGGTGTGATGAAAGAAGGGCCAAGATTGCCAACCTGGAATCCTGTTTTGTACCAAATTCCGGGTGGCGATTTGATGCTTTTTTATAAAATTGGTCCAAAACCATCAGAATGGTGGGGAATGCTAAGAAGATCTTCTGATGGTGGAAAAACTTGGTCGGAAGCTGAAAAAATGCCTGACGGATTCTTGGGGCCTATCAAAAACAAACCAGTATTGTTAAGCAACGGAACACTATTGCTTCCTTCAAGCATTGAAGGTGACGGATGGCGTTTGCGTATGGAATCTACTCCGGATTTTGGTAAAACCTGGGTTATGGGAGACACTTTGTCTAGAGGAAAACAAAAAATTAATGCCATTCAGCCCAGTATTCTTTTTCACAAAGACGGAAGTATTCAGGCGATTGGAAGAACCAGAAACAGAGCTATATTCAGCACTTTTTCTAATGATAATGGGGAAACCTGGTCTGATTTAGAGTTAATTGGTTTGCCAAACAACAACTCAGGAACCGATGCGGTTACCTTAAAGAATGGGAAACACTTATTGGTTTACAATCACGTTTTGCCTCCTGGAACCGAAGCCAAAGGACCAAGAACACCGTTGAATGTTTCTATTTCGGATGATGGGATTCACTGGAACGCTGCCTTGGTTTTGGAAGATTCAAAAATTAGTCAGTATTCCTATCCTTCGATAATTCAAAGTAAAGACGGAATGGTACATATTGTCTATACCTGGAGAAGAGAAAAATTGAAATATGTAAAAATTAACCCAAGTAAATTGGTAGCATTACCTATTAAAAATGGTATTTGGCCAGGTGACGAAAATAAAGTGGTAACAGCTGTTAAGGCAGAAGAAGAGTAAAAATTATAACTAATTAGATAGAAATATAGGTCACAGATAAAAAAGATTTAAAGGATTTCTTTAATCTGTGGCAAAAAAAATAACATGCCTTTTAGGCTGTCATAAAGAAATAATATGAGGAATAGTGATTTCAAGAGCAATTTCATGAAAATTACAGTTGTACTTTTTGTAGCTGTTTTTGCAGGGATTTTTAATAGTTGTGTATCTGCCCAAAAAACAAATGAGAAAGAGCGCTATAAAGTTGCCGTTTGTGATTGGATGATTTTAAAAAGGCAAAAACTCGGTTCTTTTGCTTTGGCCAAAGAAATTAAAGCGGATGGAATTGAACTCGATATGGGAGGTTTAGGCAACAGACCAACCTTCGATAGTAAATTAGGAGATCCAGTAGAAAGACAAAAATTCTTGGATAAATCCAAAGAATTAGGAGTAGGAATCAGTTCTATTGCCATGTCTGGATTTTATGCACAATCTTTTGCCAAAAGAGAAACCGTGACTCAGATGGTTAATGATTGTATACAAACCATGAAAAATATGAAGGTAAAAGTGGCTTATTTACCGCTGGGTACCCAATGTGATTTGGTTAAATATCCGGAGTTGCGCCCGGAAATCATCAAAAGATTGCAATGGGCCGGCAAACAAGTGGGTAAAATAGGTGGTGTCATAGCCATTGAAACTTCTTTGAGTGCCACCGAAGAAAGAAAACTTCTTGAAGAAATTGGTTCCAAAAACATCAAAAGTTCATTCAATTTTGCCAATGCAATTGATAATGGCAGAGATATCAGTTCTGAATTGAAAATATTAGGCAAAAAACATGTGGCACAAATTCATGCCTCGAATACCGATAGAGTTTGGTTAGAAAATGATGAAGCGATAGACATGCCAAAAATCAAGAAAACCTTAGACGAAATGAACTGGAAAGGTTGGTTGATTGTAGAGCGTTCCAGAGATGTAACACAAGTGCATAATGTAAAGGCAAATTATGGTGCTAATGTGGCTTATTTAAAACGAATTTTTCAAAACAAATAAAATCAAAATCCATTATTGATGAGATATTTAAATTTACTTTTTTTAGGATTATATGTCACTTTTGCTTCAGCACAAAGTGTAACGATTGTTCGTGATGCCAATGCGCCCAGAATTCAATTTGGAGCAGAAAAACTCTCGGAAAAACTAAAAGAAAAAGGATATGAGGTTACTTTTTCGGATAAAATGCCACGTAGTTCACGTCATAAAGTGATTGTCATCGGAGAAAAAGAAAACGCTGTTTGGAAAAAAAACATCGCCAAATTTACTCTAGACGAAAGTAAACTGACCAAAAAAGAAGGCTTTCAAATCAGTTCTCAAAAAAATGTTCTTTTTGTGGAAGGAATGGATGCTTCCGGAGCTTTGTATGGCGCCATGGAATTGGCAAGTCGAGTGAATGCTTCAGGAAAATTACCTTCCGAAATCAATGTGCAACAAAATCCGGAAATGGTTTTGAGAGGTACTTGCATCGGTATGCAAAAAACTACTTATTTGCCAGGTAGAGGCGTATATGAATATCCATATACTCCAGAAAATTTTCCGTGGTTTTATGATAAAGCATTATGGAAGGAATACTTGGATATGATGGTGGATAACCGATTAAATTCACTGTATTTATGGAGTGGACATCCCTTTGCTTCCTTGGTAAAATTGAAAGAATATCCGTTTGCACTCGAAGTGAGTGAAGAAGATTTCAAAAATAATGAAGAAATTTTCAAATTCATCACTACCGAAGCCAATAAAAGAGGGATTTGGGTCATTCAAATGTTCTATAA
Organism: Flavobacterium sp.; assembly: GCA_023259675.1. Classification (GTDB taxonomy): domain Bacteria; phylum Bacteroidota; class Bacteroidia; order Flavobacteriales; family Flavobacteriaceae; genus Flavobacterium. Next base: position 39,855 of record JALRGT010000011.1, read on the forward strand.
TATTATAGTTTCCCAACCTTTTGCAGAGCATTATAATATCAAAACACAGGACAGAGAGCGACCGATTACTCCTTTATTAGCCGATTATACCCGAAAATCTATTGCTGCATTTATAGAAAAATACCCTAATGTGGGACTGTTGGTTGCTTTGGGAGAAGCTATGAATACTGTGGATGACGATGTAGAATGGTTTACCAAAACGATTATTCCGGGTGTACAAGACGGATTAAAAGCACTTGGACGAACCGATGAACCGCCAGTAATCTTGAGATCTCATGATACCGATGCTCCAAAAGTTATGGAAAAGGCCTTGCCGATGTATAAAAATTTATACACGATGAGTAAGTATAATGGTGAGTCTTTAACTACTTATCAGCCAGGAGGCCCTTGGGCAGAAACCCACAGACAATTGAGCTCTTTGGGTTCTATTCATATTTCAAATGTGCATATTTTGGCTAATCTGGAACCTTTTAGATATGGTTCCCCTGATTTTATTCAGAAAAGTATTCAGGCGATGCACAACATTCATGGAGCAAACGCGCTTCACTTATATCCACAGACATCGTTTTGGGATTGGCCTTATACGGCAGATAAAACAGAACCAAGATTACTGGAAATGGAACGCGATTGGATTTGGTACAAAGCGTGGGCACGTTACGCCTGGGAAAGCCAAAGAAGCCGAGCGGATGAAGTTGCTTTTTGGAGCAAACAATTGGCAGATAAATACGGTACCGATACAGAAACGGCTACCCAAATTTTGAAAGCCTACGAGGAAGATGGAGAAATTGCCCCAAAAACACTAAGACGATTCGGAATCACAGAGGGGAATAGACAAACGTTATTGTTGGGAATGTTCGAAAGTCAATTGGTAAATCCCTATAAATGGCGTGTGTATCCGGGATTTTATGAGTCTTGTGGCCCTATTGGCGAAATTCTGATTGAGTATGCGAAAAAAGAATGGGAACACCAACCGCATGTTGGTGAGACTCCAGTACAAATTATCAGCGAAATTACCCAACACGGAAAGTTAGCTGCTGATGCGATAGATAAGGCTTCCGCCAAAGTGACTCAGAATAAAGAAGAGTTTGAAAGACTCAAAAATGACACCTATTGTTACAAAGCTTTTGCCGATTGTTTTTCAGAAAAAGTAAAAGCGGCACTCTTGGTTTTGCGTTACAGTTACTCAAATGATATTGCCGATTTAGATCAAGCATTACCTCATTTGGAGAAAAGTTATGAATACTACCAAGAATTGGTCAACTTGACAAAGGACAGTTATTTGTATGCCAACAGTATGCAAACAGCCCAACGCCGAATCCCAATTGGGGGAGATGATGGTTTTAATAAAACTTGGGAAGAGTTATTGCCACATTATGAAAGAGAAATTGTTAATTTCAAACGTAATCTTTCACTGTTAAAAGCGTCCAAAGATGGTAAGATAGAAAGGGTCGAAGCTAAGCCTTGGAAAACGGCTGATGTGACTATTTTGAATGATAATACAGCAACTTATTTAGTCAAAGAAGGAACCAAAGTCTATGGAACTCCAATTTCTGAAATCACTAAGGTGGCTCCCGAATTGCAAAACTTAAAAGGAATTGCGTTAGAGGAAACTTCTCAAAATGAAAACGGAACCACCCTTAAATTCAAAAATAAAAAAACGGTAAAATTGGTCATTGGATATTTTAATACCGATCAAAAAAGATTTTTATTTCCCCCAAGTTTAGAAACCAATGCGGCTGGAAATACGCACGGTCAAGCTGAAGTAGTTTTGGCCAATGCAATGAAGATAAAAGAAATGCCAAGGGTAAATATTCATACGTATCTTTTCCAACCGGGTGAGAATGAATTGGTTTTAGGAAAAGGAAGGGTTTTGGTTTTAGGATTTATTGATGCTAATCAAAATATTAATTCCAGAGACGTTGGTTATATTGGTAAAGATGATAAAGAAGCCGTTGATTGGCTCTTCTATTAAAATATATGAAGGATATAAAATTTTTATTTTGTTTTTTTTTAGTTGGTTGCTTTGGGTGGTGTCAAAGCAACAAGGAAATAGTGGGGCCTCGTAAAGAGGTTTCGCTAAATTCCTTTTGGGAAACGGTTATGTTTGACCAATTGCCTCAAACTGAAACTGACTTTGTAAGCCAGCCTAAAATAGATTCGCAATGGCAAAAAGTAAATGTGCCGCACAATTGGGATCAGTATTATGGCTTTCGCCGAATGAAACACGGTAATTTGCATGGTACCGCTTGGTATCACAAATCCCTACAATTAGACAAAACAGATAAAGGGAGAAGACTCTTTCTTTATTTTGAAGGAGTGAGTTCGTATGCGACGGTGTGGATAAACGGAAAAAAAGTGGGAGAACACAAAGGAGGAAGAACCACTTTTACAATTGATATTACCGATGCTGTAACTTTTGAAACCGAAAATAACCTTATAGTTAAAGCAGCACATCCTGCATTCATTGCCGACTTGCCTTGGGTTTGTGGTGGTTGTTCGGGTGAATGGGGATTTTCTGAAGGTTCACAACCTATGGGGATTTTTAGACCGGTTACGTTAGTCGTTACCGATGAAGTTCGTATTCAGCCTTTCGGTGTGCATATTTGGAATGACAAAACCACTTCTAAAGAAAAAGCGCTTCTACATACCACAACCGAAATCAAGAACTACGGAAAAAGTAATCGAAAACTAACTATTGTCAACACACTTTTTGACAAAGTAGGGAAACAAATAACAACGTCCAAAAGTGAAATAGAAAGCCTTGCCGGAGAAACCAAAGAAATCGCGCATACGTTAGCAGCAATTTTAAAACCTAAACTTTGGAGTCCTAAAAATCCGTATTTGTATGAGTTGGTGACTTCTATTTATGAAAACGGAAAAAAAATTGACGAGTTAAAAACGCCTTACGGAATCCGTTGGGTATCTTGGCCGGTAGACAGAGCCGGGGATGATAATCGATTTTTCATCAATGATGAACCTTTGTTTATTAACGGAACTTGCGAATACGAACATTTAATAGGAAACAGTCATTCGTTTTCTAAGGAACAGATTAAGGCACGAATCGAACAAATCAAAGCTGCCGGATTCAATGCTTTTAGAGAAGCGCATCAGCCACATAATTTAGAATATCAAAAAGAATTAGACGAAAATGGCATCCTGTTTTGGAGTCAGTTTTCGGCACATATTTGGTACGATGCTCCCGAATTCAAGGAAAATTTCAAAACTCTGTTGCGTGAATGGATCAAAGAACGCCGCAACAATCCATCGGTTGTATTGTGGGGATTACAAAACGAAAGTACGATTCCAGCTGCATTTGCTGAAGAATGTACTCAAATCATCCGCGAAATGGATCCAACAGCTGCTTTACAACGCAAGGTAACGACTTGTAACGGTGGTGAAGGAACGGATTGGAATGTGGTGCAAAACTGGTCGGGAACTTATGGTGGAGATCCATTTAATTATGATGTGGAGTTGAGCAAACAACTCTTAAACGGAGAATATGGTGCTTGGCGTTCACACGATTTGCACACCGAAGGCGAGTTTGACCAAAAAGGAATTTTGAGTGAAAATCGTTTTTCGCAATTGATGGAAATTAAAGTGCGCGAAGCCGAATCGGTAAAAGATAAAATTGCGGGACAATTCAACTGGCTTTTTGCTTCTCACGAAAATCCGGGACGTTCTCAAAACGGCGAAGGTTTTCGAGACATAGACAAAGTGGGACCGGTAAATTACAAAGGGCTTTTCAGTATTTGGGGCGAACCATTAGATGCTTATTATATGTACCGCGCCAATTATGTTTCGAACAAAACCAACCCAATGGTGTATATTGTTTCGCATACTTGGCCGAGTCGTTGGGATGCTCCTGGAGTCAAAAACGGAATTGATGTATATTCGAATTGTGAAGAAGTCGAATTGTTCAATGATGTGAATAAAATATCTCTAGGAAAATTGAAAAATCCGGGGTTGGGACAGCATTTTCAATGGAATAATGTCAATATTCAATACAATGTTTTGTATGCCGTGGGTTATGTAAATGGTGTGGCTGTTGCCAAAGATTATATCGTTTTGAACACTTTGCCAAAAGCGCCTAGTTTTAAAGATTTAGAAACAAAAAAAGAGACTATTCTAAAGCCTAAAAAAGGTTATAATTATATTTACAGAGTCAATTGTGGGGGTTCAGAAATGACGGATTCTTTCGGAAATTTGTGGCAGGCAGATGTTCATAAAAGCGGAACCAATACTTGGGGTTCTTTGTCATGGACTGATAATTTCAAACAATTGCCTGATTTTTATGCAAGCCAACGCAATACTTTTGACCCAATTGCAGGAACCAAAAACTGGGAATTGTTTCAAAGCTTTAGATACGGAATCGATAAATTACGTTATGAATTTCCTGCTCCTGCCGGAGAATATATAGTGGAATTGTATTTCATAGAACCTTGGTACGGAACCGGTGGAGGATTGGATTGTAAAGGTTGGCGTTTGTTTGACATAGCAATTAATGATGCAACGGTGCTAAAAGATTTAGATATTTGGTCCGAAGTAGGTCACGATTCCGCTTTGAAAAAATCTTTTATTGTGAAAAGTGAAAACGGAAAAATAGTGGTTTCTTTTCCAAATGTAAAGGTTGGAGAAGCAATACTTTCTGCTATTTCCATTGCCACAAAAGATAAAAAAATAAAAGGAGCTTCAGCTTCGCCAAGAAATATCCAGGATGTTGTGAGCAATTCCGAATTTAAAATTGGGTCGTGGTTGAATATCAATTCGGAACAATTTTCCGATTCGGATGTGGCGTTTACCCAATTGCCTTCCGAAGTTTTTGGTGCGGATTATTTGCAGTTTTCAGATAAATCAAAATCGTCAGGTTCTTTTGTAACCAAAGAAGATTCTGAGATTTATCTATTTCATGAATCAAAGGATTCTATTTCGGGTTATAATAAATTGGAAGAAAAAGCCAAAAATAGCAAAGGGATAGTATTTACTGTTTTTAATAAAAAAGTTATAAAAGGAGAAAAAGTATTTTTCGAGAAGGATTCAAAGTCTAGCACTATCGCGGTAGTTCCAACTTACGACATGGGAGAGAAAGATGATTCTCGCCCCGTAGTACTTTTTGAAGCCGAAAATGCCAAGAGCATTGGAATTGGAATTGGAATTGAAAAAGGGAATTTCAAAAAAAGTGATTATGTCGAGTTTACAAAGAAAACTCCAAACAGCATTCAGTTTGAGGTAAAACCGGGTGTTGCCGGAATTTACTTGATGCGTTTCCGTTTTATGAATAGAAATGAAACACCGATAAAAGTTCGTTTCAAAATGGAAGATGCTTACGGAATTATGATGCGAAATGATGAAATTGAATTTCCCCCTGCATCAGAAAAATGGAAAGTATTAAATACCACTTCGGGTGGTTATATTAATGCCGGAACATACAAAATTACAATAGAATCTGAGGATATGAAAGGTTTACTTTTGGATTCCTTTGAATTTCAATAATAAAATAAATTTAAACCATATAAGGCATTTAAGGTCATATAAGTTTGTTCATAAAAACTTATTTAATGAACTTATTTTTTTAATTTGTTTCTGCTTTTAAACTTACAAAGCTTAAAGCAAATTTCACTTAAATGCCTTATATGGTTAATAAAAAAAATACAATGGTAAAAGAACATAAAAACGTTTTACAAAAAGTTGGAATAGTAATCTTCCTATTGTTTCTGGTGGCTTGTGCATCAAGTGATAAAAAAGTTAGAATCGTTGGAGATTTTAATAAAGATTGGAATTTCAAATTAGGTAATCATCCTGATGCCGTTCAAGCTAATTTTGATGCATCCGATTGGAGGTCGTTGCAATTACCACATGATTGGAGTATAGAAGGGGAGTTTAGTAAAGATCATCCAACAAAACCGGAACAAGGAGCACTACCTGCAGGTTTAGGTTGGTACCGCAAGTCATTTACACTTCCGGAAGATTATAAAAATAAATCCGTTTCCATTGAATTTGATGGGGTTCATAAAAATAGTGAGATTTGGATTAACGGTCATTCTTTAGGAATACGTCCAAACGGTTATATTTCTTTTGCTTATGAATTGACAGCGTATTTGAATTTTGGGGATACGCCAAATGTTATTGCTGTAAAAGTGGACAATTCAGCGCAACCCAATTCCAGATGGTACACCGGTTCCGGAATTTACAGAAATGTACGCTTGGTGACTAGTGAAAAATTACATGTGGCACATTGGGGAACTTACGTGACTACACCAACAGTGTCAGAGGCAGAAGCAGCGGTGCATTTTGAAGTGACAATCGAAAACGAAAGTGACAATGATAAGGAATTTGAATTACTGACTTCAATTGTAGACGCTAATAATGTTGAGGTTTCCAGAACCAAATCGACGGAAAAAATTGGTACAAAAACAACTTCAAAAACGATTCAAAATCTCGTAGTAAATCAGCCTAAATTATGGGATACAGAAGCACCTTATTTATATAAAGTGATTACCAAAATATATGATAAATCAACTTTGGTAGATCGTTATGAAACACCGTTGGGAATCAGATATTTCTCTTTTGATGCTGAAAAAGGTTTTTCTTTGAATGGAAAACCAACCAAGATTTTAGGAGTTTGTTTGCATCACGATAATGGAGCTTTGGGTGCGGTTGCCAATAAAAGTGCTATTAAACGAAAGTTGACCATTCTGAAAGAAATGGGAGCGAACGCTATCAGAACGTCGCATAACCCGCCATCATTAGAAATGCTACAGTTGTGTGACGAAATGGGTTTCATTGTGCAGGATGAAGCTTTTGATGTTTGGAAAAAAAGAAAAGTAAAGAATGATTATCACTTAGATTGGGATGAGTGGCACAAACAAGATTTAGAAGATTTTATCAAAAGAGACCGCAACCATCCTTCGGTGATGATGTGGAGTATTGGAAACGAAATTAGGGAACAGTTTGACAGTACCGGAATTGCCATTACCAGAGAATTGGCTCAAATTGTAAAATCGTTAGACATAACAAGACCGGTAACCAGTGCTTTGACGGAGAATATTCCGGAGAAAAACTTCATTTATCAGTCGGGTGCTTTGGATGTATTAGGTTTTAATTACAAACACGAAGATTACAAAGACTTTCCAGCCCGTTTCAAAGGACAAAAAATAATTGCTTCCGAGAGTGTTTCTGCTTTAGAAACGCGCGGACATTATGATGCCGTTTTAGATTCGATACAATTTTGGCCACCGGCCCATAATAAACCATTTGATGGTAATGCCGATTTCACGGTTTCTGCTTATGATAATGTGGCTGCCTATTGGGGAACAACACACGAGGAAAATTGGAAAACCATAAAAAAACAGGATTTTATCGCAGGGACATTTATTTGGACAGGTTTTGATTATCTAGGAGAACCGATTCCCTATCCGTATCCGGCCAGAAGTTCTTATTTTGGAATCGTAGATTTGGCTGGTTTACCAAAGGATGTGTATTATATGTATCAAAGTGAATGGACGACGAAACCGGTTTTGCATCTATTTCCGCATTGGAATTGGGAAGTAGGACAAGAAGTCGATGTTTGGGCATACTACAACAATGCCGATGAAGTAGAATTATTCTTAAACGGAAAATCATTAGGTGTAAAAGCCAAACAAAATGATGATTTACACATTTCTTGGAAAGTAAAATACGAACCGGGAATTCTAAAAGCCATTTCAAGAAAAGAGGGAAAAGTAGTTTTAGTAAAAGAAATTCATACCGCAGGAGCAGCTGCTAAAATTGCTTTAGAAGCAGATAAAGCTACTATCAAAAACGACACTTATGATTTGGTTTATGTAACGGTTTCTATTACAGATACTGATGGAAATTTGGTTCCAAATGCGAATGATTTGATTAATTTTGAAGTGATTGGTGGTGGAAAATTAGTGGGAGTTGATAATGGTTATCAAGCTAATTTAGATTCGTTTAAAGCTAGTTCTTGTAAAGTTTATAATGGAAAATGTATTGCCATTATTCAATCGAATGGGCAGCAGGAAAATATTCAATTGAAAGCTTCTACTGGGAATGGAATTGATGCTGCAACAATTGAAGTGGGAGTGGAGTAAATTAATTTTATATCATTAAAGCTCCTAGCCTTTAAAAGGCTAGGAGCTTTGGTATCAATGAAAAATTATAGAAGTCTATAAAAAACAAATCATTTTTTCTTTCTATCCCCAATTTTTTTATCTGAGGTGTTGAAAATAAATTTCATACCGCTCATTACTTTAGCATCTAGGAGGTAGCTGAAAAAAGGAACTTTGTTTGGTGTTTCGAGATTTACTTGGTCCAGATAATAAGCCGGTAATCCCGGTTGAAAATGATGCAATTCGTGTAAGTTGAAATTGAAATAAAAATAGCGTGCCACCCAAGCCGAAAAGTTTACACTTCGGGTGTATTGTATTTGTTCCGAATAGCGAATGGGTTTTACTTGTTGCTCTCCAGCAATTGGAATTTTAATATGGGAGTGTTGACTAAGTATAAAGACATCGCTAATAATTAGACTAATAAAATAGCCCAAAAGCAAATGTTGTAAAATCCAAGTGCCTGCAACATAAAATAACAAAATGTATAGTATTATTTGCACCGACATATTTTTATAAATGCGATTTACATGAACTGCGGCGACATGTTTTTTGATTTTGGGTATGTTCCAATAATTTCCAATTCGGTACCCAATCGTAAATAGCGGAAACCAAATAAGCCAGGAAAGATTGATCAACAATTTTGTCAAAGGAGAAAATTTTGGCGAAACCGTTCCTTCTGTAGTAGGGTCTTTATCGCGATAACCCGTCCATTTATGATGTAAATTATGAATGTCTACCCAACTGCTAAATGGAATAAAAGAAATAAACGCAAAGATATTTCCGAAAAAAGTATTCGCAAATCGGTTTTTGAAATAACTATAATGCCCCGTTTCATGCAGTAGAATAAAACATTGGAAAAAGAAAATACTTAACAACAATTGCCCAACTAAATAACCCAACGACCACACTGCTGAATACGATAAATGCACGCCTAAACCCATTAAAAGGACAGGAAGTATCAAGTAAGCGATAGCTTTTGAATTGCTGGCTTTAAATTCAGATTTGGATGGATTTGGTTTACTGTGGTTCATGCTAGTTCTGTGTTATACACTTCATTAAACTTGTTTACAAAGACAGCTCTTGTTGCTTCTTTGTTTTTTACCAAGTCGTCAAGTGTCCAGTTTTGAGTGTCGATAGTTTCTAGTTTTTCAATTCTTATGAGGCCTTTATTGACATCACTTAAATAGCCTTCTAGAATGTCATTTTTTTTGGGAGTGGTAATAAAGTAGGGAATAATATCAAGTTTACACGCCGTTGCAAAATGATACACTCCTTTATTGAATCTATCAATGCCATGATGATGATCGTGCACTCCTTCTGAGGAACCCGCAATATTTATTTTTTTGCTTTTTGCTAATTTTTCTAACTTTTTAAAAAAACTCAATCGCCTTTCTACATGATGTTGCTGAGGAATATACAAAACCCCAATACTTAATGCGGTTATCGTTAACGGAAATATTTTTAAGGTTTTCTCTGAAAGCAGAAAAATGGTATTGGTGTGACCTAAGGCAGTAAGAACGAAGATATCCAAAGCCGAATTATGATTAAAGGTAATGAAGTATTGCCCTTTGTTTATAAATTCAATTTCTTTGGGCAATTCAATATCGACTTCGATAATTTTTAAAATTAATTTCGAAGTGAAGGGGATAAAATACTTTCTGTTGAAATTTAATAAATAGCCAACAGAAAGTATCCTTAAAAGTAAAGCAACCGAACCTAAACAAGTAAGTGTTACAAAGGCAACGGAAATTTTCGAAATGGTTTTTATTTTTGTTTGCATATCACGGTTTGCATAGAGAGGTTTAACTTTTTTTGAAAAAATAAAATGGGACTTAGCAAAAGCTGAAACAGGAAATAAGGAAAAATAATCTTATCCAGTTTCAATCCTTTTCCCAATATTTTGAAGTAGGTTCCAGTAAAAATATAAAAATAAGGAGGAAATGCGCCGTATGGAAGGTATTCTTCTACCACTAAATCATGTTTTTCGAGCATATTCAGAATACTTTTTTTGGTGTACAATGCGGTATGCTGAGGTGCTTGTATTCCGGGCCATTTGTTTTTGAAAAGTCTAAATGTTAACGAGTCTAATTTTGGGATTTCGATAATCAATTTCCCATCTGGTTTCAGGAATTTTTTGGCCATTTCGAGCGATTTATTCGGGTCGTAATCATGTTCGAAAAAATGCCACATGGTAATCAAATCAAACGAATTTTCGGGTAATGCTTGTTCGTAAAATAAGCCTTCATGAAAATTGATTTTGTCAAAATCAGGATAAGATAAATCTTCTTTGAAATCTACGCCATGAATTTTGCAATTGTATTTTTTGTTCAGATGCAGTAAAAATGTTCCCACGGCACAACCGACATCCAATACCTCAGTTTCTGTGTTTACGGTAATATATTTTGAGATTAATTTATCTTTCTCTCGATCGTGTTTGTTCATCGCATGTTCGTAAAGTGGTGTCAGTATTCCCCAATCTTTTTTCTTGCGGTGCGCAATATATTCTGAGTCATAAAACTCTTTAATCTCCGTAATGGGCAATCTCGGTTTTTGATAAACCAACTCGCATTCGGTGCATTTTACGTATAAAAAGCGACCTTCTTTTCCAGTTAAATCATCTTCTCCAATCAGGAATTTTTCGGATGCATCCGAGCCACATTGGTAACAAGCAATATTCTCAAAATTAAATCTTGGGGGATTGTCGAGTTTTTTTATTTCTTCTAATGGATCAAAGCTCATAGGATATAATAATTAGGCGAGTGAATAAAAATATAAGTAAGAAGAGATAAGGAGATCCTTTTGTCTTTCTTGAAATAAGGGATAAGGTAATCGAAAGGACGACCAATAATAGGATGAAATAATAAATATGCATAGATGGAATAAGCAAAATCATCGCAATGATGGCCAAAGGAAAGGCGTATTTTCTTTCGATGGGAAATTGAGCGTCTTCCAATATTTCGAAAACTATCAGAGCAAGAAACAATGCGATGCAAACTCCATTAAATTCTCCCAAAAGAGCCATGCTTATCAATGGATATTTCAGTAATGGCAGGTAGCTTTTGATATTACGTACCGGAAATAAAAATTGATACAACAAATGATTGATGATGAAAAACAAAATAATGGATGTAAGCAGTTCCGTTTTAAATTGGTAAACCAAAAGGAGAAACGGAACAACAAGTAGGACAAGTGCTATTTTTAGATTTTTTTGTGCTTTGCTGTCGGTGTAAATTCTGTTTTCCTTATCGATATCGATAATGGCATTCTGCAAATCATCATACAATCTCATGAGGAACAGGAAAAAGAACACCAGGAAATAATGGGTTACATCTTCCCAACTAAAGACGAGATTTTTTTTAGAAAAAAGCAATAAGAAAAGGGTCAGCATTGAAAAAATGCCAAGATTAAACCGTTGCTTTATGTAAAGAATCAAATCACTCATTTACGATAGTAATTTCGCCAGTATCGGCATTGAGCAGAATCAAATCGTTGTCTTTTATTTTTAGGGTTGCATTTTCAACTCCCACAATTGCCGGAATTCCAAATTCTCTCGACACAATTGCACCATGCGATAACATTCCGCCTCGTTCTACAATCAATCCACTAATTAACGGAAAAACCACCACCCAACCTGGATCGGTTTGTCGCGTTACCAGAATGTCTCCTAACTCTAATTTTGAGGCTTCCATTACCGATGACAATACTTTGGCGCGCCCCTTTATGACTCCTCCACAAACCGATAATCCAACAATGGCATTTTCTGAATTTTGACTTTCGTTTTTTTGTCGGTTCAATTTTTCGGCTACGGGATATTGACCAAGATAACTCGAAAAATCATCCGGAAATTGGATGTTTTTATTTTGTTCGAATGCTTCTCTAACGGATGCAATACGTTCATAAATAGTGTTAGGAAGAAGATTTGAAGTGCTAAAATGTTCTATAATTTCCTGATAGCGTAAATAGAAAATATCGTCAGCATGGTTAAGCAAATTTCTTTTTTGAAATTCGATTCCTGATTTATTGATGGACTGTTTGAATTTAAAGTAGAGTAAAGCCTGTTTTAATCGAACTCTTTCTCTGGCTGCAATTCCTTTTATGGCCAGTTTTATCAAAAGATTTAAAACCCCAATTTGAATAAAGGAAAGTGGGAAAAGAATGCCGTTTTTGGAATAGATTCTTTTTTTGAAATTAGCGATATGATTGTTGCGTTCTTCAAATTTTAGGGCAATCAATTCTTCAGGATTACTATCGGGAAGAGAATCGTATTGCTGGAGCAATTCAATAAATTTTTCGGGTTCTTCGCAATAGTTTTTTGTCGTTAACATCAATTCGCCGGAACAGCGATACCCCCAATTATCGATATAATCCTGAATTAGTTTTTTAATTTCTAATTCATTTGAACTTTCGTTCAGCCAATGATAAAACTCGAGCGCATTTAATGATTGGAATTGGTCATAAACTTTTTCGTTTTTCCGAATGGCACACTTGATTTTATAAATCAAAATAATGGGATTGCTGCTGATTAATCCTGGAATGGCCTGTATGAGTTTGTTGTGAATTCCTTCGGCTTCGGAGCCATAAAACTTTTTGCAATATTTACCTAAAATACCATGGTAAAGCATCGCGAAAAAATCGGCTAAAGAGGCTTTGTACCAACTGTGCATTCGGATTTCAATAAAAGCATGAAAACACAATCGAAGTTCATCGAACGAAATGGCAGCATCGACTTTTTTGGCATATTCTGAAGCAAGTGTTTCAAAATCAGTAACCGTAGTTTCCAGTTTTGAGTTGAATTTAAAAACGGCTCGAATGAATTTTAATTTGTTGCCGACGCTTATTTTTTTAGCTATTTTCTCGGATTCGGCATAGCCAACAAAATTATCAAATGATTTTCCCAAGGTTTCAGAGAATGGCGAAGCCGAAATAATTTCGTGAATACTGGACATGTTATAATACATCTTACAGCCAAAAGCTCCAATCACATTGGCATATGAAGATTCTAAGGCTGCTATTTTAGCCTCTGGAATTTGAAAAAGTTTCGATAGATTTTTGAAATAATGGTAATAGGAGTCTCTAGCGATAGAATACAATAAAGGGGTTAATGCCTCAGGATAATTTTCGTTGACATTTGTATTCGACCAATAGATTTTTTTGCTTTTTGCAGTTGTTGTTATCGGTCTCGCTTGAACAATATAAAAGATGTTATTTTTTATCGCCCATTCTATGTCAAGCGGAAATCCGTAAAATTGTTCTAATCGTTTAGCCTGTTTTACTCCCTCTTTAAACGGAATAGGAGTGTTGTTTAGTATTGTTTTGGAAGCAATTGATGCCGTGAACCCCATCGGATTTACTTCGCCAGAAACTAGTTTTTCAGCATGTCCTTCAACATACTCAACGAGTAATTCGGTCTCGTTTGAAGGATTTCGAGTAAATATCACTCCGGCATAATCAGGTTCGATTAAGGTTTGAACCACCACTGCCATTCCGTTCAGTTTTTGGCCTGTTTTGTCTTGATAGGTTTTTACATTCTCATTGTCATAGGAATGCCAACAGCTATAAATATGAGCAATAATATCTTCTATTTGGGAAGAACTAATAAAGGAAGAAAGCTGTCCCGCAAACGAATTTTCGGCACCATCTTCGCCAATGGCTGAACTACGAACCATGTATTTTTCGGCACCAATAGTTTTTAGTTCCGATTCTAATTCATTCAAAAAATCAGAGGTCAACTCCATTTTGTTTTTCGAAAAATGGTCAAAAGCATTCGACAGAATCACAAAACCTTCGGGTACTGGATAACCGGATTTCATCATTTTTGAGAGATGATAGGCTTTTGCACCAGCGCAGTTTTCCGAAAGCGTATGATTTAAATTTAAAATATACATTAGAAGGAGGCTTTTATTTTGGTAAAAACTAAAATCAAACTCATCACAATATGAGTCAAACTACTGATAAGCATTAAAACAAGAGCTTCTGTTATTGTAATTGAACTCAGCAAGTAGTAAACTAAGGTAACGCCAAATGCCGAATCCATTTTGTCAATCAGCATAAAAAAATAATTCTTGTTTGCATATGTTTCTCCTGCTTTGATGTTCCATTTTCTTTTTATAAAAGAATTTGGGAGTTCAAAGGCAACATAAGCCAATCCGAGAAAAAAACCTAAAGGAATTGCATTAGTCAGCTTTAAGTTTAAAATGGAATTGAATAGCAGTAAAAAAACGACATTGAAAACCGGTACCAGAATAAAACCGCGCCAAGTTTTATTTGCACCAAAAAGGTGGCTTGAAATGGCTTGGTTTAAAAATGGAAAAATATTCCACTTCACGACTAGCATGTGCAGTATATTAGCCAAAATCAAAGAAGGCAAAACCGTTAAAATTGGTATTGTAAAATCAGACATGAGATTCTAAAATTTCAAGCATTCTAAATGCATTGTTCATAATTCTTTTCGAAAAATCATATTTTATTAAAATTCCAGAGACTTCATAAAAGGAAACTCTGCAAGCCAAATAGGTTTTTAAGGAATAGGTATAAGCTTTGATGTATTCTGACCAATTTTCATTTTCATTCAGTTGATGGTGAAATTTTAAATAAAACCAAACATCCTCACTGGTGAAATCATCTTGTAGTACGAAACTTAAAAATTCAACAATATCACGATGTTTAAAGTCAATAACGGCTAATTCCCAGTCATAAATAATAGGATTTCCAGCATGGTCGATAAAAATATTTCTCGAATTAAGATCGTTGTGAATGATTGATTTTTCGAGATCAATTGTTGCTGCTTCGGCTTCAAACGAGTCAATATCAAGATGTAGTTTTTTTAATTGATTGTAGTTGGGGTGTTCTACATTTTCATTAATTAAAAGTGTAAGTAACTTTTTGTATAAATCGACTGATTTCCAGGGTTTAAATTCCTGTACTATTGCCAGATGTTCTGTTTTTGTGGTTTTGTGAAAGCCGTTGATTACCCTTATTACCGAACAAATGTCTTTTTGTTTCCATTTTTCGGGATGGTTTTCTGAGTTGGCAATCTTAAGTTTGTTGTGGTCTAAAAATTCCTGAATAAAAAAATAAATTTCCCTTTTTGGGTCTATTTTGCTACCATAATAGTGGGGAATGTATTTGAAGTCCTGGGTAACTAAATAGTTGTAAATATCAATTTCTTTGATATGCGAATTCTTGAATTCCAGGTTTTCTTTAGATGATTTAAATAAATCAGAAAGTTTGGGATCAATAGAAGCGGCAATCAAATGCAGTCCTTTTATAACTTCTTCATCCAACGCTTTCGACTTGATTAATAATTTGGTGTTTCTAATTTCACCATTCGAATTCTCCTGCTTTAGATGTAGCGGAATAAAGCCGATTAATTTTTTGTTGATTTTGGAGGCGATATTGGTGATAATGCCATTTTCAATTAAGTCGGCCTCGGCAATCGCTATTTCGTGAATTTTGTTTGTGCTGTTTTCGGACAGAATGGACAGTAATAATTTTGGTGTTAATTCGGAACGGGTCAGCCAGTTTTTCGGTTTGTTTCTTCCCAGTTTTTCATGCGCTTTGGCGAATTCGCCACTCACAATGGCCGAATAGGTTGAAATCTCTAATCCTAAGGCAAAACCACAGATTAATTTGGCAAAACGTTCTACTTTTCCGCTTCCCAGACAGCCCATTAATTGGAGTGCTTCGGCTTGTTTGGGTAAATGGGTGCCACCGCCAACGGTTCCGATGACCAAGTTGGTAAGATTCAATTGTAATTTTAGTCCTTCGGCAGTTTTTTCTAAATGTAAAAAACCAACACTGGATTCGTGGATACAGGCTAAATCTTGACCCGTAGCCACATAAATTGCGGCAATGGCGTTGGCTACATTAACATTATAGCCTAACATTCCATTTGAGGAGCAAATTTCTTTTGAAGGGAGAAAACATTGATATAGTTTATCGCTTGTGGTTCTTAAAGTTTGATTGATTACTTGTTCGGTCAAATTACATTCGGCGGTTACATTTATTCCTCTGCCGTTTTCGATGTTAGAAAGGGATGCTTTTTTGTCGGAAGAACCATTGCCTTCAATGATAAAATCTATTGGGACAATATCTGTGGCGGTTTTAAATTGATTGACAATATAAAGCATGGCATGCCAAGTACAGGAAGTAGTCATGTTTTGACCTGAAGCATCGCCAGTGGTGTAAATAAATTTTATATGAACGATAGTGTCTAATTGAATGACGTCAATTTCTATCAGTTTGGCATGGTTAGAATATTGCTCTGCCACTTTTTTGATATTTTCAAAATGGACAACAGAGTAATCTCTAAATTGTAACGCTTCCTCTTTTGTATTAAAAATAAACATGGGAACCCTGCACATTTTTTGCCAAGCAACAGTTGCCGTAAAGCCACCACTATTGGTTATTGCTTTTGCACCTCGATTCATACTCGCGACCAAAGCGCCTTCTAGCGTGCCGGCCAGACAGTACACTAAATCTTCTTTCTCATTTTCATGATATAAAAGAGGGCCAACAATTCCCATTGGAATTTCAGTACTACCAACGTATGACTCAATATTGTTTTTGATATCGTCCAGTTCTAATCCTGCTTCCGAAATTTTATCAACCTTTAAGTTGTTTTTTTTAAGAAAGTCGTGCCGTAGTTGGGTTGACATTTTGGTTACTAAACCTCTACCAGGAATAATAGGAAATTCATTCATATAAAATATTTTGGTTAGGAGGTGTTTACGTAAAGATATGATTTCTAATCATTTTATTTAAATAAATATGGGATCCTTATTCGTTTTCTTAATTTTTTATGAATTTACTGGAATAAGTCTTGTGAGCCAAAAAATATATTTATTCAATTTGGTGAATGGTCAGTTTGTTTTTTTATCGTTAGATAAAAAAAGCTCCTAGCCTTCAAAAGGCTAGGAGCTTTGGATTTTATTATTCGGGAGATTTTTGATTTTTTCTAATCGTTTTTTAATATAGATATTAATTAAAAAACAAAAAACCCTCACATTCAAACTGAATTTAGTTCAGTTTCCTGCAAGGGTAATTCTATGATTAAAATTTAGCTAATTACTATTGACTAGTAACTAATCACTAAAATCTAGTATCTGTAATATTCTGGTTTGAATGGTCCACTTACTTCAACACCAATATATTCTGCTTGGTCTTGACGTAATGTTTCTAGTTCAACACCTAATTTTGCTAAGTGCAACATAGCTACTTTTTCATCTAAGTGTTTTGGTAACATATACACGTCATTGTTGTAAGCTGCGCTGTTTTTCCACAATTCGATTTGAGCTAGAGTTTGGTTTGTAAATGAATTACTCATCACAAAACTTGGATGACCTGTAGCACAACCAAGGTTTACCAAACGACCTTCAGCCAAAATGATAATGTCTTTTCCAGCGATAGTGTATTTGTCTACTTGTGGTTTGATTTCGATTTTAGACGCACCGTGATTAGTGTTCAACCAAGCCATGTCAATTTCGTTATCAAAATGTCCAATGTTACAAACGATGGTTTTGTCTTTCATTTGTTCGAAATGAGAACCTAGAACGATGTCTTTATTTCCAGTTGTAGTGATGATGATATCAGCATTTCCAACAACAGTATTTAATTTTTTCACTTCAAAACCGTCCATTGCCGCTTGTAAAGCACAAATCGGGTCAATTTCAGTAACGGTTACAATAGAACCCGCACCTCTAAAAGAAGCTGCAGTTCCTTTTCCAACATCACCGTAACCACAAACGATTACTCTTTTTCCAGCTAGCATAATATCAGTAGCACGACGAACTGCATCAACAGCCGATTCTTTACAACCGTATTTGTTGTCAAATTTCGATTTAGTAACCGAGTCATTCACGTTAATAGCTGGCATTGGCAATGTTCCTGCTTTTACTCTTTCGTATAAACGGTGAACACCTGTAGTTGTTTCTTCAGACAATCCTTTGATTCCAGCAACCAATTCTGGGTAACGATCAATAACCATATTTGTTAAATCTCCACCATCATCAAGAATCATGTTCAATGGTTTTCTGTCTTCACCAAAGAATAATGTTTGCTCAATACACCAGTCAAAATCTACTTCGTTCAATCCTTTCCAAGCATACACTTGAATTCCGGCAGCAGCAATAGCGGCAGCAGCCTGATCTTGAGTAGAGAAAATATTACAAGAACTCCAAGTCACTTCAGCACCAAGAGCGATTAAAGTTTCAATCAAAACTGCAGTTTGGATAGTCATGTGCAAACATCCTGCAATACGAGCTCCTTTAAGCGGTTGTTCGTCTTTATATTCAGCACGAAGCGCCATTAAACCTGGCATTTCAGCTTCTGCCAATTCAATTTCTTTTCTTCCCCAAGCCGCTAGAGAAATGTCTTTAACTTTGAAAGCCACATAAGGCATAGTCGATGTACTCATTTATAGTATATTTGTAATTATAAATTTTTTGCAAATTTACATAATAACTTTATAATTTTACTACATTATAAAAGATTTATGAATTGTTTAATTCGCTAATATTTTGAATGTTAACTAAATTATCGCTCACACCCAATGCTTAGTTTTGAGTGAGGAGCATTTCCCGCTATCCGCTGTATTCCCGATTAACAAAAACTACGGCAAAAAAGCCTTGTTTTTCTAAATCGGGAGATGCCGCTTTTATCGGGGCTAAAAACGAGTAGTGCAATTATGAACTCCTAGTTCATGATTCATAATTTATAATTAATTGAAATGCCTTTATATAAAACCATACAGTTCAATAATACGACCCAAATTCTGGTTTGGAAAATCACCGAATCCTATCCAGAATTGTTAGACTCTGTTGTGCTTAATCCAAAACACCAACAGCGTTTGGAAGGTATGAAATCACAATTGCATCAAAGGGCTTTTCTAAGTGTTCGCAAATTAATACAACATGCCGGTTACACTGATTTGGATTTGTATTACGACCAGTTCGGGAAACCGCATATCAATTGTGATAAACATATTTCGATAACCCATTCCCATGAATTTTCGGCAATTATTATCAGCGATGAAGCCGTTGGGATTGATATCGAGTTACAACGGGATAAAATCCTTCGGATTGCCGATAAATTTGTAAACGAAGAGGAGTTAAGTAGATTGCGTAGTGTTGGTTGTCAGGATTATGTTAAGAAATTAACCGTAAAATGGGGTGCCAAAGAAGCTATTTTTAAAATCAGAAACGAAAAAGGTATTAGTTTCAAAAATCATATCAGAGTTAATCCCTTCGAAATAGCCGCAGCACAAACCATCGCAAAACTCCATTTTGATGGATTAATCAAGGATTTCAATATTTATTTTGAAGAATTTGAGGATTTTACTTTGGTGTATGCTTTTGAAAAATAATTTAAATAAAAAATCACGTCTCTCTACTCTAGCTCAGTCAAGAGTCAAATTCCACAAATGACAAATATTTACAATTCTATCCTAAAATCAAAAGCCAATAAAGGGAAACTACTCGCCATTTTGCTTGATCCCGACAAAATAGTTTGGGAAAAGTTAGATTCTTTAATTTCAAAGATGAAACAATCGCCGGCAACCCATATTTTTATTGGAGGCAGTCTGGTTGAAAACAATATCTTAGGGGATTTAATCATTCGGGTAAAACAAAAAATTGATTTGCCCATTGTTTTATTTCCCGGAAATCCTTCCCAAATTTCAGCTCATGCCGATGGTATTTTGTTCCTGTCTTTAATCTCCGGTAGAAATCCGGATTATTTGATAGAGCATCAGGTAAATGCAGTTCCCATTTTAAATCAGATGGATTTAGAAGTGATTCCAACAGGCTATATTTTAATCGAAAGTGGAGCAACAACTGCCGTAGAACGGGTAAGTCAGACCCGACCTTTAGACAGAAACAATATTGCTTATGTGGTTCAAACGGCACAAGCGGGCGAAATGTTAGGCAATAAACTCATTTATCTCGAAGCCGGAAGTGGAGCACAGCAAGCGGTTCCGTTTGAAATGATTAAAAAAGTGTCGCAAAATATCCAAATTCCCTTAATTGTGGGAGGAGGCATCGTAAATTCGCTAGGGATTCAAAAAGCATACGAATCGGGTGCCGATATAGTGGTTATCGGAACGGCTTTTGAAAATAACCATGATTTTTTTAATCATCAACCATCAAATTAAAATGATAGATTTTTTTTTCTCCCAATATGCGGGTTATCCAACATGGGAAATTATATTGGAATTAACGGCCGTTTTTTTTGGGTTATGGAGTGTTTGGTGTGCCAAAAAAGATAATATATTGGTGTTTCCCACAGGATTGGTTAGCACCTTTATTTATGCCTATTTACTCTGGAAATGGGAATTATTGGGGGATGCCATGATTAATGGCTATTATTTTATTATGAGTATTTATGGTTGGTATCATTGGTCGCGAAAAAAAGGTGAAGTAGAGGAATATCCAATTTCCATCACAACTAAAAGAGAATATCAATTCGCAATTGTTATTTTTATTTTAACTTTAATTTTTGTGTATTTGGTTTATCAGTATTTTGATAAATTTACCAATTGGTATAATTATGTGGATACTTTTTTGACTGCTGTCTTTTTTGTTGGAATGTGGTTGATGGCCAAACGAAAAATCGAAAATTGGTTGTTTTGGATTGTCGGTGATTTTATTTCTATACCTTTATATTTCTTAAAAGGATATACTTTTACCAGTTTGCAATTTTTAATATTTACAATTATTGCCGTTTTCGGTTACTTAGAATGGAAGAAAATCTTATACAGCCCCTTAAAAAAAGAACTTCTGTAATGTTGAGCATTGCTTTTTTAAATAATCCACAAAACAAGGATCTAATAGCCCAGCTTTCTCGATATTGCGCAAACAGTAATAATAAAGATGAGCAGAATTCAAATTCGGTAATTACATTTTTGGAAGTAAATGATGATTTGTTGGATGATAAAAAAAAGGAGATTGACTTTTTGTTTGTTAATGACAATGAGATTTTAGAAGAAAATAGAATTGCAGCGTTAAAAAGAAACAATATTCCTTTTATGGTACTTTCTGGAGAAAAGGAATCACAATTAAAAAAAGCGATGCATATAGTGGATGGTTTGATTGAAGCCGAAAAAATAGGATTGTCTCCGCGAGATTTTGTTCAAATAAATGAACACGAAATTCCGTTTGAAAACATCAAAAAACAGTTGGAGATTTTTAAAAACGGCATCTCTAAAACCATTTTAGTTGCTCCTGCCACTTTAAAAAATGGTATTGTCAAGTTATCTGATGAAAGTTTAAAACAAAAAGCAGCTTTTTTTGACACCAATAAATCCAATTTAAAATTAGAAAAATTTGTTCCGGCATCGGGAGCAGCAACCAGAATGTTTAAATTTTTGAGTGTGTTCCTCAATGAATTCGATATCGAGAAAGAGACGATAAACGCCTATATCAATCGTAAAAAAGACAATGAACTTTCGGTTTTTATTGTGGGGATAGATCGTTTTCCTTTCTTTAAAAAGGTATATAAGAAATTAAAGGAGGAAATTGTAAACTTTGATGATCTCGAGCGGGATTATAAAAACTATTACTTTATCAAATTCCTGTTGTCACCCAAATATTTTTATTTTGCCAATAAGCCAAAAGGGATTTTGCCTTTTCATAAATATGCAGATAATATTGCCACTCCAATCGAAGAGCACCTGTATGAATGTGGTTATTATGCTACGGCCAATGGGAAATCGTATTTGCATTTTACGGTAACGGAAGGACATCAATCCCAATTTGAAAAGATTATCAATTCGGTAAAAGTTAAAGTCGAAGAAGAAGCCAAAACCTCCATTTCTATAAGTTATTCCTATCAAAATAAAAGTACCGATACTATTGCGGTGACACCGTCCAATATTCCTTTTCGCAATGAAAAAGGGGAATTGGTTTTTAGACCGGGAGGACATGGCGCTTTGATTGAGAATCTTAATAATTTAGATTCGGATATTATTTTCATAAAAAACATTGACAATGTCATTCAGAACAATAATGAAATTATTGCTTTGTATAAAAAAGCTTTAGCTGGAATTTTGGTTGAAATGCAACATAAGGTTTTTGGGTATTTAGAACAGATTGAGTTGAATGTATTAAAATCCGATCAAATAGCAGAAATAATCCTGTTTTTGAAAGAGGATTTACACGTAACTATGGAAAGCGGTTTTGAGAAATTGTCATTTGAAAATCAATTAAAAGCCATAAAAATAGCCTTAGATAAACCGATTCGGGTTTGTGGAATGGTAAAAAACGAGGGAGAACCGGGAGGAGGACCTTTTTGGATTAGAGAGGATAATAATTCGATTTCGTTACAAATTGTAGAATCTTCACAAGTAGATTTGAATAATCCGAAACAAGCCAAGATTATGGCCGATGCCACTCATTTTAATCCGGTGGATTTGGTCTGCGGAATCAAAAATTATAAAGGGGAGAAATTTGATTTAACGCAATACGTTAATCACAATAGCGGTTTTATCGTTGAAAAAAACATTGCGGGTAAAATAGTAAAAGCCTACGAGCTTCCGGGATTATGGAATGGCGCCATGGCCAATTGGATTACACTTTTCGTAGAAGTACCCTTGATTACTTTTAATCCGGTAAAAACAGTAAATGATTTGTTGAAAGCACCGCATCAAAGAAGAAAAATTTGGAAAATCTAGCCCTATTATCAGAACTTCAGTATAAGGCAGTTAGAAGTAGTGGTGCCGGCGGACAAAATGTAAATAAAGTTTCCTCCAAAGTGGTGTTATCTTTTGATTTTAAAAATTCGAAAGCACTCAATGAGGAAGAAAAAGAACTACTAAAAGTAAATTTGGCTTCTAGATTAACTACGGATTCGGTGTTGATTTTAAACTGTGATGAAGATCGAAGTCAGCTGAAAAACAAAGAAATTGTGACCAAGCGTTTTTTCGAATTGATTAAGAAAGCTTCGGTTGTTCCAAAAGAGAGAAAACCTACCAAAATCCCTAAGTCAGCCATCCGAAAACGAATTAAAGACAAAAAGAACCAGTCTGATATTAAGAAAAATAGGAGAAAGCCGGATTTTTAGGCTTTAAGAAATATTTAACTTTATCTTTTCGGCTTTAAAAAAAGAACTATCTTTGCGCCGTCTCAAAGGGGTGCTTAAATCTGAATTTATTTCAGATTCTGAAACAAGTTCAGAATATAGCTGAGATTATACCCAACGAACCTGGACAAGTAATGTTGTCA
Source organism: Flavobacterium sp. (assembly GCA_023259675.1). Classification (GTDB taxonomy): domain Bacteria; phylum Bacteroidota; class Bacteroidia; order Flavobacteriales; family Flavobacteriaceae; genus Flavobacterium. The sequence goes on from JALRGT010000011.1 coordinate 63,178, forward strand.
AGGGAAAACGATAAAATTGTAGTGAAAAGCACTTTCAATTTATCATAGCAAATATCAATATTCAATTTAATTAATGAATAATTGCCCCTTTTATTCGTAACCTTTTTACGGATGAATCCTATTCTAGTTTCAAAGTCGCAATCCCGAAATTTCGGGAGCAAAGTCGCAAAGTCAACCATTTTGACAGTAAGTTTCTCTTTTTTCTTTTCACTTCTCACGATTGCACAAGAAAAACAACAAGACACCACAAAATTAAATCAACTCGACGAGGTATTGGTTGCTGCAGTTCGTGCAACTTCAAAAACACCGGTTAGTTTCAGTAATTTGGATAAAAAAGACATTGCTCCACGGAATTTAGGGCAAGACATTCCTGCTCTGATGAATTATATGCCTTCGGTCGTGAGTACTTCTTACGCGGGTAATGGCATTGGTTATTCTGGAATTCGAGTTCGTGGTAGTGATGCTACCCGTGTGAATGTTACCATCAATGGAATTTCGTACAATGACTCTGAGAGTCAGGGGACTTTTTGGGTTAACTTACCTGATTTTGCTTCTTCAGTTCAAAGTCTACAGTTGCAACGCGGAGTGGGGACTTCAACTAATGGAGCTGGCGCTTTTGGAGCCAGTTTAAATATGCTGACTGATAATTATGCTAAGGAAAGTAATGGTGAAATAGCCAATTCTTACGGTAGTTTCAACACACACAAACATACAGTTAAATTCAGTACTGGTTTAATGAATGATCATTTTGAATTAGCAGGACGTCTGTCTGTTTTAAAATCGGATGGTTATGTGGATCGTGCCAGTTCTGATTTGAAATCGTATTTCTTGCAAGGAACTTATGCCGGTAAGACAACTTTAATTAAAGGGTTAGTTTTTGGAGGATACGAACGTACGGATCAATCATGGAACGGTGTTGATGCTGAGACTATGGCTTCAAAAAGAACCTATAATTCAGTTGGTCAACAGTACAGTGTTGCAGGGGATTTTGAAGGTTTTTATAAAAATCAAGTAGATAATTACAATCAGGACCATGCGCAGTTGCATTGGAATGAGAAAATTTCAGAACATTGGAATACTAATTTGGCTTTTCATTATACCAAAGGAAAAGGGTATTATGAAGAGTTTGTAGATGATTGGTTTTATACCAATGTGTATTATGCCGAAGATTCTCAATATTCATTTCTAGGATTAAATCCAATAACAGTTAATGGAAACCCAATTTCTTCAACAGATTATATCAGAAGAAAATGGTTGGATAATGATTTTTACGGAACTACTTTTTCGGCTAATTACGAAAATGAAAAATTAGATTTAGTATTGGGTGGTGGGTATAATAAATATGAAGGATCGCATTTTGACGAAATACTTTGGGCTCAATATCCTTCGAATAGCCAATCGGGAGATATTTATGATTCCAGTGATGCCGTAAAGAAAGACGGAAACATTTTTGCGAAAGCCAATTATCAATTAACATCCCAATGGAGTTTGTTTGGGGATTTACAGTTGAGAAATGTGAATTATAAAACCGATAGTGCAGAAACTGGAAATGTTAATGATAATTTTAATTTCTTCAATCCAAAGGCGGGTTTGACATTTGCAGTTAATTCGAAAAATGCAATTTACTTTTCATATGCGAGAGCTAATCGTGAACCCAATAGAAGCGATTATAAAAATGGAAGCCCTAAACCAGAGAAGCTTAATGATTTTGAGTTGGGGTGGAGATTGACAAAAAAACAAGTGAAGTTGAATGCCAATGTATATTATATGGCATACAAAGATCAATTAATCTTAACGGGTCAATTGGATAATGTAGGTGATCCGATTCGTAAAAACAGTGGTGATAGTTACCGTTTAGGTTTAGAATTAGATGCCACTATAGCAGTTTTAGATAATTTATTCTTTAGTCCGAATGTTACCGTAAGTACCAATAAGAATAAAAATTATTTTGAAGATAATGGAACCGATTTGGTTAATTTAGGAGATACTAATATTGCTTATTCCCCTAATTTAGTATTTGGAAATAATATTACTTTCTTGCCTCTAAAAAAGCTGCAATTGGCTTTGCTTACAAAGGGAGTAGGAGAACAATATTTGTCAAATAATGATGTGAAAGCTTCTAAATTGAAATCTTATTTTGTAAATGATTTTAACTTGTCTTATGAGATAAATCCAAAGTCAATTTTCAAATCAATCGTTGTTTCTGGTTTAGTGAATAATGTTTTCGATGTAGATTATATTTCTGATGGTGCAGATTATGGTGGAGGATATGTAGTATACTATCCACAGGCAGGAATCAATTTCTTAGCAGGTTTAACCTTGAAATTTTAAGCCTAAAAACAAACTAGTTTTTGGGGATTGCTTTTCCTTTACAAAAGGAAATACTTTCGTCTAGAAAAAGTAGTAAAAAAAATCCACAACCGAAATCAGAATTTCAGTTGTGGATTTTTTAATTGGTATAACTTTAAAGAAGTTTAGTATCGGTATACAAAAGCATTGATATTCATACCTGCTCCAACAGAAGCAAAAATAAGAATGTCTCCTTTGTTGATTTCGTGGTTTTCAATTTCCCCTTTCAAGATTAAATCAAATAAAGTAGGAACGGTAGCCACACTACTGTTTCCCAAATCATGAATACTCATGGGCATGATATTGGTAGGAGTGGTTTTGTCGTACAGCTTGTAAAAACGGTCTACAATTGCTTCATCCATTTTTTCATTGGCTTGGTGAATCAGGATTTTTTTGACTTCATCAATAGAAATACCGCTTTTGTCTAAACAGCTTTTCATGGCAGCAGGAACATTGCTTAGGGCAAATTCGTATATTTTTCTGCCATACATTTTGATGTATTTGGTGTCAGGATCCAAATCAGGATGATACGATTTTCCAAAAAATAAATAGCTGGCCTCATCATTGGCAAAGGTGGCGCTTTCATACGAAAGCATTCCACTTTCATCATTCGAAGCCTCAATGATAGAAGCTCCTGCACCATCTGAATAAATCATTGAATCACGGTCATGGTCGTCAACTACTCGCGAAAGCATCTCAGCTCCAATAACCAAACAACGTTTTGCCATTCCAGATTTGATAAAAGCATTGGCTTGCATAACACCTTCAATCCAGCCCGGACAACCAAAAAGAATGTCATAGGCCACGCATTTAGGATTCTTAATCCCTAATTTGTTTTTTACACGAGTAGCTAAACTTGGCAACATATCTGATTGAATGGTTCCAAATTTCACATCGCCAAAATTGTGTGCAAAAATGATGTAGTCAATCGTTTCTGGGTCTATGCCTGCATTTTCGATAGCCTTTTGTGAAGCAAAGAAAGCTAAGTCTGAAGTATTATATTGACTTTCAGCATAGCGTCTTTTCTCAATCCCGGTTATCGCTTTGAATTTGTTAATGATAACCTCATTCGATTGTTTAATAGGGGTTCCGTCTTCATTTAAAAATTGATGACGAGCGAAGTCTTTATCGGTTATGATTTTTTCAGGAATATAGCTTCCTATTCCAGTTATTTTTATATTCATCGGGTAGTTTTTCAAAAAAAAATAAACCTATTTATAGACAGTGCGAAAGATGAAGTTCGCTTTGTTTATAATAGGGAGATTACAGATTTAGATAGGAGGCAAAAATATTGATTATTTCATAACTAATGGTAAAATGAGCTATTATATTTAGGGGTAAATTGTTAAAAGGATAAAATAGTACTGGTTTTCTGCTAAAAAAATGTCCCGATGATTTGTCGGGACATTTTTAAAGTATAATTTATAATCTTAGTTTTCCATATACGCTTCTATTGGAGCGCAAGAACAAACTAAATTTCTGTCTCCAAAAGCATCATCTGCTCTGCGGACAGTAGGCCAGAATTTGTTATCGGCAATATAATCCAATGGAAAAGCGGCTTGTTCTCTAGTGTATGGCAAATCCCAGTTTTCAGCTGTTAGCATCGCTAAAGTATGAGGTGCATTTTTTAATACATTGTTTTTATCTTCGGCACTGGAAGCTTCAATTTCTTTTCTGATGGAAATCATGGCGTCACAAAAACGATCTAATTCTTCCAAGTTTTCACTTTCGGTAGGTTCAATCATTAAAGTTCCTGCAACAGGGAAAGAAACTGTTGGAGCGTGGAAACCGTAATCCATCAAACGTTTGGCGATATCGGTTACTTCGATTCCTTTTTGTTTGAAAGGACGACATTCTAAAATCATTTCGTGAGCAGCACGACCCATTTCTCCAGAATATAAAGTGTCGTAGTGACCACTTAATTTTTCTTTAATATAATTGGCATTCAAAATAGCATGCTCTGTAGCTGATTTCAATCCTTCGGCACCCAGCATTTTGATGTATCCGTAAGAAATCAAACAAACCAAAGCAGAACCCCAAGGAGCAGCAGAAATAGCGGTAATCGCATTTTCTCCTCCGGTTGGAATTACAGGGTTTGATGGTAAGAAAGGAGCTAATTGCGGAGCTACACAAATTGGTCCTACACCAGGTCCACCACCACCGTGAGGGATAGCGAAGGTTTTATGTAAGTTCAAGTGACAAACGTCAGCTCCAATGGTAGCAGGATTTGTCAATCCCACCTGAGCGTTCATGTTCGCGCCATCCATATATACTTGTCCGCCATTGTCGTGAATAATTTGAGTAATTTCTTTGATGGCACTTTCATAAACACCGTGAGTCGACGGATAAGTAATCATTACACAAGATAAATTGTCTTTGTGCAAAATAGCTTTCTCGCGTAAATCTTCAACGTCGATATTACCGTTTTCTAATGTTTTGGTAACCACGACTTTCATTCCTGCCATTGCAGCCGAAGCCGGATTGGTTCCGTGTGCCGAAGCTGGAATCAAAGCTATGTTTCTATGGTGATCACCTCTTGATTGGTGGTATGCTTGAATCACCATTAATCCGGCATATTCTCCTTGTGCACCAGAATTCGGTTGCAAAGTAGTCGCAGCAAAACCGGTAATTTCGTTTAATTGCTCTTCTAGTTTAGCAAGCATTTCTTGGTATCCTTGCGCTTGGTCTAAAGGAGCAAATGGGTGAATGCTGTTCCAGCTTGGTGCGCTTAACGGCAACATTTCGGCAGCAGCATTCAATTTCATTGTGCAAGATCCTAGCGAAATCATCGAGTGATTTAAAGCTAAATCTTTACGTTCCAACATTTTGATGTAACGCATCAAAGCGGTTTCCGAATGGTATTTGTTGAATACTTCGTGTTGTAAAAACGTTGAGGTTCTAACTAAACTTTCAGGGAAATGATTCGTTTTTGATAAAGTGTCAATTGTAATCGTTTCCACTCCTTTTGCAGTAGCAAAAATAGAAACCACTTTATTCAAATCGGCAAAACCGATGGTTTCATTCAATGAAATAGAAACGGTATTTTCGTCTGGATAGAAGAAATTTACCTCGTTTGCCTCGGCAATTTCTCTTATTTTTTTTGCATCTGCTTTTAAAACAATGGTATCAAAAAAAGCAGTGTTGGTTTGTTCGAATCCTAATTTTTCTAGGGTATTGGCTAAAGTTACCGCTGAAGCATGTACTTTATTAGCAATATATTTTAATCCTCTTGGACCATGATAAACAGCATACATACTTGCCATAACAGACAATAAAACTTGTGCTGTACAAATGTTTGAGGTTGCTTTATCACGTTTGATGTGTTGTTCACGAGTCTGTAATGCCATACGCAGCGCACGATTTCCGTTCGTATCAACCGTTACACCGATGATTCTTCCCGGCATAGAACGTTTGAACTCATCTTTGGTGGCAAAATAAGCCGCATGAGGTCCGCCATAACCTAACGGAATTCCGAAACGTTGCGTAGTTCCAAATGCAACTGCAGCACCCATTTCTCCCGGAGGAGTTAGTTTGGCCAAACTTAAAATATCGGCCGCAACAGCTACTTTGATATTGTTTTCTGCAGCTTTTGCAATAAAAGCGGTATAGTCATTTACTTGACCGAATTTCCCCGGATATTGTAAGATTGCTCCAAAGAATTCATCAGAAAAATCAAAATCCTCGTGATTTCCTATTACCAATTCTACTCCAATTGGTGTAGAACGGGTTTGTAAAACAGATAAAGTTTGTGGTAAAATTTCTTCTGAAACAAAGAATTTACAAATATTGGCTTTCTTTTGTTCTCTGGTTCTTACGTCAAATAACAAAGCCATAGCCTCCGCTGCAGCGGTTCCTTCGTCAAGAAGGGATGCATTGGCTATTTCCATTCCGGTTAATTCGATAACCATGGTTTGGAAATTTAAAATCGCTTCTAGACGACCTTGTGCAATTTCTGCTTGGTAAGGCGTGTAAGCGGTATACCAACCTGGATTTTCAAACACATTTCGTTGAATAACCGCAGGAACGATAGCTTGGTTGTAACCTAAACCTATATAGGTTTTGAACATTTTATTTTTATTTCCTAAAAGGGTAACATGTTTTAAATATTCATATTCCGTCATTTCAGGATCTAAATTTAGAGGTGCTTTTAGACGAATATCATCTGGAAGTGTCTCGTAGATGAGTTGTTCTATTGAGTCAACTCCGATTGTTTTCAACATCTGTTGTAGGTCTGATTCCTCTGGACCTATGTGTCTTAAAGCAAAAGCATCTGTTTTCATTTGTAGCTAATATCTGTTTTTAATAGAAAAATGGAATTTGCATAAATCTCGATTCGTTTCAACGAGAAATTCAAGGTCATACCCATTTCGTGTAAATGTAAAAAAGGTTGTGATTTTCGTGGCGCAAAAATAAACATAATTCCGTTTTAAATCATTGTTTTTTAGGATTCATTTTATTTGTTCAAAAGGTATTTATAAATATTCTCACTAAATGATTATTTTTGTTAGATGATTCGTTTTCAAGCCTTTTTTGATTTTTATCTAAAATCCAGTATTCACGTCGCTTTGTCGGTTTATGCTTTGGTTCGAATGACTCAATTTATGTTCGAAATTCCGTATGACGAACCCATTGCTCTTTTTTCGTTTTTTGGTACCATTGTAGGTTATAATTTTGTAAAATACGACGCTTTGGCGAGAACCAAAAAAAGAATGATGCGCAACGAGTTGAAAATTATTGCGTTGTTTAGTTTTTTTTCTTTTTTAGCTGTTGGTTTTTATTTTTTTAAATTACAGCGAATTACCCAGTTGATTTCTCTTGCGGTGTTATTCTTGACCTTGTTATACACTTTGCCTTTTTTTCCAAATAAGAAGAATGCCAGAAATTGGGCCGGTGTCAAAATTTATATTGTTTCGTTATGTTGGGTTGGCGTAACGGTGGTTTTGCCTGTTTTGAATGCTGAAATTGCGATTACTTCTGATTTTTATCTCAAATGTATCCAACGGTTTATCTTGGTATTTGTATTGATTTTAATTTTTGAAATACTGGATTTGACCAATGATGATCCCCATCTTAAAACGGTGCCACAACAGATTGGCATAAATAGAACAAAAGTATTGGGATATCTTTTGATGCTGTTGTTCTGTTTATTGGAGTTCTTTAACAGTAACGCCAATGATTTCATAGACTTTGGATTTTTTACTTTTTCATTACAGTTGATTATTGCCGTAATCGTTGCATTATTACTCTATTTTTCCAATCAAAATAGGTCTAAATATTACACTTTATTCTGGACAGAAAGTGTGCCTATTCTTTGGTGGTTGTTGGTGGTTTTGGTTTAAAATTCTAATATTGGTGAATGTAATCACCAAAAAAAGCTTAATATTGGTGAATATAATCACCAAAAACACTATAATATTGGTGAATACTGGATAATTGTATATATTTGTTTTAAATTTACAGTTATGATTATTAGGAATTTAACATCAAAAATAGAAGAGAAGCTCGGAAAAGGAAAGATTATTGTTTTAATCGGACCAAGACAAGTGGGTAAGACTACCTTGATTAATGCTTTATTGAAGGATATTCCGTTTTTATTTCTGGATGGTGATGATTCTGTTGTGTCCAATACCTTAGCGAATGCCAATACGGAAACGCTAAAAAATATCATTGGAAATTATAAATACGTTTTCATTGATGAAGTGCAACGCATTCCTGATATCGGATTAAAATTAAAAATTATTGTTGACCAGATTAAAGATGTTCAGGTTATCGTTAGTGGTTCTTCAGCTTTTGATATTAATCATGTTACACAAGAACCGCTCACAGGACGTAAATTTGAATATCATTTGTATCCCATTTCTTGGAATGAATTTGAAGCGAATGTAGGCTATATAAAAGCACAACAACAATTGGAATTACGTTTGCTTTACGGAATGTATCCGGATGTAATAAATAATTTTGGCAATGAATATGAAATTCTAAAGAACTTGGTTTCTAGCTATTTGTATAAAGATGTATTGAGTTTGGCCGGTATAAGAAAATCAGATGTTTTAGAGAAAGTTTTACAAGCATTGGCATTTCAAGTGGGTAGTGAAGTGAGTTATAATGAAATTGCGCAATTGGTAGGAGTAGATAAAAACACTGTTAATAATTATATTGATTTATTAGAGAAAGCCTTTGTGATTTTTAGGCTAAATAGTTTTAGTAAAAATTTAAGAAACGAGATTAAAGCGAATAGAAAAATCTATTTTTATGATAATGGAGTTCGTAATATGTTGATAGGGAATTTCAATTCATTAGAATTTCGTCAGGACAAAGGAGCGCTTTGGGAAAATTTTTTGGTTTCAGAGCGGATTAAGCAACTTTCGTATACTAATAGTTTGGCTAAACCTTATTTTTGGAGAACCACTTCCCAACAGGAAATAGATTATATCGAAATCAATGCAGATACTGTAAGTGCTTTTGAATTCAAATGGTCTCCCTCCAAAAAAAGTAAACTACCCAAATCATTTGAAGAAGCTTATCAGCCAAGTTTTATGGTTGTGAATAAGGATAATTTTAGGGAATTTTTGAAGTAGTATAGTATTTTGTTTATTATGTCTTTAAAACAATCTTTATAATGAATGAGCTATATTCTTCTATAAATAGTATCATAAATGTCCAGTCTATTTTTGAAATAATTAATTGCATTTGTTTTCGTTTGAAGCGAATTATTATATTTACTCCCATGATTGTTGTAACAATTAAAGAAATAGTAACTCTAATTAGTAGTTAATTTTAAACAATCAAAATCAATTTATTTATGCGTAAAATTTTATTTTTAGTGGCGGTGGTTTTCTCCGTCGTTTTTTTGCAAAATTGTAAAAGTGCTAAAACGGACAATTATGTCGCGCCTAAGACTCTTTCGTATAATAAGGACATCGTGCCTATTATGCAAACGAGTTGTACTCCATGTCATTTCCCACCCGAAGGAAAAAAGGAGGCTTTAAACAATTATGAAACGGTACGTGTTAATATTGACGAGATTATAGCAAGAGTTAAACTAGCTCATGATGACCGCAAATTTATGCCTTTCAAAAGTAAAAAACCTGTGTTGAACGATAGTCTAATCGTTGTTTTGGAAACTTGGCAAAAACAAAATATGCCACAGTAAAAAGGTGTCAAATAAAATAAACCCGTTGATTGTAATTACAGTCAACGGGTTTTAATTATATCAATCCTGCTCTTTTTAATAAAGCGTCTGGACTTGGTTCGTGTCCTCTAAAGCGTTTGTATAAAATCATCGGATGTTCGGTTCCTCCTTTTGAAAGGATGTTGTCTTTGAAATTGTCGGCTACTTCTTTGTTGAAAATCCCTTTTTCCTGAAAATATTCAAAAGCGTCTGCATCGAGTACTTCGGCCCATTTGTAACTGTAATATCCCGAAGAATAACCACCTTGGAAGATGTGTGAAAATGAGGTACTCATGGCATTTTCTTTCACATCAGGATATAGTTTAGTGTCGGCAAATTGTTCCGTTTCAAAAGTTTTTATGTCTGTGATATTCGAAGGATCTTGTGCGTGCCATCCCATGTCTAGCATTCCAAAACTCAATTGGCGCATCGTAGCAATTCCCTCTTGAAAGTTGGAACTTTCCTTGATTTTTTGAACCAATTCCATCGGTATCATTTCGTCTGTTTGGTAATGATAAGCGAACAAAGCCAGCGCTTCCGATTCGTAGCACCAGTTTTCCATAATCTGACTCGGTAATTCCACAAAATCCCAATATACAGAAGTTCCTGATAAACTAGGGTAGGTGGAATTGGCTAAAATCCCGTGTAAGGCATGTCCAAATTCATGAAACAAAGTCGTTACTTCATTAAAGGTTAATAACGAAGGTTTGGTTTCAGTCGGTTTAGTGAAGTTACACACGATAGAGATGTGCGGTCTTTCATTTTTTCCGTCCTTGATGTATTGTGATTTATAGGAAGTCATCCAAGCGCCATTGCGTTTTCCTTTTCTTGGAAAAAAATCGGCATAAAAAACAGCAACCAAATTGTCATCAATGTCTTTTACTTCGTATGTTGTTACTTCGTCGTGGTATTTGTCTATTTCGAAAGATTCTTCAAAAGAAATTCCGTATAGTTTTTGGGCCACCGTAAAAGCACCATCCAATACTTTTTCTAGTTGGAAATACGGTTTCAGTTTTTCGTCATCCAAATTGAATAATTCCTGCTTCAATTTCTCCGAATAGTAAGCGCCGTCCCATTTTTCTAATTGTTCGATGCCGTCCAGTTTCTTGGCAAATGCAGTTAATTCCGCAAATTCTTTAAGGGCAGCCGGTTTGGCTTTTTCCAATAAATTTTTAGAAAATTCTTTTACTTTTTCCGGACTTTCTGCCATGCGTTCTTCCAAAACAAAATGGGCGTGCGTCGCATAACCTAAAAGTTGTGCTCTGTCAAAACGCAATTGTGCAATTCTAAGCACGTTTTTCTGATTGTCGAATTCGTTGTTTTGAAATCCTTTTTTGCCGGCAGCAATTGCGATTTCTTTGCGAAGTTCCCTGTTATCGGCATAAGTTACGAAGGGAATATAACTTGGAAAATCTAAGGTAAAAAACCAGCCTTCCAGTTCTTTTGATTTGGCTAACGAACGAGCGGCTTCAATAGTGCCTTCCGGCAAACCTTTTAAATCCTTTTCGTCGGTAAGGTGTAATTGATAATTATTGGTTTCAGCCAAAACATTTTCCCCAAATTTTAAACTTAGAGTTGACAATTCTTTGTCAATTTCTCTCAATTGTTTCTTTTTGTCTTCGGGTAAATTGGCTCCGTTTCTAGAAAAGCTTTTGTATTTTTTGTCTAAAAGCGTTGTCTGTTCCGGATTAAGATTTAATTTTTCTTTTTGGTCGTATACCGCTTTTACTTTGGCAAACAAATCGGCATTCAGTCGGATGTCGTTCCCAAATTCAGATAAAAGTGGAGAGACATCCTGAGCTATTTTTTGAATTTCATCATTGGTTTCGGCTGAATTCAGGTTGAAAAAAATGTTTGAAATACGGTCTAATGTGTCTCCACTATAGTCTAATGCTTCGATAGTGTTTTCAAATGTTGGTGCATCCGTATTTTGAACGATAGCGTCAATTTCGGCTTTCGCCATTTCAATTCCTTCTTTGAAAGCGGGGAGATAATCTTTGTTTTCTATTTTTGAAAAAGGAGCGGTATCGTATTTAGTGGTAAATTTTGAAGTTAAAACTTTCATTATGATGTAATTATTTTCATTAATTAAAACAAAGTGTTTTTGGAGTACAAATGTAGCGATTTATAAAAAATGTATTCGACAAAACAAGGTTGATTTTCCGCTTAAAACTCCAAGTGAGTTATGTTATATATATGTTATTTATTTCTTTAATGGGTTTAAAAGCCTTAAATTGTAAAAATACGATTAGAGATTGGTAAACAGCTGATCATAAACAATTGTAAAAACAATATAGATGAATTATCAAATTATAATAAAAAGTGTAAATAATGTTAATGAAATTGAAGGATATTGGTCTGATGAAGATTTTATTCAATTATTAGAAAAATTCAATTATCCGGATGCGTCTTCTGCCGAAAAGAAGAACTTACCTGAATTGTTATGGATGGCCATATCCGATTATGAGCCAAATGAAGCTGCAGAAATAGTGTTGACCTATAAATTGTCTGAAGTCTTAAATGAAGGTCAAATCCAGCAGATTTCGCATAATATGTTAATTGATAAAGTGTGTGAAGAATACCCTGAAATCAGTATGCAAGGAACGTTATACCATATCAATCAATTGCTTTTTAAGGCTTATAACGGAAAATTCCCAAATGCTAAAGCCAGTGTTATTGCCTTTTCAATGAAACCATTTGAAAGTGAAGAGGAGGAAAAATTGACAGCCGAAAACGTACTGAAATTATTGAACAACGGTTTGTCGGATAGAAATCTTATTAAAAGATTATTCGATGATCAAATGACTCAAAATATTCCTTTTCCTGAAGCCGAGGATATTGTTTGGGAACTGACTACTTTAGATAATGTGAATTATAATTTAGTCACTTCTGAGAATTGGTTGAATAAAGAAGACTTTTTGGCTTCTGAATTTGAAGGAGTTTTAGAAGAAATTGTTGAGGAATTATAATTTCTGAATTTTACGGAAATATTTAACAAAATAAGGAAACCAAAAAAAGCTTACCACTATAGTAAGCTTTTTTTGGTTTATAGATTTATTCCAATTTACTTCTTGTTTGACAAGGTGTAATGATGTGAAATTTTAATAAAAAAATAGTTATTTTTTCAATAAACTTTCTGAAGAAATATTTACGGCATCTTTCAATCCTGTTTTGTAGGAGATAATTTTGTCAAGCACACTTTTGTTGTGGCATCCAATAATTTGTGCAGCAAGAATTCCGGCATTTTTTGCACCGTTTAACGCTACGGTTGCTACAGGAACACCGCCAGGCATTTGTAGAATTGATAAAACAGAATCCCAACCATCGATAGAATTACTTGATTTTACAGGAACACCAATTACGGGAAGTGGTGACATTGCTGCGACCATTCCTGGTAAATGAGCTGCGCCACCGGCACCGGCAATAATTACTGAGATACCGCGAGTGTGGGCATTTTTGCTGAAATCAAACAATTTTTCAGGAGTTCGGTGCGCTGATACAATATCAACTTCGGTTTCTATATCAAATCCTTTAAGGATTTCTATGGCTTCTTGCATTACGGACATATCCGAGATGCTTCCCATGATTACGGCTACTTTCATTTTTTTATTGTTTAAAGATTTAAAGATTTCAAAATTTAAAGATTTTCGCAGAGTCTTAAATTTTAAGATAAAGTGATTTTTTAATCTTTCAATTATTCAATCTTTCAATTAATGAAATTACTTTTATGGTATTCTTCACGTCTTCGGCAATGCGTCGTGCTTCGTTCATGTCTTGGTTTACGATGGTTACGTGTCCCATTTTTCTAAAAGGACGCGTTTGTTTTTTACCGTAAATATGAGGTGTTACTCCGTTCCAGCCTAAAATAGTTTCAATGTTTTGATACACTACATCACCAGAAAACCCTTCGGAACCAACCAAATTCACCATGACACCTGCGACTTTACTATCGGTGTTTCCCAGAGGTAAATCAAGGATAGCGCGCAAATGGTTTTCGAATTGTGAAGTAAAACTGGCTTCAATAGAATAATGTCCCGAATTGTGTGGTCTTGGAGCTACTTCGTTTACTAATATTTTATCGTCTTCGGTTTGGAACATTTCCACGGCCAATAATCCAACATGATTGAATTTTTCCGAAACATTCAGGGCGATTGCTCTGGCATTTTCGGCCACTTTGTCGTCTATTCTAGCCGGACAAATCACATATTCTACTTGGTTGGCTTCGGGATGAAATTCCATTTCAACGACTGGATAGGTTTTTATTTCGCCAGAAGGATTACGGCAAACGATCACCGCTAATTCATTTTTGAACGGAATCATATCCTCTGCAATACATTCCACGTTAGGAAGATTCTCAAAGTCCGAAGTAGCGCGAATCACTTTTACGCCATTTCCGTCATAACCAAATTCGGTACATTTCCAGATAAATGGAATTAAAATTTCTTCGAGTTCTACGGCTTTTTGGAGCGCATGTAAATCTTCAAAGCGGGTATGAGCTGCTGTTGGGATGTTATTTTGACTGTAGAAATCTTTCTGGATTCCCTTGTTTTGAATGAGTTGCAATGTTTTTGGAGAAGGATATACTTTTAACCCTTCCTCTTCTAATTTAATTAATGCCTCCAGATTTACGAGTTCGATTTCGAAAGTCAGTACATCAACTTGTTTTCCGAAGTTGTACACGGTTTCAAAATCCATTAAATCGCCTTGAAAGAATTTGTTGCAAGCAATTCGGCTTGGAGCTTCTTCGCTTGGGTCTAAAACATAAGTTTGGATATCGAATTTTCGAGTGTCAAATAATAACATTTTACCCAGTTGACCACCTCCTAAAATTCCTAATTTAAAATCAGAAGAAAAATAATTCATTTGTATTGCCAATTTATTGGAAGCAAAGATACTTTATAATGGTTGAATAGGAAAATGCAATTTTATTTTCCTTTTAAATTCTCTTTCCATTTTCAACGGAAAAATCGTTTTTTAGGTTGTAAATACTTAAAACCACAAATTCCCAATCGATTATCAATTGTCAAATCCGAATTCTGTATCTTTGCACATTATTTTAAATGCGTCAATAGTGATTCAACTTCACGATAAACAATTTGTTCCGTTTATTTCTGCCCAAGAAATTGCTTTTGCCATCAACCAAATGGCCGAACAGATAGCTTCTGATTTTGCGGATGAAACACCGGTATTTGTAGGTGTTTTGAATGGTTCTTTTATGGTGGTTTCAGATTTTATGAAATACTATAAAAAGCCGTGTGAAGTGTCTTTTGTAAAAATGGCTTCTTATGATGGTATTGCGTCAACGAATGAAGTGAAAGAATTGATCGGTTTGAATCAGGACTTAACTGGGCGAACCGTTATTGTTATTGAGGATATTATTGATACTGGGAACACTTTGGCCGAGTTGAAATCGCTTTTCAAAAAGCAAAAGGTAAAACATTTTAAAATAGCGACACTTTTTTTGAAGCCGGAGGCCTATAAAAAAGACATCAAATTAGATTATGTAGGGATTCGAATCCCGAATAAATTTATAGTAGGTTTTGGTTTGGATTATGATGGTCTAGGCAGAAATTTACCCGAAGTATATCAGTTGTTAGATTGAAATATTAAAAGATTGAATAATTAAATAAATAAAAAACGATTGAATAATTTTATAAATTAAGAGGTCTAAAATCTTTTAATTTTTAAATTTTTCAATCATTAAATTAAAAAGAGAATATGATTAACATTGTTTTATTTGGGAAACCAGGTGCAGGAAAAGGAACACAAGCAGAGTTTTTGAAAGGAAAATACAATTTGACGCATCTTTCTACAGGAGATATCTTTAGATATAACATTAAAAATGAGACGGAATTGGGGAAATTAGCCAAAACCTATATTGATAATGGTGAATTGGTGCCTGATGAGGTAACGATTAAAATGTTGGAAAGTGAAGTGGATAATAATCCAGATTCTGCTGGTTTTTTATTTGATGGTTTTCCAAGAACAATAGCTCAAGCACAAGCCTTGGATGCTTTCTTGACTTCTAAAAATGAAAAAATAACCGCTACCATTGCTTTAGAGGCTGATGATGAAATTTTAGTGGCTCGTTTGTTGGAAAGAGGAAAAACCAGCGGAAGATCTGACGATCAGGACGAAGAAAAAATTCGTAACAGATATCAGGAATACAACGAAAAAACTGCTCCATTAATGGATTATTATAGTGGTCAAAACAAATTTTATGCGGTAAACGGAATTGGTTCCATTGCTGAAATTACAGAGCGTTTGAGTAGCGTTATTGATAATTTATAATAACAATCACATCAAAATAAGGTTATAAAAAAATATGGAAATAGTAATTATACTTTTTCTGATTTTGTTAAACGGACTTTTTTCCATGTCTGAAATTGCTTTAATTTCTGCCAGAAAGAGTAGATTAGAGACGTCGGCGAAAAAAGGAAACAAAAACGCCCAAACGGCACTGGAATTAGCCAATTCGCCAAACAAGTTTTTGTCTACGGTTCAAATAGGGATTACCCTAATCGGGATTTTGACCGGTATTTACAGTGGGGACAAAATCACTACCGATGTTGAGTTTTTCGTGAGTTCGTTTGCAATTTTGAAACCTTATGCGGCTACTATTGCAGTAGGAATTGTGGTTGTAATTTTGACTTTCTTTTCCTTAGTGTTAGGAGAGTTATTACCCAAAAGAATTGGATTGAATTATCCGGAAACGATAGCAAAAGCGGTAGCCTTTCCTATGAAAATAGTTTCTATCGTGACGGCGCCTTTTATTTGGATGTTGACACATTCAACTGAGTTTTTGTTGAAGCTTTTGCAAATCAAACCTTCCGCAGACGGTAAAGTGACCGAAGAGGAAATTAAAGCCATTATTAAAGAAGGTACTGAAGTAGGGGAAGTGCAAGAAATTGAGCAAGATATTGTGGAACGTGTGTTTCATATTGGAGATCGAAAAATTAATTCTTTGATGACGCATAGAAAATCGGTGGTCATGTTACCATTAGAATCTAGTAAAGCTCAAGTTAGAGAATTTATGCTCAAAGAATTGCATTCTATTTATCCGGTTTATAAAGATAATTATGACGAGATTGTTGGGGTAGTAAATCTGAAAAGTATTTTCGCCCATATTGATGACGAAAACTTCAATTTGCCTAGCATCATGATTGACACTCCTTATTTGATGGAACATACCACAGCTTACAAGGCGTTGGAAAAGTTCAAAAAGACGGGGATTCACTATGCAGTTGTGGCCGACGAATACGGAATTTTCCAAGGGATAATCACGTTAAATGATATTTTGGAAGCGTTGGTAGGGAATGCTTCCGATTTTTATAAAGAGGATTTTAAATTAGTCCAAAGAGAAGACGGAACATGGTTGGTTGACGGGCATTATTCGCTACATGATTTTCTAACCTATTTTGAATTGGATGAATTGATTAATGATTATGACGTGACTACGGTTAGCGGATTGATAATGACGGAACTTTCACATATTCCGAAACAAGGGGAGAAATTGATATGGCATCGTTTTGAATTAGAGGTGATTGACATGGACGGGGTGAAGATTGATAAAGTATTGGTGAAAGCCTTAAAATAATAGTGTTCAGTAATCAGCAAACAAACTGATCACTGACCACTGAAAACTAAAAAAAATGACAGAGGGGAATTTTGTAGATTACGTTAAAATATTTGTTTCTTCGGGAAAAGGGGGAAAAGGATCTACGCATTTACACAGAGAAAAATTTATTGAAAAAGGTGGTCCGGATGGTGGAGACGGTGGCCGTGGTGGACACGTGATTTTGGTGGGAAATAAAGGACTTTGGACTTTGTTTCACCTTAAATTTGCCCGACACATTAAAGCAGGACATGGAGGTGATGGAGGAGGTGACCGGAGTACAGGTGCCGATGGTGATGATAAATTCATTGAGGTGCCATTGGGAACTGTTGTGAAGGACAAAGAAACCGGAGAAACTTTATTCGAAATCACCGAAGATGGAGAACGTCAAATTCTTTCTCGCGGAGGAAAAGGAGGATTAGGAAACTGGCACTTTAGAAGTTCGACCAATCAAACACCACGTTATGCACAACCGGGTTTACCGGGAACCGAAATGGATGTGATTTTAGAATTGAAAGTTCTGGCCGATGTTGGATTAGTAGGTTTTCCTAATGCTGGAAAATCGACTCTATTATCTGTATTGACTTCAGCGAAACCTAAGATTGCCGATTATCCGTTTACGACTTTAAAGCCTAACTTAGGAATTGTAGCCTACAGAGATTTTCAATCTTTTGTGATTGCCGATATTCCGGGGATTATCGAAGGTGCTGCCGAAGGAAAAGGATTGGGGCATTATTTCTTGCGCCATATCGAACGTAATTCGACGTTGTTGTTTTTGGTTCCAGTGGACACGCCAGACATTAAAGGAGAATATGATATTCTGGTTAATGAATTGACCAAATACAATCCGGAGATGTTAGACAAAGAACGACTTTTGGTAATCTCTAAATGTGATATGCTGGACGACGAATTGAAAGCAGAATTGAAAACGGAATTGGATGTTGCTTTCAAAGATGTTCCTTATATGTTTATTTCTTCTGTAGCCCAACAAGGTTTAACAGAGTTGAAAGACAAACTTTGGAAAATGTTGAATGATTAAGTAGCATTACTACAATATATAAAAACCACTACCGAATTAAATTCGTTAGTGGTTTTTGTTTTTATAGATTATCTGTTGTTATACGTATCAAACAAATACTCCAGTGTTTCGGGAATGTTATTGGCTTGCATTTTGGGATATATGATGTCTTGATTGAGCCAGTTTTCAATAATAAGTTCGAAGTTTTTTCCCACTTCATACACAACGGGAACACCTAGTTTTTTTAGGGCGGCAGCATTGCACTCTTGCTCGTAATGATCTCTGATAGGAATGCTTAAAATTTTTTTTTCAAGGTATAAAGCTTCGGCAGGAGTTTCAAATCCCCCTCCGGTAATGATGCCTTCACAAGAAATTAAACTCTCATTGAAATTTTTCTGGTTCACAGGAAAATAGGTAATGTTACCAATCGTGTGTTTGAATTCAACACTGTCCAAAAACCAATGAAAATGCACCTCGGGTAATTTGTTGAACGCTTTTTCTAAACAATCTTTATCGAATGAGGGAAGGTAAACGGTAATATGATTTAAGTTGGTTGGCGTGGCCTGAACAATTTGGTCTTTGATGATGGGAGGATGAATGAAAGAATCGTATTTTTCAAAATGCAATCCGATGTTTTTAGGCGATGGAGCATAATGCTTTAGAATCATTTCGCCCATTAGACTTTTTTTTGGGGATCTTGGCGTATTAGGAGATATAAAACTGGCTTGGTGCCCAAATTGTACCGAATGGATCTTTTGCAGTTTACAAGCCAATGCAGTGATTGAATCAAAATCATTGATGACAACATCATAGTCTTTTAAAGGTAAATTATCGGCATCTTTATATATTTGGCGTGGTCGAATATTTTTAGCGATATCCCAATAGTTTAAGCCGCCACATTTGCTGTAATGAAGACTGCAGCCTTTGCTTCGGAATTTTATGGGCAAATCAATATCCAGACTCGCATTACTGCCACTTAAAAAGAAATCTACGTCACCAAATTTTTTTAAATATGGATAGAGTTGTGTCGCTCTACTAATGTGTCCGTTTCCGGTAGCTTGAATCGCATAAAATATTTTCATAAATGGGTGTTGTAAAGGAGGATATTGGTGTTTTTTTAAATTATTTTGCTCCTTAGGTTCTAATTACGAAAGTAATAGTGTTGTGTTAGGATAAAGTGTTTTAAACTTTGCTATTGTATTATTTTTTCGGGATTTAGGTTAAATAAAAAATCTTTAGAATCCTTTAAAATTTCCTTATTTTTGAAAAATGAAACACACTCTGCTTGCCTTAATTTTATTTCCTCTACTTATTTTTTCTCAAATAAATGTTGAGAAAGCCCAACAGTTATTTGAAGATGGAAAATTTGACCAGGCCAAACCGATGTTTGAAGCACTTCTGAAAAAAAATCCATCCAACATAAAAGTCATGGAATATTTAGGGGATATTGCAGGTCACAATAAAGCCTGGGATGATGCGCTATTGTATTATGGAAAACTAAAGATTGCCAAACCTGCAGAAGCCAATTATTGTTTTAAATATGGTGGTGTTTTAGGAATGAAAGCATTGGAAGTGAATAAATTCAGGGCTTTAGGTATGATTGATGAAGTGCGGGGCAATTTTGAGAAAGCGATAACTTTAAACCCTAAACACATCGAAGCGAGATGGGCTTTGATTGAATTGAATCTAAAACTTCCTGGTTTTTTAGGCGGAAGTGAAAAAAAAGCCATTCAATATTCGAGTGAGTTGTCTCGGATTTCAGCTGTTGACGGCTATTTGTCCAGAGGACATATAGAAGAATATTTCAAAAGATATGCTGTTGCCGAACAGCAATATAAAAAAGCAATTGCGGTTGGTAATTCGAAAAAAAGTTATCAAATGTTGGCTAATTTATATGCCAATAAAATGAACGCACCAGATAAAGCGAAGTCAGTTTTAGAGGAATTTAAAAGAAAGGGATAAAGGTAAATTAAAAATAAATTACGCATAAGCGAATCTATATGAAGACACATTTTATAGCCATAGGAGGAAGTGCCATGCACAATCTGGCTTTAGCATTACACAATAAAGGCTATCAAGTTACAGGAAGTGATGACGCTATTTTTGAACCCTCAAAATCAAGATTGGACAAGAAAGGAATTTTACCGGCGGAAATGGGTTGGTTTCCGGAAAAAATCACCTCCGATATTGAGGCGGTAATTTTGGGCATGCACGCCAAAGCCGATAATCCAGAATTGTTGAAAGCACAGCAGTTAGGATTGAAAATTTATTCCTATCCAGAGTTTTTATACGAACAGTCTAAAAATAAAACCCGTGTGGTTATTGGTGGTTCCCATGGAAAAACGACCATCACTTCAATGATTTTACATGTGATGCATTATCACGGAATTGAAGTAGATTATATGGTGGGGGCACAACTCGAAGGGTTTGATACTATGGTGCATCTTACCGAAGAGAATGATTTTATGGTTTTGGAAGGGGATGAATATTTGTCTTCTCCAATTGATAGACGACCAAAATTTCATTTGTATCAACCTAATATTGCCTTGATTTCTGGAATTGCCTGGGATCATATCAATGTTTTTCCAACGTATGAGAATTATGTGGAGCAATTTGAAATTTTTATCAATAAGATTACCAATGGCGGAATTTTGGTTTACAATGAAAATGATCCAGAAGTAAAACGTGTGGCGGAAGCGGCAACCAATCCAATTCGAAAATTATCCTATCACACTCCAGAGTACAGTGTGAGTGATGGAGTAACATTGCTGGAAACTCCGGAAGGAGCCATGCCAATTGAAGTTTTTGGAGCGCATAATTTGAATAATTTGGCTGGTGCCAAATGGATTTGTCAAAACATGGGAGTTGATGAAGCCGATTTTTATGAAGCCATTGCCAGTTTTAAAGGTGCTTCCAAACGATTGGAAAAAATAGCCGAAAGCAAAGGCAAAGTTGCTTATAAAGATTTTGCCCATTCACCAAGTAAAGTGGCGGCAACAACCAAAGCGGTCAAAGAACAATACCCGAATCGCACTTTGGTAGCCTGTTTAGAGTTGCATACTTACAGTAGTTTGAATGCGGAATTTTTAAAAGAATATGAAGGCGCATTAGAATATGCTGATGTTGCCGTAGTTTTTTATTCTCCTGATGCAGTAAAAATTAAACAACTGGAGGAAGTGACTTATGAGCAAATCGCCAAAGCTTTTAATCGTAAAGATTTGATTATTTATACCAATCCAAAAGATTTCAAGGATTATTTGTTTGACCTAAATCTGGAAAATTCAGCGTTGTTGTTGATGAGTTCCGGAAATTATGGTGGATTGAATTTTGATGAAGTCAAAGTGTTAATTGGTTAAGTAAAGCATGTAACAAACGAATGTTGAATTTTTAATCTCAAATGTTTTAAATGGAAAATTCTTCATTCCCCATTCGCAGTTGGTCCGAGGATGATAAACCTCGAGAAAAACTGATGCTTAAAGGCAAGAGTGTTCTTAGTGATGCCGAATTGATTGCCATTCTAATCGGTTCTGGAAGTAGAGAAGAATCGGCGGTGGAATTGAGTAAAAAAATCCTCAAAAGTGTAGATAATAATCTCAACGCTTTAGGGAAATTATCGATTACTCAATTGATGAATTTTAAAGGAATTGGAGAAGCCAAAGCAATATCTATTATTGCAGCATTAGAGTTGGGAAGAAGGAGAAGAGGAGAGGAAGCAATAGAACTAACCAAAATCACTTCTAGTAAAATAGTTTTTGAGGTGATGCAGCCTATCATCGGAGAATTACCACATGAGGAATTTTGGATTTTGTATTTGAATAATTCTAATAAAATAATTTCGAAAGTACAGTTGAGTATTGGTGGGATTACCGGAACTTTGGTTGATGTTCGATTGGTTTTTAAAATGGCACTCGAAAAAGGAGCCACAGGATTGATTCTGTGTCACAATCACCCGTCAGGAACATTGACGCCAAGTGATGCCGATAAACAAATTACCCGTAAACTGAAGTTAGCAGGCAATAACCTAGAAATAAAAGTGTTGGACCATTTAATTGTAACCGAAACAAATTACTTTAGTTTTGTGGACGAGGGAATATTTTAAATAAAATGAAGAACGAGAAGATTAAAGATGTTTTTTTTGATTTAGATCATACACTTTGGGATTTTGATAAAAATTCTGAATTAGCATTTGGCGCTATTTTACAAGTTAAACATCCTACAGTTCAAATAAAAAAATTCATTGAACATTATATTCCGATAAATAAGGCATGTTGGAATTTGTATCAATACGACAAAATCACTCATGTAGAATTGCGCTATATGCGCTTAAAAAATACTTTTGATGCTTTAAATTATGCTATTTCAGATGCTGATATAGATTGCATAGCTAATGAATATATATCGATTTTGCCTGAAAATAATCATTTGTTTGATGGAGCGATTGAAATTTTGGATTATTTAAGTAATGATTATAATCTGCATATTATAACCAATGGTTTTGCTAATGTTCAGTTAAAAAAACTTAAAAACTCTAAAATATACAACTATTTTTGTACTATTACCAATTCTGAAATGGCAGGAGTGAAGAAGCCAAATGCAGTGATATATCGTCACGCTTTACATTTAGCTAAGACGCAAAGTAATGCCAGTATTATGATAGGGGATTGTTTAGAAGCAGATGTTCAAGGGGCTCTCGATGCTGGACTAGAAGCTATTTTTTTCAATGCTCAAAAAATAGAAGTAAATAAAAATATTAAACAAATAAATCATTTATTAGAACTAAAAAGATTTTTATAAAGATGAAAAAACAATTTTTAATTTTAGTGTTATTCCTTTCATGTTACAGTTTTGCTCAATCTATAAACGATTATAAAGCTGTGATTGTTCCTTTAAAATATGATTTTCTTAAAAGTGAAAATCAATACAGATTGAGTACTATGACCAAAGCTAATCTTTTGAAAGCGGGTTTTGAGGCTTTTTATGCCAATCAATCTTTGCCTTCAGAATATAATGACAGATGTAGTTTGTTATATGTGGATGTTTTGCAGGATAAAGCTTTTTTATTGACAAAACTGTACATCGTTTTTAAGGATTGTTTCGGTAAAGTCGTTTATCAATCAGAAATAGGAAAAAGTAAGGCGAAAGAATTTCAACTTGCTTACACGGAGGCATTGAATAATGCATTTCAATCCGTATATGATTTGAATTATACTTATGCTGCGCCAATAAAAGAAGTTGTTCAAGAAGAGGCAAAATCTATTCCGGTTACAAAAGTAGTTCCTGCAGTTCCTAATAATGTAGAAGCATCAGCAACCATAAATAAAGTAAATTCAGATTTATTATATGCTCAGGCTACTGCCAATGGCTATAATCTAATTGATAGTGAGCCAAAAATTGTAATGAAAATTTATAAAACTTCAATTAAAGATTATTTCACTGCCGTAAAAGGCAATACAAACGGAGTTGTACTTTTGAAAGACAATCAATGGTTTTTTGAATATTATCAAAACGACCAATTGGTTTCAGAACAAGTTCAAATTAAGTTTTAACTCTAAAAAAAAACGGCTTTCAAATTTAGTTTTGAAAGCCGTTTTTTTAATAATCATATTTATCCTTCCATCGGTTTTTTAAGAACTCTCTAATCGTATTTTCTCTGGAATTATTACCGGGGATATAAATTGGATTGTTGCTTAATTCATTTGGTAAAAATTCCTGTTCGGCAAAATTGTTGGCGTAGTCATGGGAATATTTATATTCTTCTCCGTAACCCAATTCTTTCATGAGTTTAGTTGGTGCATTACGTAAATGGATAGGAACTGCTAAGTTACCCGTTTGTTTGACCAATTGCTGCGCAGTACCTATCGCTAAATAAGAGGCGTTGCTTTTGGGTGATGTAGCCAAATAAATAGCACATTGACTTAATATAATTCTACTTTCGGGATAACCAATTGTTGATACCGCCTGAAAGGTGTTGTTTGCCATAATAAATGCAGTTGGATTTGCATTTCCGATGTCTTCGCTTGATAAAATGAGCATTCTTCGGGCAATAAATTTCACGTCTTCGCCTCCTTCAATCATTCGAGCGAGCCAGTAAACAGCTCCATTGGGATCACTACCACGAATTGATTTAATAAACGCCGATACGATATCATAATGTTGTTCGCCTGTTTTATCATATAGGACCGTGTTTTGTTGCACTAATTCAAAAACACGATCATTAGTGATGATAATTTCATCCGAATTAGAAGCGTTTACGACCAATTCGAAAATATTCAACAGTTTGCGTCCATCTCCACCGGAAAGTCGTAATAAAGCTTCTGTTTCTTGTAGAACTATGTTCTTCTGTCTTAAAAGGACATCTGTATTCATGGCACGGGCCAGTAAAAGTTCTAAGTCTTGTTTTGTAAAAGCATTTAAGATATAAACTTGGCAACGAGACAACAAAGCAGGTATAACCTCAAAACTTGGGTTTTCAGTAGTTGCTCCAATAAGGGTTATCCATCCTTTTTCGACCGCAGCCAATAAAGAATCTTGCTGTGATTTGCTGAATCGGTGAATTTCATCAATAAATAGAATCGGGTTTTTACTGGTAAAAAGTCCGCCGCTTTGCTTCGCTTTTTCAATTACGTCACGAATATCTTTTACTCCTGAATTAATGGCGCTTAAAATATAAAAGGGACGTTTTGATTCTTGTGCAATGATTTGTGCTAAAGTTGTTTTTCCTGTTCCCGGAGGGCCCCAAAATAGGAGTGAAGGGATAATTCCCTTGTTTATTTGTTGCGTCAAAGAACCATTTGGACCAACCAAATGGGATTGACTAATGTAATCTTCTAGTTTTTGAGGACGAATGCGTTCGGCTAATGGTGCTTCCATTTTGCAAAATTACTGTTTTTTATTTGAAGCTTTTCCAGCTCTTCACTATATCTTTTTATTCCGTTTAAAGAAACGCAATAAAAAGGATGCCATTTCGATCTGGGCTAAAATTAGTGATGAAATTTAAGATTTTGTTCTCAAAAAGATGACAAAATAGCATTAAATTGCTTTTGGTTATATTTTTGCTGTTTTAAATAAACTCACCGACACTCCATATGCATAAAATAGATCAACATTTTAAATATACGAATTCCGTAATTGGAGTTCCGCTTTTTTCGGTATTATTACTTTGGGTTGTTTATTGGCTTGAAATAAGATTTGATTTCGATTTTGTGGAAAACGGAATTTTACCGCGAACATTTTCTGGATTGCAAGGGATTTTGTTTAGTCCTTTTATTCATTCGAATATCAGTCATTTGTATAATAATTCGATTCCTTTATTGGTTTTACTTGCTGCATTGCAGTTTTTTTATGCTAAACAGTCCTTTGCGGTCATAGGTTATGGAATTTTATTTTCAGGTTTTTTGACATGGGTTATTGGAAGAGAAAACTATCATATCGGTGCCAGTTCATTGATTTATGTTTTATTTAGTTTTATTTTTTTTAAAGGAATTCTCACCCGTTATTATCGTCTAGTTGCGCTATCTCTGACAGTCATTATGATTTATGGAGGAATGGTTTGGTATATTTTTCCTAAAGTTGATGAAGGAATGTCATGGGAAGGTCATCTTTCCGGTTTAATAACAGGTTTTATTCTTTCAATATTGTACAAAACTCCCGAATATGAGAAAGTGATTAAATACGATTGGGAAAAACCGGATTACAATCCGCTAGAGGATAAATTTATGCAGCGTTTTGATGCTAATGGAAATTTTGTGAATTTGCCTCAGGAGGAAATATTAGAAGATTCAGAATCTTATTTTACTTCAAGTATCCCAGTAGATTACGAAATTGTTGGGAACAAAAAAAATGAATCAAAACCGGAGTCTTGATTCATTTTTATTTTATAAGAAGGATGGTTTAATTTCTTTGACGAACTGCTTCGTATAGAAAAGCTCCACATGCAACAGATACATTTAGAGAGCCGATTGTGCCAAACATAGGAAGTTTTGCTTTTTCATCCACAATTTTAAGTACTGACGGATTGATTCCTCGATCTTCAGATCCCATAATTATGGCCACCGGTTCTTTTAAATCCACTTCATAAATGGTTTGATCTGTTTTTTCATTGGCGGCAACTGTTTTTATTCCAGAACCTTGCAAATAGAATATAGCATCTTTGATGTGTTCTACTTTGCAGATAGGTACATTGAAAATAGCACCTGCAGAAGTTTTTACGGTGTCGCCATTCACTGGGGCAGATCCAGATTTCTGAATAATAATTCCATCAACTCCCGTACATTCAGCCGTTCTGATTATAGCGCCAAAATTTCTTGCATCGGATATTTGATCCAGAATTAGAAATAAAGGTGTTTTTCCAGATTCAGTAACCTTATTAATCAATGTTTCTATATCGTAAAAAGAAATTGGAGATATGGTCGCAACAGCACCTTGATGGTTATTTGGAGTGAGACGATTTAGCTTTTCTATTGGAACATAGGAGAATTTTACGTTACCACGTTTCATTACCTTCATCAAGTCTTTCATTAGTTCGCCACTGGCTTCCTTTTGAATGTAGACTTTATCAACTGAAGCACCTGCTTGTATGGCTTCTATTATAGCTCTAATTCCAAATATTTGATTTTCTTTTTCCATGGTGCAAATATATAAAAAAACTACCCGTTTTGTTGGGTAGTTTTTGTGGGGTATTTGTAAGGTATTAATTAGCTTTTTTTAGGCTAAATTTGTAGCCACCATAAGGTCCAAATGCTAAAGTTAAACTGATATCTCCCGAACAAGATGATACAGTTCCAGTTCCGGTTGTTGGGCCATAACCAGGGTTGTAATCAAAATCTTCATTTGATTTTGCAACTACACTGTTATCGGTCGGGTCAACAGTTACAAGTATGTAAGAAGTAGTTGGATTGTTAATGTACGGATTAACTGTGTTTAAGATTTTAAAAGTAAAAGTACCAGCATTATAAGACACCGGAATAACGGTTCCGATATCATAATCTTGCCAAGTGTCTTCTATTACAATATAATTCCCATCAAATAAGGATGCGTCTTCTAATGGACAAGCTGGGTCATAGGTTTGTTTAACTTTAAATAATTCTGAGTTTGCTATATCAGCACCATATAAAGTTGTACCGTCATTATTATATAATTTTAGTACAGTTCCGTTTATTAATGTAACATCAGCACTAATTTCAAATCGGTCCAGAATGTCAAAATCACTATTTGAATTTAAAGTAGAGAATGCATTTATTAAATCATTTGCATTAACGTGTAATTCAGTTGGGAATGTTGTAACATTCGATTTTAAAATTCCTTTTTCGGTTACTCCATCTTTAGTGTATAAACCAATGATGTCCATAGATTTTACTTCTCCTAAACCAATGTCAATTGTTACACCCATATCGACATCCCCACCATTTTGAAGAACAAGTACATTTAAGCCTTGATCAGTAGTAGCGATTTTTTGAATATTAGGAACACCTCCTTTTGTTGTTTCAATTTTTGAAGTTCCGCCATCGTTTTCACATGATATTGCAATTAGGACAACTATCATTGATGTGAATATTAGTTTTATTTTTTTCATTGTATCAAATATTAATGATTAATTATCCCAAAATATTTTATAGGTTGTAGGGTTTTTTTGCGCAGGCGCATTTGCATTTGAATTCAATTCGCTTTGTGGCCAGTATATAGATAATTGAAATGGATTATTTAATACCGTTTGAGAATCAATAAGTGGGAAGTCATCTCCATTGTCTAATTGGTATTCTTTACTTGTGCTTTTTGGATCTGCCAAAACAGGGAATCCAGTTCTTCTGTAATCCGTATATTGATCCGTTGGATCTCCAAATGTACCTACCCATTTTTGAGTCATTATAATTTCTAATTGTTTAGTTGGAGATGCAGCATTAAATTCAGTAATTACATTTTCTATAAAAGTATCTACTGCATCTGAACCAATTAACTTAGGTATAGTTTGGGTTTTAGTACCAGCTTGATTCTGAACAACAACTTGATCAACTTTTGCAAAACTAGCTGTAATTGCTTCCTCAAGTTTATCGGAAGCAGATCCAATGTTAGTAAGCTTGCCTACCTGAATTAATTCTGCTTGAATAAACAAAAATTCATTATACGTTAGTATTCTGTGCGGAGCTATACCTGTTGGAGCATCTGGCATTCCATCTTTTTTAGCCATAATATCATTTATAGACCCACCTTTACCATCATCGTATCTTCCGCCTGAAGAGAATATCCCAGGGTAGGTATAGGAGCCTTCAGCACTTTTATCTCTGTCTGGTCCGGTGCTTCCAAATCGGATGCTTAAGAATCCTGTTGAAGCATCCCAATAATCAGCATTTGGATCTCCAGTAGCAGTGTCTCCTTGATCAACGGGTAATTCGTCTGGGACTAATTGATTAAAATAATAATAAGGTATTCTAGGGTCTGGATTACCGGTATGGATATTAGGGTTCATTCCTTTTAATATCTCATACATCCAAGGACTTTGATAGGCTTCAAATTGTGTGCTTTCATACGACTCAATGAATAATTTATTTCTTTCGTTTGTTGGAGAAATTACATTAAAATGATCTATTTGAAAATCATCTTCTTCAGATGTGAAAAAATTATTTTCGGCTATAAGTGCATTAAATCCAGTTTGGTCAAAGTCGTTAATAAGCCTTGTTTGATTGTATAATTTTAATTTAAAAGTGTTGGCAAATTTGATCCATTTGTCTGTTTGTCCTAGGTAAATTATGTCATCTTTCCCTGGTTTTTTCAATCCAGCATCAGATGCAAGATTATCTTTTGCTGTTTCAATTAAAGAAAATATTTTTGTGTAAATTTCTTTTTGATTGTCAAATTTTGGAGCGATAATTCCATCTGTTAATTGTGATGTTTCACTATAAGGAACATCTCCCCAAAGATCTACAGCATAAGATAGTATATAAGCTTTCTGCATTTGAGCAATACCCACATATACAAGATCCCCTGATTCAGTTCCTTGTTTAATTAAAGTCTCAATGTCATTTAATGTTAAATAAATGCTGTTCCAGTCGTTGATCATCCCGTCGTCATTTACTTTTAGTCCATATTGATCTTCATCTTCTCTGGAAGTCATTTGATGCGTATAAGTACTAATGGCTGTTCCAGTTCCAGTCCTAGTAGAGATACTAAAGTCGCCAATTTCTCCAATTTTAGTTTCTACATTAGTCAATAAGTAATTTAATGGAGCTACGGTAGGATTGTCTGTGTCTTTATCAACATCTAAATAGTCACTACAACTACTAAAAACAGTAGTTAAAGATAATAAAACTACAATAGCTTTATTGTTTGTTATATTGTTTAATAATTTCATATCTTTTTATATTAAAATGTTAAATTAACTTTAAAGCCATATCTTTTAGCTGTTGGTGCAGCTGAAGTTTCGATACCTTGTAAAGTAGAGTTTCCATAACTTGTTGTTTCTGGATCAAAATTTGTGTATTTTGGAATATTTGGAGCAAAATACCATAGGTTGCTACCTAAAACACTTAAGCTTATTTTACCAAAAGGCGTTTTCTTTAATACATCAGAAGGAACATCGTAAGTTAGATTAATTTCTCTTAGGCGGAATACTGTGCCATCATATACGTCAGCTTCATCTACACTGTTTATAGCAAAAGTATTTCCTCCTGCAGGAGAGAAATAAAGTTCATTCATTGATAATTGTACCGTATTTGGAATTTGATTTCCGGTACCATCTAAAATTGGTGTTCCGGTACTGCTATCTCCATAATAACCTGGGATAATAAAGGTGTGTTCTCTGTCTTCAGTATCTTTAGTAACACCTCTACCTAGTAATTGTTGAATTGTAGAAGAAGAAATATCTCCACCTTGTTTCCAGTCAAACTGTGCTCTTAGGCTGAAAGCTTTGTATACAATTGTGTTGGTGAAACTTACCTTAAAATCAGCATTTGGATCTCCAATTATTCCTAAACTAGGGTCTTGAATTATTCCTCCTCCAGCTTGATTTATCAAGTAATTACCATTTGCATCACGTGCAAATCGTGTGCCGTAAAATACACCAAAAGCTTGACCTGGAATTGCATATGCAATTTCATTTACATCCAATTGTATTCTCTCAAGTCCTTCCTTTAAAGTTAAAACTTCATTTTTGTTTTTTGTAAACATAGTGCCAAATGTCCATTTAAAATCATTTGATCTAAATGGTACTAAAGTTAAACCAAGTTCGATACCTTTGTTTCTAATTGATCCAGCATTTGTTCTAAATACTTCAAAACCAGTACTTGATGGTACGGTGACATCCGTAATTAAATCAGTAGTTGTTTTAGTGTATAAACTTAAGTCTAGTGTGATTCTTTTTTTGAAAAATTCTAAATCAGTACCAACTTCGTATTCTTGTGAGAATTCAGGTATAACTGTTTGGTCCCCTAAAGTAGTATTGTTGCCTAATTGTGGGTTTCCATTATAAGCTTGTCCTTGATCAAATGCAATTCTTAAAAATTCAGCATCATTATCTCTACCTACCTTTGCATAAGATGCTCTTAATTTAGCAAAAGTTAGTACATTACTGCTAATGTTTAAAGCATCCGTCAATATAGCTGAAGCACTTACGGAAGGATAAAAGTAAGAATTGTTATTTTTTGGTAAAGATGAACTCCAGTCATTCCTTGCAGTTGCGTTTAAGAATAGATAATCTTTGTATGATAAAGTAAGATCTCCAAACACACCAATATTTCTTTTTTGAGCGCTTTCATCTTCTAGATTTACAATGCTCTTAACATTGTGAAATGTAAAAATATCAGGATTAATAAATTCTCTTCCTTCGTTAGTTATGCGGGAATAATTATTTTGTAAAATATTATTTCCTATTATGGCAGCAAGTTTAAAACTATCATTTAAATCATAATTGAAGTTCAATAAAAAAGTTGATTCAATGTCTTCGTTACTATAATTATCACTTAATAAATTTCCTAAACCACTATTTGATCTTGATCCAAGATCTCTAATTTGAAGTCTATTTAATGAGTATTTATTTAAACCAGCTCTATATGATGCAGATATATTGTCGTTGAAAGTGTAATTAAGATTAATACCTGTGACAATACGATCGGTATTAGTAATGATTTGATCATGTTCCCAAGACCAAAGAGGATGGTCAAATTGAATTCCATTAGGGGTAACTGAATTTCCTGTAATGGGATCAGTATAAGGAAGATTTAAATCCCAGTTTCTAGCTAAGAATAATGTTCTTGCAAATGAAGATGAAGCACCGTCATATTGGTTTTCTCCAAAAAAACCTCCTTTTTGCTGTGTTTTTGAATAGCTCATATTGGCACCTACAGTAAATTTCTTGCTCAATTTGAAATTTCCTCCTGCAGACATTGAGGTTCTATCATAGCTATTATAAGGAATGTATCCATCTTGACGTAAATCAGAAACGGTTGCATTAAATGATCCGTCTTGGCCAGAATAATTGAAACCAATAGTTTTGTCAAAAACTCTTCCAGTTCTAAATAAATCTTTAACGTTGTTAGGTTTTGCAGCATAAGGAACAGTAGCTCCAAATTGATCAGGAAATGAATCCAAAAGTGTTTGCCAAGTAGGGATTGTTGCTAATGAGTCAAAACGAGGTCCCCATGATCCATTTGCATTTGAATATTGGAAATTTGATCCAGCACCATAAGTGTTTTGATAATCAGGTAAGTTTGCAATATTCTCAAAATACGTTCCTAAACCAACATTAACGCTTAGTTTTTCTGCTTTGTTGTATTTTGAAGAGCCAGATTTTGTTGTAACAACAATAACTCCGTTCATTGCTCGGGAACCATATAATGCAGCTGCAGCAGTACTTTTAAGTACGTTTACACTCGCAATATCATTAGGGTCTAGGGAGGATAAAGCTGATTCATATCCACCACCTCCGGTGATTTGACTTGTACTAGTAACGGATGCATTACTATATGCAATACCATCAACAATGATTAGAGGGTCAGTATTTCCTATTAATGAGTTAACCCCTCTTATAGTTATTTGATTTGCAGCTCCTGCTACACCTGTTGATACATTTACATTTACACCAGCCACTTTTCCTTGTAAGGATCTAGCTAAATCTGGTTCTGAATTTTCTGTAAGATCATCGGTTTTAACTGAGCTTACAGAGTAGCCCAATTTTTTTGGGTTTCTTTTGATCCCAAATGCAGTAACTACAACTTCATTTAATTGTTGTTCGCTTGATTGTAATTTTATGTTAATAGTGTTAGAACTCGCGATTATTTCTTGGGTAATCATCCCGAGATAGCTGAAAATTAAAATCTGGCTAGGAGTGGCTTGGATGGTGTATTTACCATCAAAATCAGTCTGTGTTCCTTTTTGCGTTCCCTTTATTAAAATACTAACGCCTGGTAAAGGTAGTCCTGTGTTGTCAGAAATAATACCTGTAACGGCTCTTTCTTGCGCAAAGGTTAGATGCGACATAAGTACCATTAATAGTACAAAGATTCCATTAAATTTTAGCTTCATTTTGTAATGATTTTAAATTAGTAGGTCAAAAATCTTAATTAATTGTTAACTTTCCTAATGTTTTTGTTGATTTTTTATGCGCGCATTCATTTTTTAACATTTTAACATAATTAACAGATAGTGTTATAAAAATGCTGTTATCCGATTTTGATTATAATTTTTTCTCATTATTTTGATGCTTCCAATTTGTATATTCTTTGAGTTTATAAATTATTTGTTGCTATTATTGGTTCTTTGGTAAAAATATGTTTTCTGAAGGATAATTCAGGTTTTTAGGAATGTAAAGTTGTTGTTTGCATAGAATACAGGTTTGTTTATAATCTGTTTTTTTTTTTTTTTTTTTTTTTTTTTTTTTTTTGGGGTTTTGAGTAGAGGGGTATGTTTTAATGAGAATTAAGTAAATAACTATGACGGACAATGGAATTTGGTGTGTAAATAATCTTGTTGAAAATTAATGGATTAACGTTTGTTTACTAAAAAATAATTTATACATTTG
>JALRGT010000120.1 GCA_023259675.1 Flavobacterium sp.
AGGATCGTTAACTTGTATTGCGTTACTGCCAAAATTCCCAGAAGAAAAGACATAAACTGCATTAGGTACAGATTGAGTCAATATCGAAGTAACTAAGTGGTAGTATCCATATTTTCCACCGTTGTAAGGAACTGTCCCTATAAATTGATTTTCAGTTGGATTTTCATCCATTTCAATCGTAAAATCATTAACAAAAGATGAATTTGAAGAATCATCTTTTGAACACGAGCTGTTTAACCAAAGAATTGACAAGCAAAGTAACAGAATTTTAAAAGAAGTTTTCACAATGCTCTAATTTAGACTTTACTAAAGTTAGCTAAAAAAAGATGATTTAAACTATTTCGCATTAAACTAAATCAATATTGGGTCATTTTCTAATTTTTTACAATGTTTTGCTGCTTTGAGATGGTGTGTGGTTTGTATTCTTTCATTTTTCGGCTTAACGAAAATATGATCACGAAACGGTAATTCCACTAAACTCCAGCTATATCAAAACAGCTGTTAGGGCTGGGATTTATTCTTTTATTCACGTTCAATTAGTTCAAATAAATTATTTATACTGCTCTCCTTTATAACCACTTTTTACAACTAACATATTAAATGTTGCCCCATAAGATGGTTTACCCTCACTTTTACTAATAACTTCTTTATTTAGAATTCTTTCAAAAATTTCATAAGGTAAATTAGAAAATTGATAACCGCTACCTTTTTTAAATTCTATATACATATCTACTCCATTATGAGCAATTCTATCAATATTGTCTGAATCAAACCCAATTTCTTGCCATTCTAAATCCATAATTATTCCTTTTATTATTTTTGCATCCAACG
>JALRGT010000121.1 GCA_023259675.1 Flavobacterium sp.
TTTGTAGTCCGTGGGGGAATCGAACCCCCCTTACCAGGATGAAAACCTGGCGTCCTAACCGATAGACGAACGGACCAAATTCTTAAGTTTAAGAACTGTATTTCAATATTTCAGTAGTCCGTGGGGGAATCGAACCCCCCTTACCAGGATGAAAACCTGGCGTCCTAACCGATAGACGAACGGACCATTGCGTTACATTATGCAGTGCATTTCTGTATTGCGGTTGCAAAGATACAACTGTTTTTTAATTGCGCAATAGCTATCTAAAAAAAAATATTTTTTTTTAATATGCCTTAGCAAAAAACACTCTTCGAGTAGACGTTTTCCCAGTAAATACGCAGGTTCCCGCTTCTTCTACCCCATCCAAAGGTATACATCTTATGGTTGCTTTAGTCAACTCTTTAATCTTCTCCTCAGTCTCTACTGTACCATCCCAATGAGCTGATACAAAGCCACCTTTATTCTCTAAAACATCTTTGAACTCTTCAAAGTCATTTACTTCTGTAATATGAGTCTCTCTATAATTTAATGCCTTATCGAACAAATCAGATTGAATTTGCCCCAATAATTGGGCTACAAATTCAGCAATTCCTTCTTTAGATTTCACTTCTTTAGTCAAAGTATCTCTCCTTGCCACCTCGTAAGTTCCGTTTTCAAGATCTTTTGGACCAACAGCGATTCGAACAGGCACCCCTTTTAATTCCCATTCAGCAAATTTAAATCCTGGTTTTTGAGTTGTTCTATCATCAAATTTCACAGAAATACCCAACTTACGTAAATCAGCAATTAAATTATCTACCTCAGCAGAGATTGCTTTCAATTGGTCA
>JALRGT010000122.1 GCA_023259675.1 Flavobacterium sp.
CCCAGAGAATCCAGACGTTTCCGCCACATCCAAAGCTATCGCCGCGCTTGATCCCTGCGACGAAAACTTCTGCCGTGGAAAAAAGGCCATAGGATTCGTAGTGCTGAACGTTTATGGCCATTTCTGCGAGCTGAGCACTTCCCCAGTTGACCAAACTCCCTGCAAAACCGGCTTCTGACGCTTGACTTTGTAGGTACAGCGTTCCGTTTTCGATAGCCGTTTCGGCATGCACCTTTTGATCCGGATTCAAGACAAACAGGAGACAAGCGGCGAGTACCACGGAGGCAAAAGCCAAGCGCTGATAGATTCCCATAGGAGTTTCAGTGAAAGAGTTAAAGGACTAAAATAAAAAAAGCCGCAGTTTCCTGCGGCTTCGGTGGGAGATGAGGGGTTCGAACCCCCGACCCCCTCGGTGTAAACGAGGTGCTCTGAACCAGCTGAGCTAATCTCCCAATTTGGAGGTGCAAATATATACGCAATTTGCACATTCCGCATGGTTCTTACGGAAGAATTTCGGGTCCGCTTACTTTTTGAACATGGCAGCGATCGGCAGTTACAACCCATTCATTTTGAGCGAGCAAACTGTCGTTGGCGTCATAGACATACACGTCTATATGGTACGTCTGATTGAAAAATAGCGCTTGATGTTCGTCTGAAGCCACGGTAAAATAGTCGGGAAGCCCATTGAATTGAGAAATTAGGCTGTCCTGGGTTTCGCGAACAACCGCATCTACCCGACTGGGAATATGCGTGCTGTCTGCCCATGTGAAACCGACCGTTTGAAAAGAAAGATCACAATAAAGGCCTTGGTCACAGCTGTT
>JALRGT010000123.1 GCA_023259675.1 Flavobacterium sp.
CTCCGGAAAACCATATTGGACGTCAGCGGATTAAATCCGTTTGGCGAGTTTCATCCGCGTCACAGTGGGTACCACATGTTCAAGAATCCGAATGTGAATGACGAGAAAATAAACGAGCGGAACAATGCTCGCAACAATCTCGAATCCTGGATCGATGAGAACGTCTCGCCCGAGAAACAAGACGAACTGCGCTCGCTGATCGCAGCCTACTCAGTCTCTAGCGAGGCCATTCACCGGTCTTAATTGACCCATCCACGGGCTACTAGAGTAACATCCAGTAGTCCTGTTTATTTTTTTGTTTATTCTGGTTAAAAATACCAAGTATACTTAAGCTGTGACAAAATCCCATCCTAAATAATCATAGACCCATATCACTCTTGTAGATAAGGGGTATAAATCTTTATCTAAACCAAACAAACATGAGGCTACTAAATGGCTAAACAAATTCTGAACTACGGCAACTCCAGCATCTTCAACAACTGGTACAACAGTATCAAGGAGGAAGTTCCTTGCCATACGTCTTGGATGGCCGAGGATCACTTCATCCACGCCTGTGAGGGACTGTACGTACCCATCCTGACACACAACCAAACACTTACCAGCATTGATCCGTTGGGTCGTCGACTGGTGATTCTGGGTACTCTGCTGGGTAACGTAGTGGTCTACGACAAGCATCCGCGAGGCGCTTCGGTATCCATGAATGCGAATAAGCTGCTGTTGAGTGCTTACTCGGGCATTCTGTTCCGTGGAAATCAAAACGACGAAAAGCTAAAGATCGTTATTGGTACCAAAGGAATGTTTCCCAATATCGCTGAGAAGAT
>JALRGT010000124.1 GCA_023259675.1 Flavobacterium sp.
TCTTCGGCATTTGATAGTGACATTTGTTGAATATTTTATAGGTTGTTTTTTATTGTATGCTCAGAAATAAATTCCCCTTTGTTGTATTTTTTAATTGTTGTTAATTTTCCTTGTTGGTTGTAATATTTCCATATTCCTGTATAATACCAGTGCAATTTTTTTGTGTTTTGATCTAGTTGTGTTTTTCCTTTGGATTCTAGTTTTCTGTTCTCATAGAAAAATTTGGTTTTGCAAAAGTCTTTTTTAATCAATTTATTATTCAGATAATATTTCCATTTTTTAATAGGATCATCATTTTTATAATAACCAACTGATTTGTACTTTGTGCTGTCTAAGTAATAATTCTCTATCCAACGTCCTTCTCTTTTTTTATTTATAGTTTGATTTGTTTTGCACGAAATCATGCTGAAAAGTACTATAACAAAAATAATGATTTTTCTCATTTGTTCTACGTTATTAGAGTTATTTCTACAAATGTAGAAACAATACTTTAATTTGCAAGTTTTTTTTTAATTATTTTGATTTAACTACTTGTTTTTTATGATTTTGTCTGCTTGCGTTAGGGGTAGTAGCGGCATCTTCCGGTTTAGAAAAACAAGGCTTTTGCCGTAGTTTTTCAAAGCGGGAATACAGCGGATAGCCCGACCTCGTTGCTTGTATAAATGTTCTTTTAAATCACTCACTTTCTGCAACGAGGGAACGCCCCAATAAAAAATCCGTTTACTCTTATAAAAGAATAAACGGATTTAGATTTTTTAACTTAGGGAGCTTTGAGAAAAACTTTGCACCCTTTGCGGTTACAATTATTTTGACAACTCTA
>JALRGT010000125.1 GCA_023259675.1 Flavobacterium sp.
TATCCACTTTTGTTCACTTTCTAACCAAAAAACTTTAGGATCTCTAAAATCACGTATCCCTGGGTTTAGAATTACCGGGTTACTAGCATATTTAGTCCAAGAGTACCCTTCGTCTAAAGAATAAGCAATTCCTTGGGTTTGAAATTGAGTACTGCCTTCTTGTTCTGCTTTTGCATTATGGTATGTAAAAATAGCCACAATTGGTGGATTTTCTAAAGACCCAAACCCAGAGGTATTGTGATAATCAACTACTGCACTTCCTGAAAAGATAGTGCCTAGAGAGTCAGGATATAATGCTATGGGATGCTCCTCCCAGGTTTTTAAGTCTTCACTTGTTGCGTGACCCCAATGCATAGGCCCCCAAATATTATCCTCTGGATTATGTTGAAAATACAAATGAAACTTTCCTTTGTAATAAAACATCCCATTGGGGTCATTCATCCAATTGGTTTTTGGAGTGAAATGGAAGTTCGGTCGATATAGGATTTCTTCCTTATTTTGTGAAGTGGATTGATTCATTTTAGTTTCACATCCCATATGGGTAAAAACAAATAAAATTAAGACTATAGAGAAGCCTTTTGAGGTGCTCTTTTTTTTCATGAATTATATTCATTACTTCATTAATGAATTACTTAACTCTTCCAAAGGTACTCCTTTCGTTTCGGGCATCATGAAATGAACAAAAACAAGTTGTAATACCATAAAGAATGCAAAAATAGCAAAAACTGTTCCTGCGCCAATACTAGAAAACATCAAGGGAACAAAAGATGGAATTACTGCAGCCAATACCCAATGTACATTCGTCCCAAATG
>JALRGT010000126.1 GCA_023259675.1 Flavobacterium sp.
ATCAAAATTCATTTAAAAGTCTTAAATCAAAGTTTTTGAAAAAATATCCAAAGTTTAAAATTGAAACAAAAATTATAAGTTTTAAAATTCTTTTCTTGACCGTATTAGAAAATGAATTGATATAATAATAATGAAAAATCAAAAAAATAAAACATGCCCATTTATGCAAGGACATTGGGGTTGTGTTTTTAAATTTATTTGTGAAAATTTTAAGTACTTCATAATTGGCGGATCAATAATCTTAGCAGCAATAGTTTATGGTTGTTTTTCAACTTCTGCAAAAGATAAATGTTATTACAAGAATTATCGAATGAAATATTATGAGTTAAAAAAAGGTAACTCAACCGCCGATAAGTGGGTTCATAAAGCAGAAGCTGCTAGATTTGCATTAAAGGCTTGTAATATAAAATAATTTAGTGCCCCGGAAATTTTATTAAACTAAAGGTTTTATAACCCTCAGATTGTAGTTTTTTATTACCAGGAAGATCAAATAGATCAATTAAAAATATAAAACCTGAAACCTTTGCTTTAGTTTTTTCTACCAGTTTAGCTGCCGCTAGTGCTGTTCCTCCTGTAGCAATTAAATCATCTATTATTAAAACTTTGTCATTTTTTTTTAAAGAAGATTTGTGAATCTCAATTGTGTCATAGCCGTATTCTAATTTAAATTTTTGTGAGTGAGTTTTTCCAGGAAGTTTATTTTTTTTTCTTAACAATATTAGTGGTTTTTTTGTCAAATAACTTAAAATTGATGCAAAGATAAATCCTCTAGATTCAATTGCTGCGATTTTTGTAA
>JALRGT010000127.1 GCA_023259675.1 Flavobacterium sp.
ACTGTTCTCTTCCTGAAAAATGGAATGCGCATTCTATAGCAGCATTTTCATCGCTGTCTGAACCGTGAACTGCGTTTTCGCCTAATGAAGTAGCATATAATTTTCTAATAGTTCCTTCAGCAGCTTCAGCTGGGTTAGTAGCTCCAATAAGTGTTCTGAAATCAGCAACTGCATTTTCTTTTTCTAAAATAGTATTATACTTTTCATAATGTATTCCATTTCTATGAGGAACGTATCCCTCTATTCCCGTATTTGGTGCTACATTTTCTATTGGAGAATCTATAAATAAATCACCATCTATTATAGTAAAACCAGCATTAGTAATCATGGCAAGGATATTCCCAATGTGTCCGTTAGCGACAGCATCAGGTTTAATCATGGTGAAAGTTCTGTTAGTTGTCATTTCTTATTTTTTTTGACAAAAGTAAGTTTTTGAAATGAAAAAAATATTAATATGATAAAAAAATAATTTAAAAAAGCGTCTATTTTGTTAATTTACAATGTTAGGATGTTGAAGTGTTGTTCTAATGGTTTTAAGTTTTCGATTAACTTAGTAATAAGCGTATCTCCACTTTCAATATAAAATTCAGAAAAATTAGTTTGTCTTTCTTGTAAGCCTTGATTAGGGAATAATTCATTTTGCAAATCTATAATTCGGGCTAAAGTATCTTTTAGTTTGATTTTTTCAGCTTTTAGTAAACGTTTTTCTAATTTATCTAAGCCTTTGAGTTGCTTAACTTCTTGTGCTTTTACTGCTCCTGCAAAGGATGGATCTGTTTTAGTCGTAATTTCGTTA
>JALRGT010000128.1 GCA_023259675.1 Flavobacterium sp.
TTAATTCACCTGATGCACCAATATAAGGAACTAAAGTTAAATGAATAAATAAAGTTTTATTTTTACCTTCTTCATTTGAAAATTGTCTTATAGCTTCTAAAAAGGGTAAACTTTCAATGTCTCCAACCGTACCTCCTATTTCGCAAATTACAAAATCTTCATTGGTAACTTTATTAGAAATAAATTTTTTAATATGATTAGTTACATGAGGAATAATTTGAACAGTGCTACCGAGATATTCTCCTCTTCTTTCTCTTTCTATAATGTCTTTATAAATTTGACCTGTAGTTATATTGTCTTCTTTAGTTGCAGGCTTATTAGTAAATCTCTCATAGTGACCTAAATCTAAATCTGTTTCAGCACCATCATCTGTAACGAATACCTCTCCATGCTCAAAAGGATTCATAGTGCCTGGATCTACGTTTAAATATGGATCTAATTTTCTAATACGAACTTTATAGCCACGCAGTTGTAATAGTGATGCTAAAGATGCTGAAGTTAAACCTTTGCCAAGTGATGAAACCACGCCGCCAGTAACGAATATATATCGCGCCATGGAAGAATAATATATCTAGTTTTTTTAAAAAAACAAAGACTATTTTTGATTTTCAGGTATCTGTGGAAGATTTTTGTTTTGTTCTTTCTCTTTTTCTAAATCAATAACAGATTGGGACTCTTTTATATCTTTGTGTGAAATAGAAACTAAAACTACGCTAGTGATAATAAATAAAGTAGCTAATATTGAAGTAAATTTTGTAAGAAAAGTTCCTGCGGATCTCGAAGTCGTGAAA
>JALRGT010000129.1 GCA_023259675.1 Flavobacterium sp.
ATAGATGTAAAGGCAGTAATGTCATAGTCGAGTAGTACTAATAATCCGTAAGCTTATGTACACTTTTCCCCCGATGTAAATCGGGGGAGGAAACTTTCTAAATGAATTAAAATTCTTTATCTCAGTATGTTAAAATATTGTTTTAATTATTAATTGCTTCGCCTGTTGGCTAATCGCTCGGGTGTTAATTATCAATTATTAATTAAAAAGTTGCCCAAGCAACGAACAACCTTAAGGTGGTTATTGCGGCGGGGCTCACCTCTTCCCATCCCGAACAGAGAAGTTAAGCCCGCCTGCGCAGATGGTACTGCAGTTATGTGGGAGAGTATGTCGTCGCCTTTCTTTAAAAACCCTATCCAATCCGGATAGGGTTTTTTGTTTTATATTTGTTTTGAAGAATTAATGCTTATTTTGAAAAAATGAATAAAGAAAAACTGGTTGATATGACTCGTGGAGCAATTGCTCCAAAGATTATTCATTTTACTTTGCCTTTAATTATTGGTAATTTTTTTGTGCTGACTTATAATGCAGCTGATTCTATAATTGTAGGACGTTATATTGGTGCAAATGCTTTGGCGGCTTTAGGAGCAGCAGCTCCAGTGATGAATGTGCTTCTTTTTTTGATTATTGGTATTTGTCTGGGAATGTCGGTGTTGATGGGGCAATTTTTCGGGCAACAGGATTTTTCTAAATTGAAAAGGGTGGTATCTACTTCATTTATTGCCGGGGGCGTCTTTACTTTGTTGTTAGTTTCTTTAGGTTTAGTGTTTTCCAAGACTATTTTATTGTT
>JALRGT010000012.1 GCA_023259675.1 Flavobacterium sp.
AAGCTGATGATGCTGTCGATGAACCTGATGAAGTAACTTTTTGTGTTGTAACAGGTCTCATTGCAAAATGTGCCATGTTACTCCTTATCTTCTAATTACAAAAGTTACGTTAAGTTTGTTTGCTCCTGTAGATCCACCATCAGTAATCATTTCAATAGTGCCATCTTCTTCTACTTGGTTAGCTGCTGTAGGTTCTGCTGTGTCTACATCACCTGCTGCTGAACCTGAATGTGCAACAGTTATTCCACCACCAGTAACAGCAGTTCCACCTATTTCAAAAGATATAGCTGCATTACCACCAGAGATAGCTCCCTGTAATGATGTAATAATTTTAATAATTTTACCTGAATCAGGTACTGGTACAAAAGTTGATGATGCTGTGCTGATGTCAGCTATTTCAGCATGTAAAAAATAGTCGTTTAATGTTACCGAAGAAAAGGATTCGATTAAATTAGCTACAGGAACTTTAAATGTTATGATTTCGTCAAAAGATGGTGGAATTAAGTTTAAAGACAGTAAGGGTAAAATAATTTTGGCTGAAAGTGATGGTGGAGGAAAAAAATTCAGTCCAATAGAAGTAGAAGGAACTAAGGGGTATACAGTTCGTCAAATTTTTAAATCATCAAAAGATGAAGCTTTTTACGGTTTAGGACAACATCAGTCAGATGAGTTTAATTACAAAGATAAAAGCGAAGAATTATTTCAATACAACACTAAAGTTTCTGTACCTTTTATTGTTTCAAATAAAAACTATGGACTTTTATGGGATAGTTACTCTTTAAGCCGTTTTGGCGATAGTCGTCCTTATGAGCAATTAAATAGTGTTTTTAAATTATATGATAAAAATGGAGACCCTGATAATTTAACCGGGACTTACATTACCCCTGATAATGGAATTATGAAACTGGTTCGTAAAGAACCATCTGTTTTCTTTGAAGATATTAAAAGTTTTAAAAATTTACCTGCTAATTTCCCTTTAAGAAATGCTGATGTTACTTATGAAGGTGATATTGAAGCACCCCAAAATGGCGAATATAAATTCACATTATATTATTCAGGTTATGTTAAAGTGTACTTGAATAATCAATTAGTGGTTCCAGAGCGTTGGAGAACTGCATGGAATCCTAATAGCTTCAAGTTTTCAATGAATTTGGAAGCTGGTAAACGAGTTCCTTTACGAATAGAATGGAAACCAAACGGTGGAACATCATATTGCGGATTAAGAGTTAGAACACCTCAATTAACAGAAGAAAAAAGCAATCAGGTGTGGTGGAGTGAAATGAACAAAAAATTAGATTATTATTTTGTTCGTGGAAGCACTATGGACGAGATTGTTAAAGGTTATCGTACTCTTACTGGGAAAGCCCAAATTATGCCAAAGTGGGCAATGGGGTACTGGCAAAGTCGTGAAAGGTATAAAACTCAAGATGAAATTCTTAATAATTTAAAAGAGTTTAGAGAACGTAATATTCCTATTGATAATATAGTATTAGATTGGAATTATTGGGAAGATGATTCTTGGGGAAGCCATGAATTTGATTTAAAACGTTTTCCTAATCCTAAAAGGATGGTCGATTCTATTCATGATATGAATGGTAAAATGATGATTTCGGTATGGCCAAAATTTTATAAAACCACTGAACATTTTAAAGAATTTGATGAAAAGGGCTGGATGTATCAGCAAGCCATTAAAGATAATGTTCGTGACTGGGTTGGTCCTGGCTATGTAGGTTCATTTTATGACGCTTATTCTAATGGAGCAAGAAAACTATTTTGGAAACAAATTTATGAAAATTTATACCCAACAGGAGTTGATGCTTGGTGGATGGATGCCAGCGAACCAAATGTACTGGATTGTACGGATATGGACTATCGTAAACAGCTGCAAGGACCAACAGCTTTAGGACCGGCAGCAGAATACTTTAATACTTATGCTTTGATGAATGCTGAAGCTATTTATGACGGGCAACGTAGTGTGGAGCCAAATAAACGTGTGTTTTTATTAACCAGATCTGGTTTTGCCGGATTACAACGTTATTCAACTGCAACATGGAGTGGTGACATTGCAACACGTTGGGAAGATTTGAAAGCCCAAATTTCGGCAGGTTTAAACTTTGCAATAAGTGGTATCCCATATTGGACTATGGACATTGGTGGATTCTGTGTTGAAGATCGTTATGTTTCGGCTCAAATGGAATTTGATAAAAATGGAAAAGAAAATGCCGATAATAAAGAATGGAGAGAATTAAACACACGTTGGCATCAATTTGGAGTTTTTGCACCATTATACAGATCACATGGACAGTTTCCTTATCGTGAACCATGGAATATAGCTCCTAAAGGACATCCGGCTTATGAGTCAATTTTGTTTTATGATAATTTACGTTATCGATTAATGCCTTATATCTATACTATGGCAGGGATGACTCATTTTGATGATTATACTATTATGCGTCCTTTAGTAATGGATTTTTCTAATGATAAAAATGTAACAAACATTAATGATCAATTTATGTTTGGTTCCAATTTTATGGTTTGCCCTGTCTATAAATATGGTGTTCGTAAAAGGGAGGTCTATTTTCCTGCCGGAACCAATTGGTATGATTTTAATACAGCTAAATATATTAAAGGAGGACAAACACTATCTGTAGATGCACCATACGGTCGTATTCCATTATTTATTCCAGAAGGTGCTATTATTCCTGTAGGACCAGAAATACAATATACCGATGAAAAGCCAGCAGATACGATTGTTCTTTATGTGTATAAAGGAAAAAATGGGAGTTTTGATTTATATGAAGATGAAGGTGTAAATTATAATTATGAAAAAGGATTCCATTCCAGTATTCCATTTAGTTATAATGAAACAAATGGTGTTTTAACTATTGGAGAGCGAAAAGGTGAATTTAAAGGAATGCTAAAAAATAGAAAATTTGTTGTTGTTTCCGTAAGTAAAGAAAATCCTAAAGCATTAGTCTATGATGCTCAAGGTCAGCTAGTAAATTATGATGGACACCTACAAACTATTACATTAAAATAACCACTAAATCATAAAGTAAAAATAACCGAAATGAAAAATAAATTAATCATTTTATCGCTTGCTCTTTCATCATTAATTATTGATTCGTGTAACAAAGGTGCTGTATCATCAACAGAAGAAAAAGCAGAAAAAATATACCAAGGAAAAGAAATGAGTTCTGAATTTGATACAAAAATCGACTCATTGGTATCACTAATGACGCTTGAAGAAAAAATAGGTATGTTACATGGTAATAGCATGTTTTCTAGCGGAGGGGTGAAACGTCTGGGTATTCCTGAATTAAAAATGGCCGATGGTCCATTAGGGGTTCGTGAAGAGATTTCTCGGGATAATTGGTCACCAGCAGGCTGGGATAACGATTTTGCTACTTATTATCCCGCTTCGGGAGCTTTAGCAGCTACTTGGAGTACTGATATGGCTTATATCTTCGGAAATAGTGTTGGACAAGAATTGAGAGCAAGAGACAAAGACATGTTGTTGTCACCTGCCATTAATATTGTGAGAACGCCACTAGGAGGAAGGACTTATGAATATATGACTGAGGATCCTTTTTTAAATAAAAAGATAGCAGTGCCATTAGTTGTTGGACTTCAAGATAATGATGTAATGGCTTGTGTGAAACATTTTGCAGCAAATAACCAGGAAACAAACCGTGAT
The DNA here is from genome assembly GCA_023259675.1 of Flavobacterium sp. GTDB lineage: Bacteria > Bacteroidota > Bacteroidia > Flavobacteriales > Flavobacteriaceae > Flavobacterium. The sequence continues at coordinate 3,698 of JALRGT010000012.1, forward strand.
ATATATGATGTTCAAATGGACGAACGCACACTCCGTGAAATTTATTTACCGGGATTTGAAGCTGCCGTAAAAGAAGCAAAAGCTTATGGTATTATGGGAGCCTATAATAAGTTTAGAGGTGAATATCTATGTGAGAATGATTACATGTTAAACAAAGTTTTACGTGATGAATGGGGATTTAAAGGAGTTGTTGTTTCTGATTGGGCAGCGGTACATTCTACGGTAAAATCATTAAAAAACGGACTGGATATTGAAATGGGAACTCCAAAACCTTTCAATGAATTTTTCTTGGCCGATAAATTAATCGCTGCTGCGAAAGCTGGAGAAATATCAGAAGCCGAAATTGACAAACATGTCAAACGCATCTTGCATGTTCTTTTTCAAGTAAAAGCAATGGGAGGTAAAGATCGTGTAAAAGGAAGTATTGCCACTGAAGCACACTATCAAGATGCTTATAAAATAGCATCTGAAAATATTGTTTTATTGAAAAATGATAAGAATGTATTGCCTTTGCAATTAAAAGAAATAAAATCTATTGCCGTCATTGGTAACAATGCAACTAAGAAAAATGCTTTGGCTGGATTTGGTGCAGGAGTTAAGACTAAAAGAGAAGTAACACCTTTAGAGGGCTTACAAAATAGATTGCCTGCTTCTATTAAAATTAATTATGCTGAAGGGTATTTAGAACGCTACAATTTAAAGGAAAAAGGAAAATTAGGTGATATTACTATGAATGGCCCGGTTACAGTTGACCAATTAGATCCCGCTAAATTACAAGAAGCAATTGAAGCTGCTAAAAAATCTGATATAGCTATCGTTTTTGCGGGTTCTAATCGTGATTATGAAACAGAAGCATCTGATCGTAAAAACTTGAAGCTACCATTTGGACAAGAAGAATTAATTAATAAAGTCAGAGAAGCTAATCCTAATACGATAGTAGTGATCATTGCTGGAGCACCATTCGATATTGAAGGAATTAAAAACAAAACAGCAACTCTGGTTTGGAGTTGGTTTAATGGTTCCGAAGGTGGAAATGCGTTAGCAGATGTTTTATTAGGGAAAGTAAATCCATCGGGTAAATTACCTTGGACAATGCCTAAAAAGATAGAAGATTCTCCAGCACATGCTACCAATAGTTTTCCGGGAGATAAAACAGTAACTTATAAAGAAGGGATTTTGGTAGGATATCGTTGGTTTGACACTAAGAAAATAGAGCCTATTTATCCTTTTGGTTACGGACTTTCTTATACAAATTTTGAATTTTCAGATTTAAAAACGGATAAAAGTAATTATGCTGGAGATGATCCTGTTGAAGTATCATTTACCATTAAAAATACAGGCAAATTTGACGGAAAGGAAGTAGCTCAATTGTATGTTTCTAATTCTGATTCAAAAATTGAGAGAGCAGCACAAGAATTGAAAGGTTTTAAAAAAGTTTTTGTAAAAAAAGGAAACTCGGAAAAAGTGACTATTTACTTAGCTGTTAAAGAATTAGCTTATTATAATACAGCTAAAAAGCAATGGGTTGTTGAACCAGGTGATTACGCTATTAAAATAGGAAAATCATCAAGGGATATAAAAATGGAAACATCTATAAGTATTAAATAATTTAAGAAATAATAAATGGAAATCTGACCAATTTTCGTATAACACAAACAGAGTATAATAACCACTTAAGATTAAAATTTAGATTATTTTATTTATTAACCCAATTAACCAAAAATGTTATGAAAAAGGACAATTACAATGAAAACAGTATCAGGGGGAGAGTACTTTCTTCCCTCTATTCCCTTCTCTTAATTCTTGTTTTTCAGGTCTATAAAGTGAATGCCCAGAGCACATTTGGGAATGTAGCCTTTGGAGGAGGTGGTTTTATAACAGGGATCATAAGCCATAAAACATCAGGCGATGTTTACTGTCGTACCGATGTTGGAGGGGCTTACCGTTGGGATGCCGCAAATTCAAAATGGATTCCTTTGCTCGATTGGAATTCTGAGGATGAAACAACCTATCAGGGAGTGGAAGCTCTGGCGGTGGACCCTCAGAATGCAAATAATTTATATTTATTTGCCGGTACAGATTACTTTAACGGTGGAAAAACAGCGATTTTAAAATCCACAGATAAGGGAAATACATTTACTATAGTGGACGTAACTTCAAAATTTAAGACTCACGCAAATGCTTTAGGAAGAGCTAATGGCGAGCGTCTGGCTGTGGATCCTAATAACGGCAACGTCCTTTTTTGTGGAACAAAAGCCAACGGATTGTGGAAGAGTACAGATGCCGGTCTTACCTGGAACCTGGCCTGGAATGGAGTAACAACTACATCCAATGGGAACGGAATCAGCTTTGTATTGTTTGAACCTTCCAGTGCTTCGGGAGGAGTTACTAAAACTATCTATATAGGAGTTTCCCGCACGGGAGCCGGTAATATATATAAAAGTACGGACGGTGGCAGCACTTTCACTGCAATTCAGGCTGATAATTCATTTATGCCCCACAGGGCTGTTTTATCTTCTGATAATTCTACTTTATATGTATCCATGGCGAATAGTGAGGGGCCTTCGAACGGTGCCAGCGGAAGAGTTTACAAATTGGCTACAGCTACAGGGATCTGGACCAACATTACTCCAGAGGGGAATAATTACCCTTATGGAGGAGTAAGTGTTGATCCGACAAATAAAAACAGGGTTATTGTTTCGACAGTTAACGTCTGGGATAACAACCAGTTTTGCAATAACGTATGGGGGGATCGTATTTACTTATCTACCGACGGAGGAAGTACCTGGAATTCAAAGTTGACTTGCTCAAGCACTCTGAACACCAATGGCATTGGTTGGATTGCTCCTTATGGGATACATTGGGCAGATTGCATTGACTTTGATCCAGTAAATACGGCAAAAGTAAGGGTGATGTCTGGGAATGGACTTTTTACCTGCGATGATATCAATGCATCCGCTACTTCCTGGAAATTTGATGTAAAAGGAATTGAAGAAACGGTTGTGCTTGATGCTATAAGTATTCCGGGGGGGGCTTTTATAACTGCAATGGGAGACCAACACGGAGCGGTGTATGCTTCGGATATTTATACCTATCCGACTCAGTTAATTAACCCTAGTTCTGCTAATACCACTAGTGTGGCATATGCCGCTAACAATACCAGTAAAGTGGTAAGGGTTACTGATAAAATGTATTATTCTACCAATCAGGGAGTAAGCTGGACACAAACGACTTCTGCTAATGGTTCATATGGGAAAGTAGCATTGTCAGCAGATGGAAATACCATACTTCATTGTCCTAGTGGAGAAAGTACTACTTATTATTCAACCAATAATGGTGGAACATGGACAAGTACAGGAGTTACTAATGTTCAGGATGCTTATCCAATTGCAGATTATGTTAATACCAATAAATTTTATATTTATAATTCTGGTAGTGGTCAACTGTTAGTAAGTACCAATAAAGGTGTAAGTTTTAATGCTTCTGCATCTAATCCCGGCTCAGGTGGTTCTGTTCGTGCAAGTGCTGTTCCCGGTAATGAAGGACATGTGTGGGTAGCACTGTCGAATGGATTAACGTATACTACAAATAGTGGGACTTCATGGACGACTGTTACTAATGTTAGTTATTGTAGGGCAGTTGGATTTGGTAAAGCCGCAACAGGAGCTACTTATCCTGCTGTCTATATTTGGGGAACTGTTAGTGGGGTTAAAGGTATTTTCCGTTCTACAGACCAGGGAGCTTCCTGGACACGAATCAATGACGACGCCCATGAATGGGGAGGTGTAGGGAACGGTAATTTTGTAATGGGCGATATGAACGTATATGGACGGGCATATATGGGTACAGTAGGACGAGGTGTAGTTGTTGTAGAATCGGCTTGTACGTCTACTGCAATCACCCCTCACACACAGGTTAATGGTGGTGACTGGCAACAGACAGCTAGTGCAAGTTTGAATGCAGGAGGTAATGTTATGTTTGGGCCTCAACCAGCAACAGGAGGATCATGGACTTGGAGCGGTCCTAACGGATTTAGTGCTACTACGCGTGAAGTAACAATTTCCAATATCCAGTCTAATCAGGCAGGTAACTACGTTGCTACATATACTAACGCGGGCGGGTGTCAGAGTACACAGACTTTTAATATTACAGTAAATAATCCTTGTACACCAACTGCTATTGTACCTTATGTACAGATTAATGGGGGAACATGGCAGCAGACGGCGTCAGCTTCATTAGCTCAGGGAGGTTCATTAATGTTTGGTCCACAGCCTGTAACAGGAGGTTCATGGTCTTGGACCGGACCAAATAATTTCTCTGCTAATACAAGAGATGTGTTTATTTCAAATATTCAGGCTAATCATGCAGGTAATTATGTAGCAACTTATACAAATGCGAATGGTTGTAACAGTACACAAACATTCAATGTAATCGTTACAGAGTCAATAGTTGTGCGAGCACGCGGAACACAAGGAGATGAAACAATAGAGCTTAGGGTAGATGGTAACACAGTGGCTACATGGACGCTGACTTCTTCTTTTGCAAACTATACAGCTTCAGGAAGTGGTGCCGTTACCGTTCACTTTACTAATGATAGTTCAGGAAAGGATGTACAGATTGATAATGTTATAATTGGAGGTGTAACTTACCAATCAGAGGATCAACAGGTGAATACAGGTGTTTGGAAAGGAACATGTGGAGGATCTAATAGTGAGTGGTTAAATTGTAATGGTTACATTAGCTATACAACTGCAGGCTCTTCAGCTAAAATCACTTCAGTTAAATCAGAGACATCAATTGATGAAGATAATAATCTGGGTGATGTGATTATTTATCCTAACCCTTCACATAATGGAGTATTTCAGTTAAATATTCCATGGGAGGATGATAAAATCAATATTGTAATCTTTGATATTAATGGAAAACAGGTTTATCAACAATCTGTAACAGGAAAGGAACAAGTAACAATAAATTCAGAACTTGGAAATGGATTTTACATTGTGAAAATTCAATCAGATAAAGCTACAGTTACTCGAAAATTGATAGTAGAATAATGTAATTTTTTAAAGACCCGGGATGGTTTATCTCCATTCCCGGGGATTTAAATAAGGTGTTTTTTAAAGATTTATTATTCAGTTCGTTTAAAAAAAAAATGATTTGATAATTATAATCATGATAAATACATATTAAAAATAGAATTGTAGTTTTGATTATCTGTTATACAAATGATGCTAAACAAGAATAAATAAAACAAGAATAAATAAAACAAGAATAAAGGAAAAAAATGAAAAAGTATTTAGTTATTATCTTTCTGTCTTTTGGTATATATGCCAATGCGAATGTTAAAATGCCACAATTATTTAATGATGGTATGGTTTTACAGCGTAATCAAATAATTCCAGTTTGGGGATGGGCAGATCCTAATGAAAAAATTGAGATTCGTTTCAATAAGCAAGTTGTTAGTACTAAAGCCAATTTGGATGGAAAGTGGATAGCAAACTTGAAAGCAGAAAAAGCAGGGGGACCATTTGAATTGATTGTTAAAGGAAAGAATACTATTACTTTAAAGAATGTATTAGTAGGTGAGGTTTGGATATGTAGTGGACAATCAAATATGGAATTTACTGTTAGTCAAGCAATGAATTTTGCACAAGAATTAAAAGATGCAGATTTTCCAATGATACGTCAGTTTCTGGTTGAAAAAGATTTAGCATTAAGTCCAAAACAAACATTAAAATCAGGGAAATGGAGCGAATGTAACCAAAATACAGTTGGAGGTTTTACCGCAGTTGGATATTTTTTTGCAAAAAAAATATATTCAGAATTGAAAGTTCCTATTGGAATTATAAATACTTCCTGGGGAGGAACCTGTGTTGAAACATGGACTAGTAGAAAAGCTTTTGAAGACAGTAATGATAAAGAATTTAAGGAAATGATTTCAAAAGTACCCAATATAGAAATTGATTCACTTTTAGGTACTCAAAAAAGACAAATAATAGCTAAGATAGAACAAATTCAAGGTTCTATTGTAACGGATGATACTCCTTTTAAGGGTCTTTCTTTTAACGATAGCAAATGGCCTGAGATGAAAGTACCAGGTTTATGGGAATTTCAACAATTGCCCGATTTAAATGGTGTTGTATGGTTTCGTAAATCGGTGATAATATCAAAAGAAGATGCAGCTAAAGAAGCAGTTTTAGAATTGGCTAAAATTGATGATCAAGATATAACTTATGTAAATGGTATTGAAATTGGTACATCAAATAGTTATAGTCAAAATAGGGTTTATAAAATTCCTGCAGGAGTTCTTAAGGAAGGAGTCAATGCTATTAGTGTAAAAGTAACTGATTATTCTGGTGGAGGAGGTATTTGGGGAGATGAATCAAGTTTGAAATTAACTGTGCAGAAAACAATTATACCACTTCATGGACAATGGAAATTTAATGTAGTAAGTGTTAAAAGTGAGATTTCTCCTAATTCATATCCTTCTTTATTATTTAATGCTATGGTGAATCCTTTGATTCCATACGCCATACAAGGTGTGTTATGGTATCAAGGAGAAGCAAATGCTACCCGTGCTGAACAATATAAAAAAGCTTTCCCATTGATGATAAATGATTGGAGAAAAAAATGGAATCAAGCTGACTTTCCATTCTATTTTGTTCAATTATCCAGTTTTGATGAATTTGGCGGAAATAGTAATATAGGCAGCAGATGGGCAGAATTAAGAGAAGCTCAACAATATACACAGGAAACAGTTCCTAATACGGGATTTTGTGTAACTACGGATATAGGAGATGCTAAAGACATACATCCTACAAACAAACAAGATGTAGGTAAAAGATTGGCAGCTATAGCACTAAATAAAAACTATAATCAGAATGTAATTTATAGTGGTCCTAAATATGAATCAAAGGAAATAAAGGATAATAAAGTTATACTGAGTTTTTCAAATATCGGTTCAGGTTTAATGACACCGGATAGATACGGATATCTTAAAGGTTTTGAGATTGCAGGAAAAGATAAGGTTTTCCATTATGCCAAAGCTTTTATAAAAGACAACAAAGTTGTTGTTTATAGTGATGATGTGCAAAATCCGGTAGCTGTTCATTATGGATGGGCAGATGATGCAAGTGATTGTAATTTGTATAACAATGAAAAATTTCCTGTATCGCCGTTTAGAACAGATGATTGGAAAATGATTACTGCCGGAGTTAAATATGATGTACAATAATTTAGTCTATTAATAAAATTTCATTATGATTAAAATTGATGAGTATTATTTTTGATAATAATTATTTATAATAGTAATTTTATAATTGTTCCTTAACGACAGGAAACTTATAAAATAAGGTGAAATAAAAAACACTCCTGATGATATATTAAGAAAATTATCAGGAGTGTTATTGATTTAAATAGTTTAGAAATACATTTTTTAAGAAGAATATAATAGTAATTTAGTCTTAGTTTTGGCTATTTATCTTAAAAAAATAATTGATCATAATTAGTATGAAAAAAAGAATAAATCAAGTGTATATACAATTACTCTTGTTGTTTTCGATTGTCTCTGTACAAAGTGTCATGGGGCAGAATCCTTATGTTTTTCATAATTTAGAAACTAAAGAAGGGCTATCAAATAATAATGTTAAGGCAATTCTAAGGGATAGCTATGGGTTTCTTTGGGTAGGTACAGAGTCAGGACTGAATAGATTTGATGGTTATGGATTTAAGGTTTATACAAAACAATCAGATGCTCTTAAAGTGATGTCTTCAAATGATATATTTGGATTAAAGGAAGATGGTTTAGGTAATATCTGGGTTGATTTATTATACGGATATACGATCTATAGTAGAGATAAAGATTGTTTTATAAATACAAAAGACATATTACTAAAATTAGGAATAAATTCTGATCCTAATAGTAAAATTTATATTGATTCAAAACATAATCTTTGGGTGTTTGATAAGAAGAATGTGTTTTTTTATAATTTTCACAAAAAAAAACTTGCCATATTTAAATTTAAGCAAGCCTTAAAAGAGTTAGTTGCATCTGAAATAACAGATAGTAATGATTTTTTATATTTTGTACAAGATGCAAAAATTTGTTGGAAACTGAATACTAAGTCAGGAATTTTTACTTTGATTAAGTTGCCCAATCCAATTAAGCAAAACACTGTTAATTCAAATGATAATGTAAGGATTTTTGTAGATAGTAATAATTGGTTATGGTTTTCTTCGAGTGCAACTGGAGAAGTTTTCTATAAAGAAAGCTTAAATGAAGAATGGAAAAAATTTGAATTGACTTCAGGATTAAAAACAGAAACTAATAAAGTAACAAGTTTTTTAGAAAAACAACCAGGACAAATTTGGATTGGAACTGACCACAAAGGACTGTTTATTTATGATAAAGGAAAAAAGCAGTTAAAAAATATAATATATAATCCATTTGTTACGACAGGTTTGTCTACTAATAATATAGAGTGTTTATACAAGGACAATACAGAAACCATCTGGATAGGACATAGTAAAAAAGGACTTTCTTTTTATCATGAAAGTTTTAGAAATTTTGTCAATTTCCAACCTACTGAATTTACTGATATAAGTACTGCAATACAAGATTCTCAAGGGAATATTTGGTTAGGAACTGATGGAAATGGTATATATATTAAAGAAAAGAAAACAGAAGCAATTAGAAAACTTGCAATTCCAAACATAGCAATAGTTTCTATTCTGGAGGATAAAAAGAATAGAATTTGGATTGGAACTTATCAAAAAGGACTTTTTTGTTATGAAAATGGTAAAATTACTCAGTTTACTACTAAAAATAGTAAGCTAACCAGTAATAACGTTTGGAGTTTGAAAGAAGACAGGTTTGGAAATATTTGGATTGGAGCCTTAGGAGGCAAAATTCAAATTTTAGAATCTGATTCTGATACTTTTAATTCTGTAGTTACTCCTTTCGATGAAGTTTATTATGTGCTGGATATGTTTTATGATGGAGGAGACAAAATGTATATTGGTACTGTCTATGGATTATTAGTAATTGATATTACAAACGACCGAAAGATTTTGTATCAAGGTAATAAGAAAGGTAGTCAATTCTTTGCGCAGAATCTGGTATCAAATGTTTATAAAGATAAACGAGGAATTGTCTGGATAGGTAATAATTATGGTTTAACTATTTGGGATCAAAAAAAAGATACTCTTTATTACTTTAATAAAGAAAAAGGATTAAGTGACAATTCAATTAGGGGGATAACAGAAGATAATCTTAACAATATTTGGGTAACAACAAGTAATGGTCTTTCAATACTAACTGTTAAAATAACTGCAAATGATAATTTGACTTTTTCAAGTAAGAATTATTCCATTAAGGATGGTCTTATGGATAATTATTTTAATAATCATGCTATTTGTAAATTAACAAATGGCGATATTTTGCTAGGAAACGTTGATGGATATACCATTTTAAATCCTAATAAAATGTTTGAAAAAGATCAATCAAAAGCAAAAGTTATATTTACTGATTTAACAGTTGCTAATAATACCATTCAGGTAGACTCAATCTATAATGGGCATAAGTTGCTTAAACACCCTATGCAGTTAACTTCTGAACTTGAGTTTAAACATGATGATAAGCTTATTTCTATACGATTCACTACAGTTGATTTATTAAATGCTGATAAGGTAAAATATCTTTATAAATTAGAAGGTTTTAATAATCAATGGATGCCAACCCAGGGAAATAAAATAGAAATTTCTTCATTGCCTAGTGGAAATTATAAGCTTTTAATAAAAGCATGCAACAGTGACGGAGTTTGGAATAATGTTCCTACCGTGTTATCAATAACCGTAATGCCTCCTTTTTACTTTTCAATATGGGCATTTATGTTTTATACCATTTTTATTATTCTTGTACTCACATTTATTGCTAGCAAAGCAAAAAAACGTCAAATGGTAAAATTGGAGCAGCATCGTATTCAAATGGATCATGATCAAAAAATGAATATTAATGAAATGAAATTGAGGTTTTTTACTAATATTAGTCACGATTTGAGAACTCCACTGACACTTATTATTACTCCTCTACAGATTTTATTAAAAGAAGCTCCAAATGAAAGTATACGAAAAAAATTGAGTGTAATGTATAAAAACGCTCAACAATTATTGGGGTTAATAAATTCCTTACTTGATTTTCATAAATTGGATGTAGGGGTTGAGCGATTAAATTTGAAGTCGGGTGATTTTGTTATTTTCATTAATGAAATTTATAATTCATTTTGTGTATATGCAGATGAACGAAACATTAATTTTATCTGGAAAAATGATGTAGAAAGTCTGGACATGCAGTTTGATTATGATAAAGTCCGAAAGATACTTACCAATATACTTTCTAATGCCTTTAAATATACTTTAGATGGTGGCACTATTAGTGTTCACGTAAAACAAGAAGATGATATGGTTGCTGTAAGTGTTGCCGATTCTGGATCAGGAATTAGTAATAGTGAAAAAGAGCATATTTTTGAACGTTTTTATCAGTCACAGCAAGAGCAAGTTAAAACGGGGGCTGGTATAGGGTTGCATATTGTATATGAGTATGTTAATCTTCATGATGGAACTATAAGTGTTGTTGATAATGTACCTTATGGTAGCGTTTTTACTTTCCAAATTCCAATTAAAGCGGTTAACGTTCTTACAACAGAAAAATATTTAGCAGAAAATCTTTTAATTGATTTTGACTTACAAGATGAAGACGACGTTAAATATGTAAGCGATAAGAAAGTATTATTATTTGTAGACGATAATAAAGATTTTTGTGAGTTTATAAAAGATAATTTGGGCGAATTATATACTGTAATAACTGCTAATAATGGTGAAGAGGCTATAAAAATGTTGCAAGAATTTAATGTAACTATTATTGTGAGTGATGTAATGATGCCTGTAATGGATGGGATTGAACTTTGTAAGCAGATTAAAACAAATATTCAATGGTCACATATTCCGGTTATTTTATTAACTGCACGTACAGCTGAAGAATACATTATGGAAGGGTTAGAGATAGGGGCAGATGATTATATAAGCAAGCCTTTTAATTTTGATATACTAAAACTACGCATACAAAAATTTGTTGAATGGGCTGAGAAAAACCATGCCTCTTTTAGTCAAAAATTAGATGTGTCTCCAGCTGAGATAACCATTACTTCATTAGACGAATCTCTAATTGAAAAAGCAATTAAAGTGGTAGAAGAAAATATAGGTGATACAGATTTTAGTGTCGAAATACTGAGTATTACTTTAGGGTTGAGTCGTGGTCATTTATATAAAAAATTAATAGCTATTACTGGAAAAGGTCCTACAGAGTTTATTAGAACCATTCGCTTGAAAAGAGCACGACAACTTCTTGAAAAAAGTCAATTACAGATTTCTGAAATCGCATATGATGTAGGGTTTAACTCACCTAAAAGGTTTTCTAAATACTTTCGTGAAGAATTTGGTCTTTCTCCTTCAGAGTATTTACGTATTTATAAGCAACAATAATATGTGAAATATTAAGATTTAAGGAATAATTATTATTTTTTATTTTTAAATTATTTAGGAATAAAATACCCTACCATATTCAAACAGTAGTAATTTAGTTTTACTACTGTTTTTTTTGTGATTTATTTACAAACATTTAAAAGAGAATGAATTTATAATGTTGGTTATAAATGGTTATCATTATTTCTTATGTATAAGTAACTAAGTGAATGTAAAAGGCTTTTCAGAATATTGGATGGCCTTTTTTTTTAAAAATTATTGTACAACTTCTCTTTTTTTAAGATATTTTTTTTCTCATAAATTTTTGGTTACAATATTTATTAAAAAAAAATAATAAGTGCTTTTAATTGCAATTTATAGTGCCTTTTTAGTCCTTTTTCTGATAAATAATTGGTGCTTTCTTTCAATTTGCTTTTTGTTAAAAATTCTGTAAAAATGTTTATAAGTCATTACTTGTTTTTTACAATTCTCAAAGAAATGATGAGTAGTAGTGTTTATGTTTTGCTAAAAATAAGCTGAATTTATTATTAATATAATTTTTTTATCGATAATAAATATGGTTATTAAATTAAAATAGCAGTTTTATTGTGTTAATCTCATTAAATGCAACAAAAGGTACTGTCTTTAGATACAAAAAGAGCCGTATTCTGGGCTTTGTTTATTGTTAATTTGTTCTTAATTACACATAAAGAAATTTGTTTAGTTATAACATACTTATATCTGTGTTTGAACATTTTTTTATGAATAATTAAAAAAAAACCACATTAACTAACTTAAATTATTTTAAAGATGAATGAAAAAGAAGTAATTCAACGCTTTGTAAAAGCGAAGAAACTATTTAGCAGTTATGCTATTTTGATTATGTTATGTATGTTTAGTAAATCATTTGCACAAAATTCAAATGGGAAGATTTCCGGGGTAATTTTAGATGAAGCAAGCGGCTTAACTGTTTTAGGGGCGAGTCTTTTTGTTGAAGAGTCTAAACAAAGTACAATATCTGATCAAAATGGAGAATTTACCATAAATGCAAAAAAAGGAGAAACGATTACGGTGTCATATTTAGGATATGTAACTCAAAAGATAAAGGTTACAGGAAGTAAATTGACAATTCGTTTAAAAGGAGATATTAGTTCATTAAATGAAGTCGTAGTAATTGGTTATGGTAAGACTCAAAGGAAAGATGTTACAGGAGCAATATCTTCAATTACAGGAGATGAGCTTAGAAAAACACAGTCAGTCACTTTTGATCAGGCATTACAAGGAAAAGTAGCAGGAGTTGTGGTACAACAAACTTCTGGTCAGCCAGGTGGAGGTGTTAATATACAAATACGTGGTTTATCGTCTTTTGGATCTAGTTCTCCTTTGTATGTAATCGACGGAGTTATTATTGGTCAAAGTTATGGTGGAGAAAACGGAACAAATCCATTAGCTACTATTAGTCCTTCTGATATTGAATCTATTGATGTTTTAAAAGATGCTTCCGCAACAGCTATTTATGGTTCACAGGCTACTAATGGAGTAATTGTTGTTACTACAAAAAGAGGAAAAGAGGGTGCTCCTAAAATTTCTTATGAATTTACAACAGGTTTTCAGGAGCTGATTAAGCAGTATCCAACAATGAATTTAAAAGAGTATGCTAAATTAATTAATGAAAGAGCTGCTGTTTGGGGCTTTGATGAAAGACCGGAGTTTGCTAATCCTGACTATTTAGGAGAAGGGACAAATTGGCAAAGAGAATTATTCAGAAGAGCTCCAACCTCAAACCATGTACTTACTTTAAGTGGTGGTAATGACAAAACACAATATTTGTTGTCAGGATCTTATTTTAATCAGGAAGGTATTGCATTGGGTTCTGAATTTTCCAGAGCTTCAGTAAGGTTAAATTTAGATAACAAAACTACGAGTTGGTTAAAAATTGGAACTAGTTTACAATTAACGCATATTGATGAGAATGTAAATACAAGTGGTTCAAATGTTATTCAGGCTGCATTGAGTCAGACAGTAGATATACCGGTAAGAAATGCTGACGGAAGTTTTGCAGGAGAAGAAAGTAGTGAAGGATGGATCGCAAAACGAGTGAACCCTGTAGCTTTAGCTCTTGTGGATAAAAACAATCCAAAAAGAAATCAAATGTTTGGTAACTTTTATGCTGAAATAGCATTTACGAAGGATTTGTCTTTTAGAAATGAAATATCAGGAAATTTTACTTTCAGAACAGAAGACAGGTTTCTTCCTACTTATAAGTTTGGTTTAGCTGAGAGAGTTATTAATCAAGCCTTTTATTCTTATAATCAAGATTATTATACTGCTTTCAGAAGTTTCTTTACTTATGCTAAAGTATTCAAAAGTAAATACAATGTTAATATTTTGGCAGGACATGAAGCGCAGTTGTCTCAAAATGAAAATGTTTCTGCCGGAAGGAGAAATTTTATTTCAAATGATGTTACTAATATAAGTAGTGGGGATTTGCAAACAGCGACTAATACAGGTACTAAATCAGATAGTGCACAGGAATCTTATTTTGGTCGTCTTAATTTTATTTATAATGATAAATATTTGTTTACAGCCAATGTTCGTACAGATGGATCTTCAAGATTTGCACCCGGTAACCGTTGGGTAACAACTTATTCAGGTGCATTAGCTTGGAAATTGAACAATGAGAATTTTTTAAAAAATTCAAAAATTGTTAATGAATTAAAGTTAAGATTAGGTTATGGTTTGACCAATAATCAAAATGTCAGGAACAATGCTTATTTATCAACTTTGGTTTCAATGCCAACAGCTTTATCTGGAATATCTCAACTTACATCTGATTTAGGGAATCCTAAAGTAGAATGGGAAAAAACAGAATATTCCAATGTAGGACTTGATGCGCGACTTTTTGGATGGAAACTTGGTTTTTCAGTTGATGTCTATAATCGCTATACGGATGGATTGTTAATGCAAATTCCATTACCAATGTATTCAGGTACAACAGTTGATTATAATCCCGGAGCGATTAATGCTCCTTATATAAATATTGGAGCTGTTAGAAATACAGGGATAGATCTTCATATCAATTCAACTAATATTAAGACAACTAATTTTTCTTGGACTTCAGATTTTACGTTGTCGCATAACAAAAATAAAGTTTTGAAGTTGAATACTGATGGGGCTTCATTGACCGCTAAATATGGAAATGATGTAGTTACTAGAACAGTAGTTGGAGGTTCGATTGGAGATTTTTACGGCTATGTTATAGACGGTGTATTTGCAAAAGCTAGTGATTTTTTTGATCCAAATGCTGAAAGTACAGAAGTTCATTCACATGGAATGCCTACTAATTCAGATGGTACTCTATTACCTCTTACACCAAATTCAGGAGGAGTATGGTATGGTGATTTAAAGTTTAAAGACTTAAATGGTGATGGGGTTATTACTGAAAAAGATCAAAAAAAATTAGGCTCTCCTATTCCTGATTTTCAATTAGGATTAGGTAATACATTTAGTTATAAAGGTTTTGATTTAAATATTTTCTTTAGTGCTAACGTTGGTAATGAAGTAATAAATGCAATGAGAATTAATGGAGAGAATCCTTTAACCAATTATGGTTACCTGAAAGCATTAAAAGATCATGCAGTACTCGCTTTGATTGAACCAAACGGTTCTGCTTCAGATGTTAATAATGTTTATGTTACGAATCCTAATACAACGATAATAGGATTGAAAAATAATGATAGTAATAGAAATAATCGTTTCTCTGATAAATATGTTGAGGATGGTTCTTTTATCAGATGTAAAAATATTACTCTAGGGTATAGATTTCCTGAAAAGTTACTACAAAAAATACATATGAGTTCTTTGCGTGTGTTTGCGAATGTTAATAATGCCTTTTTTATTACTAAGTATAATGGTATGGATCCTGAGGTGGGTTCATGGTATCCATTACTGGCCGGGGTTGATAATGGCTTTTATCCACAACCTCGAATATTTACTTTAGGTGTTAATTTAGGGCTTTAATAAAGAAAAATAAAAATATTATGAAATATATACAATTTAAAAAGATTTTTGTGTTGTTTGCTGTATTTCTTGCAGCGAGCTGCTCAGGTGATTTTCTTGACAGACCATCACAGTCCGATATAAGTACTGACAATTTTTATAAAACTAAAGAAGAGCTTAGATTAGCTACGGCAGCTCTTTACGGTGGTAAGGTATGGGCACAATGGAATAATTCAGCTTACATTCCATTAGGTGATATTTTAAGTGGTAATCTTATTTTGGAATATCAAGGAACAGATTTAGTACAGTTAAATACTTTTACCCTTTCAGGGTCAAACGGTAGATTAATAACTGGTTGGAATTCGTTGTATATTATTGTAGCTCATTGTAATACAACTATCAATGCTATAGTGGAAAAAACTCCAGCAACAGTTGCTGAAGCTGATAAAAATGCTGCAATAGCCGAAGCAAAATTTATCCGCGCTATAGCATACTATCGTCTAGGAATGTTATGGGGAGAAGTACCTATTATTGAAGATAACTTAGATCTAGTAACATCACCTTTGGTAAATAAAAATAGAAGAGAAGATGTTTTTAGATTCATTACAGAAGATTTAATTTTTGCAGCCGAACATCTTCCTAAAACTGATCAAAAAGGAAGAGTAACTTCTTGGTCTGCTAAAGGAATGTTAAGTAAAGTATATTTAACAATGGCAGGATTAGGTCAATCTGGAGGGACTCGCAAACAGGAATATTTAGATCTTGCTAAAAGTTATGCTAAAGATGTAATTGAAAACAGTGGTTTAGCATTGCATCCAAGTTATAAAGATCTTTTTAGAACGCAGTTTAATGATAGTCCAGAGTCATTATTTGCATTACAATGGGCTCCAACAACCGGATGGATGGAAGGTAATCAGTTATTAACTTATTCTCCAAGTGATGCAATTAATCCTCAAAAAAGTAGTGCTTGGGGGTCTCCAGGGGTTACTTATGATTTATATTTAGCCTATAGTGAGCAGGATTCAATAAGACGTAAAGTAAGTTTTATGTTAACAGGTGACCATTATGCGGAGTTAAATGCTGCCGGTGGTGGATATACAGCAGCCGGACAAGGTATGAAAAAACATATCATTGGTAATGAATTAGATAATAATACACCTGGGATGACTGCTTTAGGTTCTATTGAACATAATTCATTGTTAAGGTTGGCAGATATTTATTTAATATATGCAGAAGCTATTTTAGGTAATAATACTTCAACTTCTGATGCTGATGCTTTATTATATTTTAATAAGGTTAGAGAACGTGCTGGTGTAGATCCTGTTACATCATTAACATCAGATATTATTTTAAAGGAAAGAAGGGTTGAATTTGCTTGTGAAGGAGAATATTGGTTTGATTTAGTTAGACTTTCTTTCTATAATCCTGTAAAAGCGGTTAATATTCTTTCAAATCAAGAAAGGGTAGAGTTTGATTATGATAAAGACACAAAAGAGGCAACTCCTAAAAATCCTATTGGAGTTATTTCTCCTGCAACTTTAGCAACTTTTACTTTACAGTTACCTACAGCAGATATCATTGTTGATCCAAAATTAAATGAACCAGCTGTTCCTTACTATGAATAGTCATAAAAAATATATAAGTATGAAAAAATTATTAAATAATCGTATAAGTCATTTATTGCTTTTAAGCATGATGTTAATAATGACTATGATGACATCGTGTAATAATGATGATGTCTCAGGTGGAGCTCCTGTAATTACAGAAGTAAGAAACTATGAAGCAGCCCCTAATGATACTATTGTAAATAAATTAGTTCCTGGTCAGTGGGTAGTGTTAAAAGGATCAAATTTAAAGAATGCTGTTAAGATTGCTTTTAATGGTATAGCTGTTGATTTCAATGGAGGAATATTTTCAGATAACTATTCTGTTGTACAGGTACCTTCTGTAATAGCATTTCCTTCAATTCCTGAAGATCAGTTGAATACTATTGAAGTTGTAACTCCGAATGGTTCAACTATTTTTAATATTGATATAGTTGCAGGTGCTCCTGAACTTACGAGTATTTCTAATGAAAATCCTACTGAGGGTGAGGTTGTAACAATTTTTGGAACCAATTTGTTTTTGGTAAATGAAGTAGTTTTTTCAGGTACAACAATAACAGATTATGAATTGTCAGATACAGGTACAGCAATTAGTTTCGTAATGCCAAATATAGTTACAAGTGGTTCTGTGTCAATAACTACAGCATCGGGAACAGTTTCAACTGCATTTAATGTAAATAGTGCAACAACTGAAGGTTTTCTGAATTTTGACGGTATAGGTAGTTTTTCTTGGGGTACGGGACTTAGTGATAGTAGTACTGATTTTCCTGGTAATCATGGTAATTACGCGGTTCTTAATAATCCGGTTCTAAATGCTGGTGATGGTACTTGGTGGGGTTGGGAGCGAAGTATTAATACAAATGCAGGACAATGGATACCGGAAACTGATTTAAATTTAAATCTTGATCAGTTTGCTGTCAAGTTTGAGATTAATGTACCAGGGAATTGGAATGGTACATCTATCCTAATCTTAAAGGATTACAATTGGGATTTTGTTGCACGTTATGAACCTTGGAAAATTTCGGCGACTAAAACAGCTAATTATACTA
This sequence comes from Flavobacterium sp., assembly GCA_023259675.1. GTDB lineage: Bacteria > Bacteroidota > Bacteroidia > Flavobacteriales > Flavobacteriaceae > Flavobacterium. The sequence continues at coordinate 21,867 of JALRGT010000012.1, forward strand.
CAGACGGGAAATGGATGACAGTAACTATTCCTTTGAATGAATTCCGTGGTAAAAAAGATAATATAGATGGGACTGGTGATCCAGCTAGCAGTTTAACTGAATTACTGGGTAATTCTGGAAATGGTAGTATGCTCATTTATACTACTAATTCAGGAAGTACTCCTACAGCGACAGCTTTCCGTGGTGCTATTGACAATATTAGAATTGTAAAAATCAAAGAATAAATCTTTTTATTAATATCAATTATTTGTTATAAAGAACTACAGTTTTTTGAAGATAAAGTAATCCTGTAGTTCTTTATAACAAAAAAAATCATAAAAAATTAACAACATGAAATTTAAACATTTTTATAAAATTGTTTTTTTCCTTATTGCAACAAGCTTTTTAGTTTCTTGTTCCAATAAAGGTGATGATGAGGTTCCGGAATTAACGGTCTCAATAAAAAATATTTCTTTTGAACCCGAAGGTGGTACATCCGATGAAGTTACCATTAACGTCAACAGTGCTTGGACTATCAGTAATTCAGCATCTTCCTGGTTGCAATTGAGTAAATCCAGTGGAGCTGATGGAACTACAACGTTTACATTTACTGCGTCAGAAAACGTAACTAATTATTCCCGTACTGTTACTTTAACTGTTGAAGCAGATAATGGACAGGCAAGACGTATAACAATTACGCAAGATGGTAATTTATATCCTAGTTATAATTTATTTCCAAAACCAGCAGATGCAACAGGGATGAGTACAGCCGTGGAATTGGCTGCTAAATTTAAAATGGGATGGAACATTGGGAATACATTCGAAGCTCCTGGTGGTGAAACCGGTTGGGGTAGTCCAGTAATCACAGAGGGGTATGTAAAAGCTATAAAACAATTAGGCTTCTCTGCTATTCGCATACCTTGCGCCTGGAATCTCCATCTTGACAACGAAGCTACCGCACATATTGATCAAAATTGGATCAAAAGGGTAAAAGAGGTAGTTGGTTATTGTGTGAATAACGACATATATGTTATGCTTAATATTCACTGGGATGGTGGATGGCTGGAAAATAACATCACGAAAGCAAAGCAGGAAGCTGTGAATGCTAAACAGAGAGCATTATGGCAACAAATTGCAACTGAGATGCGTGATTTTGACGAGCACCTGATGTTTGCCAGCGCTAACGAACCGAATGCTGATGATGCCGAAGAGGTAGCAGTTTTAGCATCATACCACCAAACCTTTGTTAAAGCTGTTCGCTCTACAGGTGGAAAAAACAGCCACCGTGTACTTATTGTTCAAGGTCCAAATACAAATCCAAAATTGACATTTGACTTGATGAACACGCTTCCTACAGATCCAACGCCGAATCGCCTTATGGTTGAAGTGCATAACTATACACCATCACAGTTTTGCTTTGGGAGCAAAGACGAGAGCTGGGGTAAAATGATTTACTACTGGGGTAATGGTCATCATTCAACCATTGAACCTGACCGTAACGCTACATACGGAGAAGAGGACGAGATAATTGCTGATTACAACATGATGAAAACTAAATATATTGATAAAGGGATACCGGTTATCTTGGGCGAATATGGGGCATATCGCAGGAACAATTCTGCAAATGTTCCCAAAGATTTGGAAACACACGAAGCTTCGGTGGACTATTGGATAAGTTTTACAACTAAAGAAGCATTAGATCGTGGTATTAAACCTTTTTGGTGGGATATAGGGGCTGCAGTAGACAGACAAAATTTTAACGTAAAAGATCAACGTACAATAGACGCAATCATGAAAGGGTTAGAATAATTGTTTAGTTAACCTATTTAATATAATAAATATTCTCTGAGGTGTTGATTTTTAGCAATTCCTCAGAGATTTAAAAAAAAATAAAAAGACAGTTAAAAAACTTATTTGAATTTTAAAATTACTCTTTTTTAGCAAATGCTATTTTATTTTCTTTTTTGAAGTCCTATAAAATCTAAAATATACATAAAAAATAATTATTGCATGAAAATCTTATCAACAACAGCATTCCTGTTATTGTTTAACTACACTTTATTATCACAAGAGAGTAAAATTATTGATGTAAATACAGACAAAGAACCTATTGCTTCAGGTAAATTTGAACCAACCTGGCAATCATTAAGTCAATATAAAGTTCCTGATTGGTTTCGTAATGCGAAATTTGGAATATGGGCTCATTGGGGACCACAATGTCAGCCTGAACAAGGTGACTGGTATGGCAGATTTATGTATAATGAAGGTAGTGAGCAATATAAATGGCATATAGAGCATTACGGACATCCATCACAAGTAGGTTTTAAGGAAGTAATCAATGATTGGAAAGCTGAGAATTGGAATCCTGAAAAGTTAGTAAAATTATATAAACGTGTTGGGGCACAATATTTTTTTGCTATGGCCAATCATCATGATAATTTGGATTTATGGAATAGCAAATATCAAGAATGGAATTCAAAAAGAGTAGGACCTAAAAAGGATATTATAGAAGGATGGGCAAAGGCTTCAAAAAAATATCACTTACCATTTGGTTTAAGTGTTCATGCTGCTCATGCATGGACTTGGTTTGAAACATCCCAACTCTCTGATAAGGAAGGACCATTAGCGGGAGTTCCATATGATGGAAAGTTGACAAAGGCTGACGGTAAAGGTAAATGGTGGGAAGGACTTGATCCACAAGAGTTGTATGCTCAAAATCATCCTCTTAGTCGTGGAACGAGCGAAAATATCACGTCATTGTGGGGACAATGGAATTGGGATAATGGAGCAAGTATTCCGGATCAGAAATATTGCGATAATTTTTATAATCGTACAATGGATTTAATAAATATATATAATCCTGATTTGCTTTATTTTGATGATACCACTCTTCCTCTTTATCCTGTTAGTAATGTAGGTTTAAAAATTGCTGCTCACTATTATAATACCAATATGTCCAAACACAAAGGGAAACTAGAAGCTGTGATGTTTGGAAAAGTATTAACTGAAGAACAAAAGGAATGTTTAGTTTGGGATGTTGAACGTGGGGCACCTGATAAACCACAAGAAAAAGCCTGGCAAACTTGTACCTGTATTGGAGACTGGCATTATAGTAGAAGTGTTTACGAACAGAATAGATATAAATCAGCGGCAACAGTTATCCGAACTTTGATTGATATAGTGAGTAAAAACGGTAATTTATTACTAAATATTCCTGTTCGTGGAGACGGTACAATAGATGATAAAGAAGTTGCAATTCTTGAAAATATCGGTTCATGGATGGATGTTAACAAAGAAAGTATTTTTGATACTCGTCCTTGGACTGTTTATGGTGAAGGGCCTTCAGTAGATTCGATTAATCCATTGAATTCTGCCGGATTTAACGAAGGGAAAGTTGGCTTTACTGAAAAAGATATTCGATTTAATCAAAAGAAGAATGTCATTTATGCTACGGTAATGGGCGTTCCAACCGAAGATGTAAATATTAAAGCTTTTGGGAAAAATAAAAATCATGCCAGAATCAAAAAAATTGAAATTCTTGGAAGTAAAGAAAAAATTGCTTGGACACAAGAATATGAATTGTTGAAAATTTCAAAACTTAAACATTACCCTAATGAAATAGCAACTGTGTTCAAAATTACGTTAGATAAATAATAATTTAATTATTGAGAAATTTTTTTTGAAAATTAAATTGTGATTTTTATAAAACAGCAGATGCCGATCAGAAATGGCAGTTGATGGATCGAATTTATAAAATGGATTAAGTAATTAGAAGTAACACGTTTGAAATACATAAGAGGCTTGAAAACATTATTAACTCCGAATGAAATTACTTATATACTAATGAATGGGTTTAGCAAAAAAGAAAAAAAAATCTTTTTAGGAATTCTGCTTTTTTTGATGAATCTTAGTTTTGGGCAAGGTGTTCCCGATTGGGAAAATCCCAACATTAATGGTATAAATAAAGAAATCCCACATGCGTATGGTTTCTTTTCAGAAGAGAAATTAAATAATCCGTTGATTAAATCCCTTAACGGAATCTGGAAATTTAAATGGTCACCTGATCCGCAATCTCGACCGGGTGATTTTTATACCCAGAATTATTCGCCAGAAATGTGGGATGATATTCTTGTTCCTGTTAATTGGGAACTTCAGGGTTTTGGTACACCTATTTATACTAATGTGCCTTACCCGTTTAAAAAAGATATTCCAAAAGTAACAAGTGAACCTGATAAAACATTTACAACTTATAAAGAGCGTAATCCGATAGGAAGTTATCTTACAAGCTTTACAATTCCGGATAGTTGGAATAATAAACAGGTCTTTTTGAATTTTGGAGGTGTACAATCAGCAATGTATGTTTGGGTTAATGGAAAAAAAGTTGGTTATAGTGAAAACTCTATGTCACCTGCTGAGTTTGACATTACTGAGTATATTCAAAAGGGAGAAAATAAATTAGCCGTTGAAGTATACAAATACTGTGATGGCAGTTATCTCGAAGACCAGGATATGTGGAGGTTAGGTGGTATTTTCAGGGATGTTGATTTAATAGCACGTCCAAAAACCTATATCCGAGATTTTTTTGTTGTTGCAGAACCTGATGCATCATTTTCTAATGCCAATATTTTAGTTAATGTAGCTATTGATAACCGTTCATCTTTAAACAGTTCAGGTTTGCGAATGGATACTGAAATAACAGGTTTTACAAAGTCAGGTGATTATGTTGATATGAATTTGTCAAATATAATCCCTACTGTTTTAAAGGGTAAACAGCTTTCACTGGACTTTAAAACAACTATTGCTAATACAAAATTGTGGTCTGCAGAAACACCTGATTTATATCGTCTTGTCATGAGAATTAAAAACAGTAAAGACGAAATTATTGATAAAGCAGAATGTTATTTTGGTGTTCGTAAGGTAGAGGTTCGTGGAGAAGTGTTTTATATTAATGGCAGAGCTGTTAAACTTAAAGGAATTAATCGTCATGAGCAGCATCCGCGCACAGGAAAACATATGACCAGAGCAACTTTGGTAAAAGACATGGAGTTAATGAAGCAAGCCAATATTAATTGGATTAGAACTTCACATTATCCTAATGATCCGTTGTTTTATGAACTCTGTGATAAATACGGTTTTTATGTTATGGATGAGGCTAACCAGGAATCACACGCCTTTGGTCTTGGTAATAAGGAGCTTGGAGAAGATCCTTTATGGAAAAAATCGCATGTTGAACGCGCTGTTTCATTAGTGGAAAGAGATAAGAATCATGCTTGTGTTATTTTCTGGTCGCTGGGAAATGAAGGAGGAAAAGGCAGCAATATGCAGGCTATGGCAGATACAATCAGAAAGTTAGATCAAACACGTTTGGTTTTTTCGGATACACATAGAGAGATTTCAGATCTTTATGATGACAGTTATCTTCATCCCGCTGATTTTAAAAAACTGGCAGAGAAAATTAATGACAAACCAGTTGTTATGCGTGAGTATGCCCATGTTATGGGAAGTTCAGGTGGAAATTTACAGGAATATTGGGATGTAATATATGCAGATCCAAGTATTGCAGGTGCGGCTATTTGGGAATGGAATGAAAATGGTTTGCCAAAACCAAAAGATGCTACTTCTCTCAAAATGAATCTTCACCCTGGCGATTATAGTCTTAAAGACAATGAATTTTGGGCTTATGGAGGTGATTTTGGAGATTTTCCAAACGAAGGGAATTTTTGTATCAGAGGTTTAGTAACAACAGACAGAAAACCACTTCCTCATTATTTTGAAGTTCAGAAAGTGTATCAACCGATAGCTTTCAAACTTTTAAAGGATAAAGAAATTAAAGTTGAAATTACAAACCGTTTTGATTTTCTTTCTCTCCAAAATTTTGATTTTGAATACGAATACACATTAAATGGAGAACCTTTTCAAAAAGGCAAGCTTGATTTTGATGATATTTTACCAAGTAAATCTTCAGTTGTAATGGTTTCTTCTCCACAATTGACCAGCATGCTTTCATCAGAAATAGAGTTGAATATTTATGTAAAACTCAAGAATGCAACCCTCTGGGCTGAAGATGGGTTTTGTATTGCTCGGGAGCAGTTTGTTCTAAAACCATATGAGTGGAAAAAGATATCAGCCGTAGAAAAACAGCCTAAAGTAATAGAAACAGCTTCACAAATAGAATTAAAAACGGAAAAAATGTCTTTTACTATCGACAAAAAAAGTGGTTCATTGATAAGCTGGAAAACTAACGGACAAGAATTATTGAAAGGTAAACTTGAGCCTTATTTCTGGAAAACACCAAACGATAACCAAAAACAAAGTGGTTATGTAAAGGAATTAGGAAAGTGGAAAAAGGCAGCTGAAAATAGAGTGGTTAAAAATAGTAATATTATTAAAGAGGCCAATTTAGTTACGGTCAAATTGGATATGAATTTACCAACTATTAATGCCAATTATGTATTAAGTTACCAATTTAATGGTGAAGGGAAATTACAAGTAGAAGCTACATATACGCCGTTGAGTGATACAATTCCTTTGATACCAAAATTTGGAATGAGACTTCATGTTCCGAAGAACTATAGTACTATTGACTGGTTCGGTCGTGGACCATATGAAAATTATCCTGACAGGAAAATAGCTTCATTGATTGGTTTGTACCATTCAGAATTAAACAATTTTATAGTTCCATATGCAGCTCCGCAAGATAATGCGAATCGTTGCGATGTTCGCTGGTTTTCTTTAGGTGCTCAAAATGACAATAGGATTAAGATTACTGGTTTGCAACCACTAAACTTTCGTGCATGGCCTTATACAGAAGAAGATTTGGAAAGCGCAACTCACGATTACCAACTTCCCAAGCGCGATTTTATTAATCTGAATATTGATTTAAATATACATGGAGTTGGGGGTGATGATACATGGGGAGCCAAAACAATGGATAAGTATACTAATTCAGGAAATAAATCGTATCACTACGGTTTTATTATGGAATATGTTGGGAAGCAATAGTTTCTCAAAAATAAAGCATATTTATAATTCCAAGAGGAAAACCAGATTTCAAATAAAAGATTTCAAATAAAATAAAAATGAATACCAAACTCTTTAATAAAACAATTTTAACGGCTATTTTGTGGGTCATCACTCTTATATCATGCGCAAGTTCTAATGATATGGAATCTTCATTGAATGTTCTTCCATCATTGGTTTCGTTACCTGCAGAAAAATCAACATCAGAAATAAGTTTAAATAGTAATGACCGATGGAGTATTGTCAATTCAGCTTCATCCTGGTTACAATTAAGCAAAACCAGTGGCAGTAGTGGTAGTGCTAAAATTCAGTTAACAGCAGAGCTTAATGACACAGGTTCAACACGTTCTGCGATATTGGATGTTTTTACAAAAAATGGTCAATTGCGACGAATTTCAGTCTCACAGCTTTCTAAGGTTGAGCCAGTTGCACAAGATCCAAATTTTTACATTTTTCTTTGTTTCGGACAATCAAATATGGAAGGTCAGGGAGCAATTGAAACGCAAGATAAGACTGTTGACAGTCGTTTTAAGGTTCTTCAATCAGTTCAATGTACTGGTCGGAATATAGGAACATGGTATACAGCCATTCCTCCATCGTGTCAGTGTAATACAGGTCTGTCACCGGTCGATTATTTTGGACGAACAATGGTTGAAAATCTGCCAGATAACATCACTGTGGGTATTATCAATGTAGCTGTTGGAGGATCAGATATTAGGTTATTTGACAAAGATCTTTATCAGAATTATGTTTCTATGTATAATGAAGAGTGGTATTTGTCAAAAATTAGAGCCTATGATGGTAATCCGCGTAAAAGATTGATTGATATGGCTAAACAGGCACAAAAAGTTGGAGTTATTAAAGGTGTTCTTTTGCATCAAGGGGAAGCAAACACAGGTGATCCAAACTGGCCATCGTATGTGAAAAAAGTCTATAATGAAATGTTGGCAGATTTATCTTTAGATGCTAACTCGGTGCCAATTCTGGCAGGAGAAGTAGTATCTGCTTCCGGTAATTGTTGTGGTACTTGGATGAATCCTATTATTAATACTTTACCTGTAACCATCCCAACTGCACACGTAATTTCTTCTGCAGGATGCACCTCACAAGATCCCGCCCATTTTGATTCGGCAGGGTACAGAATGTTAGGAAAGCGATATGGTGATAAAATGCTTGAGTTATTGGGAAATTAAGTAGAGAATCAGAGAAAGGTTAGTAATATATAATTGATTAATGCTCTCTACTGTAGTTGTCAAATTAAATTAAAAAAGAAAAATGGAACAGCGTAATTATGAGGTTATAAACAAAACTAATATTAGATTATTAGTCATTCTATTTTTGCTTTTGCAAGGAAAGTTTATAGCTTATGCACAAGATAGAAATTACATTGAACGAAAACAACTGTTTGATATTGATTGGAAATTTTTTTTAGGTGATGTTCCAGAAGCTAAAGAAAATAATTTTATTGATAAGGACTGGCGTAAACTCGATTTACCCCACGATTGGAGTATTGAAGGGAAAACTAACCCTCAAAATGTGACAGGCGGAGGCGGTGGATTTTTTCCGGCAGGTATTGGCTGGTATAGAAAAAGTTTCCTGGTTTCCAACGAATGGAAAGCAAAAAAAGTAGCTGTTTATTTTGAAGGAGTTTATATGAACTCTGAAGTTTTTATAAATGGAAAATCTCTGGGTGTTTATCCTTATGGTTATTCTTCGTTTAGTTATGATCTTACACCTTATCTCAATTTTGGGAAGGAAAATATTATTGCAGTAAAGGTTGATAATTCACAGCAAATGAACAGCCGCTGGTACAGTGGTTCAGGAATCTACCGTCACGTTTGGATGTTGGTTACTGATTCGGTGCATCTAGCGCATTGGGGTACAGCTGTTTCAACTCCTGTTGTCTCTGCAAAAAAGGCAAGCATACAGGTGAAATCGATTGTTAAAAACGAAACGAAATCAACTCAAAAGGTTGTAGTAAAGACTCAACTTAGTAATAAGAATTTAAAAAACGCTGGAAACGCTCAGATTCAAATTGAAATTCCTGCTAATAGCGAAAAGGAAATTACCCAAACGATACAAGTATCAAACCCTAAACTTTGGACGCCTGACACACCTTATTTGTATCAGGCTCATATTCAGATAGTAAAAGATAAAAAAGTATTGGATGATACCAAAATTGATTTTGGTATTCGTTCCATAAAATTTACTGTCGAGAAAGGATTTCAACTCAATGGAAAAACAGTAAAATTAAATGGTGGTTGTGTACATCATGATAATGGTTGTTTAGGTGCGGCTGCTTATGATCGTGCAGAGGAACGCAAAGTGGAATTACTAAAAGCAGCTGGATTTAATGCAGTGAGAACTTCTCACAATCCGCCTTCGGAATCATTTTTGAATGCTTGCGATAAATTAGGTTTATTGGTAATGGATGAATCTTTTGATTGCTGGAAAATTGGTAAGAATAGTAATGATTATGCGAAGTATTTCAATGAGTGGTGGCAGCGAGATTTAGAAGCGATGGTGTTACGTGACCGTAATCATCCCTCGGTTTTTATGTGGAGTATAGGCAACGAAATTCCTGAGAGAGCAGATCCTGAAGCTGTAAAAACAGCTCAAATGCTTATAAATGCCTTAAAGAAAATAGATAATACGCGTCCGGTAACGTCTGCCATTGTGGATAATGGAAAGGATTGGTCTGTTTTTGATCCATTAATGGCTGTACACGATGTTGCAGGATATAATTATCACTTGCATAGTGCTCCGGACGATCATAAAAAAGTGCCTTCAAGAATAATTGTTCAGACTGAATCTTATCCTAAAGAAGCTTTCGCTAATTGGAAATTGGGACAAGAGAACAACTATGTAATAGGAGATTTTGTTTGGACTGCTATGGATTATTTAGGAGAATCAGGAATTGGTCGTTATTATTATTCAGGCGAGGTGCCAGGTGAACATTGGGAGAATAATTTTTTTCCATGGCATGGTGCTTATTGTGGAGATATTGACCTGATTGGTTGGAGAAAACCTATATCTCATTATAGAAGTATGCTGTATAATAATAAGGAGAAAATTTACATGGCAGTTCGTGAGCCTGAACCTTATCCTTTACAAATAAAGCAAACTTGGTGGTCTGTTTGGCCAACATGGGAGAGTTGGACTTGGCCGGGTTTTGAAGGAAAGGAGATTGAGGTTGAAGTGTATTCTAAGTATCCTAAAGTAAGGTTGTATCTGAATAATAAATTAATTGGAGAACAGGCAACTGCCCAGGAGCAACAATTTATGGCGACTTTTAAAATACCATATTCATCAGGAAAACTTAAAGCTGTTGGAGTTGAAAATGATAAAGAAATGGAATCAACCATGCTGCAAACTTCAGGAGAAGCTGTAAAAATGAGATTAACAGCTGACCGAAAAGATATACTTGCTAACGGTCAGGATTTATCTTATGTAACTATTGAATTAATGGACAAAGAAGGAACTATTCAACCCAATGCCAACAACCGTTTACATTTTAAAATTGAAGGACCTGGTGTAATTGCCGGAGTTGATAATGCTGATTTGAAAGATTTCGAAGCCTATATAGGTAATACACGTAAAGCTTGGAAAGGAAAGGCATTAGTTGTAATAAAAAGTACGCATGAAGCAGGTGATATTAAATTAACAGTTACATCTCCCACTTTAGAAGAAACAACGATAAATATTAAAACAGTTAAATAGTGATTGAAAAAATTAATAGAACAGTAAAAGCGTTTTTACTTATAGAATTATTACTTTTTTTATTACTGCTGTAGTAAAATGAAAATTCATGAATAAAAAATGGCTTCGAGTTTACGGACTAAAAGTATGTGCTATTAATCTGCTTAAAATAAATTTTATAAATATGAGAATCAAAAATCTAATCATTACTTTGTTTATACTGATTAATGGGAATATCAGTGCCCAAACGTATCAAAAAACGGATTCTGGTGTAAAAGCTGTAATCGATTCTAAAAATATAGAGATCTGTTTTTATAACCCCTCTACTGTAAGAGTATTGAAATATCCACAGGGTAAATCTTATTCTCAAAAGAGTCTTTCTGTTATCCAAAATCCACAGAAAGTACCTTTTAAGTTAAAACAAAATGGTAATGAACTTTTAATAATTGGTGAAAAAATAAATATTGCTTTGAGTCTCAACAGTGGAAAAATTTCTTTTGCAACTAAAAAAGAGGTACTGTTTAGTGAGAAAGAAAACGGAACACTATTGACAGATTTTAATGATGCTGGTGTAAAAGCCTATTCTGTCTCTCAGGCATTCCTATTAGATAAAGAGGAACAAATATATGGACTTGGTGTTCAACAGGACGGGAAAATGTCTAAGAGAGGTGTCAAACTTAATATGATTCAGGGTAATACGGATGATTATATTCCCTTTTTTGTGTCAAATAAAGGATATGGATTATTTTGGGATAATTATTCACCTACCATTTTTGAGGATACTCCTGAACAAACTAAGTTTACGTCACAGCTAGGTGATGGTGTGGATTATTATTTCATGCAGGGATCTGATACAGATGATGTAATAGCTAATTTTAGAAGTATAACGGGTGAGGTTCCTATGTTTCCTCTATGGACTTATGGTTTTTGGCAAAGTCGTGAACGTTACAAAAGCCAGGACGAATTGGTTGATGTCGTGAAAAAATTCCGTGAATTAAATGTTCCATTGGATGGAATCATTCAGGATTGGCAATATTGGGGAAATAATTACCTATGGAATGCCATGGAATTTTTGAATCCTGGATTTTACGATCCTCAAAAAATGGTAAATGATGTGCATGGAATGAATGCTCATATGATTATATCTATCTGGAGTTCTTTTGGACCAAATACAAAACAATTCAAAGAACTGGATAAGATGGGCGTATTGTTCAATTTTAAAACATGGCCAGAATCAGGTTCAGAAAAATTCCCTCCTAATCAGGATTATCCTTCCGGGGTAAAAGTTTATGATGCATACAATCCTGCAGCACGTGATCTATATTGGAAATATCTTAATAACGGTATTTTTAAACTTGGAATGGACGGTTGGTGGATGGATTCCACTGAACCGGATCATTTAGATTTCAAAGATTCAGATTTAGATAGTAAAACATATCTAGGATCTTTCCGTAAAGTTAGAAATGCCTATCCATTGATGACTGTTGGTGGCGTTTCAGATCATCAACGTTCGGTTACTTCAGATAAGCGTGTGTTTATCTTAACACGTTCAGCTTTTGCTGGTCAGCAGCGTTATGGTTCAAATACCTGGACAGGAGATATTGTTGCTTCTTGGAAAGCTTTGAAAAATCAGATTTCAGCTGGTTTAAATTTGTCTTTAAGTGGTATTCCTTATTGGAATAGTGATATTGGAGGTTTCTTTCTTTCGAATTTCAATAATCCTTTAGAAAATCCTGATTATCGTGAATTACATGTACGTTGGATGGAATTTGGTACTTTTTGTCCTATGATGCGTTCCCACGGTGAAGGATATCCGCGTGAGCTATACCAATTTGGTAAAAAAGGAGAACCAATATATGATGCAATAGAAAAATATATAAATCTTCGCTATAGTCTTTTGCCTTATATATATACTACTTCTTGGGATGTTACCTCAAATAAGTCAAGTATGACACGTGCTTTGGTTATGGATTTTGCAGAAGACAAAAAAGCCTTGGATATTGATGATGAATTTATGTTTGGGAAATCAATTTTGGTTAGTCCGGTTACTCAACCTATGTATTCAAAACTGGTTGATTCTGCCAGAGTTGCTGATTTTAGTACCGTGAAAAGTAAAGAAGTTTATTTACCTAAAGGAACAGATTGGTATGACTTCTGGACCGCTGAAAAATATACAGGAGGACAAACTGTTAAAAAAGAAACGCCAATTGATATTATACCAATGTTTGTAAAAGCAGGTTCTATACTTCCTTTTGGACCTAAAGTCCAATATGCCACGGAAAAGAAATGGGATAATCTGGAAATTCGCATATACGAAGGGAAAAACGGAGAATTCACTCTATATGAAGATGAAAATGATAATTATAATTATGAGAAGGGTTCTTTTTCAACTATAAAATTTTTATGGAATGACAAAAACAGAACATTAACAATAGATATACAGAAAGGTAAATTTCCAGGAATGCTTAAACAACGAAAATTTAATATTGTTTTAGTAAGGGAGAACAAGGGGATAGGCACTAATTTATCTCAAAAATACAATAGAGAGGTTATTTATTCCGGGAAAAAAATCAATGTGGCATTGTAAAATTATAATAATAAATATATCGAAATGAAAAGAATTCTTTTAAGTACAATCATATTTGTGTTTTTGTCAACAGCTGTTGGTGTGGCTCAGGTTGTTCATTTAAAATCTCCTAATGGGAAAATTGATATGGTTTTAGAGAACGGAGCCAAAATTTTATGGTCTGTCAAACATGAAAATACTCAGGTTATAGCTCCTTCATCTATATCATTATCACTTGATAATGGAGTGGTATTAGGGAATAATGCAAAAGTTACAAGTATTAAAAACTCAAAAGTAAACAGCAGTTTTGCTACACCCATTTATAAAAAGAAAATGGTTGTTGATGAGTATAATCAGCTTATAGTTAACTATAAAGGTGATTTTGGTCTAATTTTAAGAGCTTATAATGATGGTGTTGCCTACCGTTTTTTTACAAAGAGAAAAGGGCAAATAATTATAGAATCTGAAGAGGCTAATTTTAACTTTAGTGAAGATCATAAAGCTTTTATTCCTTATGTGCGCGATCTTAGAGAAAACGATATGTATGCCTCTGCTTTTGAAGTGATGTATGATGAAAAACCACTATCTAAATTTGTAAAAGATTCATTAGCAATAACTCCGTTTCTTATTGATTTAGGAAATGGAAAAAAGGCGGCTATTATCGAGGCTGATCTTGAGGATTATCCGGGTATGTTTTTAACCATAAATAATCAGACAAAGCAAGAATTAAAGGGAGTATTTGCTCATTATCCAAAGGAAGAACGTTTAGGAGGGTATAACAATATGAATTATATGGTGTCTAAAAGAGAACCATATATCGCTAAAGTAGATGGAGCCCGTAATTTCCCTTGGAGAGCAGTAATTATAAGTGAGAGTGACAAAGAATTAGCTAATAATGATATGGTTCAAAAGCTTTCAGCTCCTTCCAGAATTGCCGATGTAAGCTGGATAAAACCAGGTAAAGTAGCCTGGGATTGGTGGAATGACTGGAATTTGTCTAAAGTTGATTTTAAGGCAGGAATTAATACGGAAACGTATAAATATTATATAGATTTTGCTTCTAAAAATAATATTGAGTATGTAGTACTGGATGAAGGTTGGAGTGAAGAAACTAATATGATGAAAGTTTCACCAAATATGAATGTTGAAGAACTCATTAACTATGGAAAACAAAAAAATGTAGGTATTATTCTCTGGGCTTCTTGGTATGCTATAAATCAGGTTTTAGATGATGCATTTTCGCAATATTCAAAAATGGGAGTAAAGGGCTTTAAAATCGATTTTATTGATCGTGATGACCAAAAAATGGTAAAATCGCTATATAATATAGCTGATAAAGCAGCAAAATATAAATTATTTATTGATTATCATGGTATGTATAAACCAACGGGTATTCAGAGAACCTATCCAAATGTTGTCAATTTTGAAGGGGTTAAAGGTTTAGAGAATGCTAAGTGGACACCAAATGATGATATGCCTTATTATGCTACTTGTATTCCTTTTATCAGAATGCTGGCCGGTCCTATGGATTACACACCGGGAGCTATGCGTAATGCAACAAAATTAGATTTTCACCTTAGTAATTCTTTACCAATGAGTCAGGGCACCAGATGTCATCAATTAGGGATGTATACTGTTTATGAAGCGCCATTACAAATGATGGCTGATAGTCCAACAGCCTATATGAAAGAACAGGAGAGTACTAACTTTATTTCTCAGATTCCAACCACTTTTGATGAGACAATTGCCCTTGATGGAAAAGTTGGAGAATATGTTGCTATCGCCAGACGAAAAGGAAATAAATGGTTTGTAGGTGGTTTAACAAACTGGTCATCAAGAGAAATGACAATAGATTTATCTTTCCTTGACAAAGGAAACTACTCCGCCGAAATTTTTAAAGACGGAATAAATGCAAATAAAGATGCTACAGATTATGTACGTGAAATAATTAATGTAACCAATGCTGATAAGTTAACAATAAATATGGCTAATGGAGGTGGTTTTGCAATTGTAATCAGTCCTAAAAATTAGTTGAAATAAAAGAAAGAATATAGTTTTAAGCTAGATAAAAAATGAGCATAATACCGGATATATAATCTGGTGGAATTCAATTTTGGTTAAGGCTAATATTTAAAATATTCAAAGAAAATAGAAGAACATATTGTAATGAAAGAAAGAAAAATTAGCATTTTAGTAATGTTATTTATCCTGTTGTCTGTTAACGGATGGGCACAAGTAGCTGTTTATCTAGATGAAAGTAAACCTATAGAAGTTCGTATAAAGGATGCTTTATCAAGGATGACATTAGAAGAAAAAGTAGCGCTTTGTCATGCGCAAAGTAAGTTCAGTATTCCAGGTGTACCGAGATTAGGGATTTCCGAATTATGGATGAGCGACGGTCCACACGGAATACATGAAGAGCAATTATGGAACGCCTGGGATTCTGCTAAATGGACTAATGATTCGTGTGCGGCATTCCCTGCTTTAACTGCTTTGGCAGCAACATGGAACAAATCACTCTCAGCTAAATATGGTAAGGCAATTGGTGAAGAAGCACGATATAGAGAAAAAGATGTTTTGCTTGGACCAGGGGTTAATATTTACCGTATCCCATTAAATGGACGCAATTTTGAATATTTAGGAGAAGACCCTTACTTAGCTTCTCAAATGGTTGTTCCATATGTTCAAGAGGTGCAGAAAAATGGAGTAGCTGCCTGCGTAAAACATTTTGCTGTAAATAATCAGGAAACAAACCGTATGGATATTAATGCAATATTGAGTGATAGAGCGCTGCATGAAATCTATCTTCCGGCATTTAAAGCAGCTGTTCAGGAAGGAGGTGCCTGGAGTATCATGGGAGCCTACAATAAAGTACTGGGTCAGCATGCTTGTCATAATGAATTACTGTTAAATAAAATTTTGAAAAAAGATTGGGGGTTTGACGGTGCTGTTATATCGGATTGGGGAGGAGTACATGATACAAAAGAAGCCGCATTATATGGATTAGATATTGAAATGGGATCATTTACAAATGGTTTAACTAGTGAATCTGTATTTACATATAATGATTATTTTTTAGCAAAACCTTATCTTAAAATGCTAAAAGAAGGCAGTGTTCCAATGAGTACTGTTGATGAGAAAGCAGCAAGAGTTTTACGTTTGATTTTTAGAACTTCGATGAATCGAAATAGACCTTGGGGAAGTTTTGCCAGTGAAGAACATCATACTACTGCCCGTACTATTGCAGAAGAAGCTATTGTATTGTTAAAAAATAAAGCTGTAATTAAAAATGAGAAGCCTTTATTACCGATTGATGGTAATAAATACCAAAATATTCTGGTAATAGGTGAAAATGCAACTCGTATATTAACTGATGGTGGAGGATCTTCAACCCTTAAAGTAAAAAGATATGTTTCACCATTAGATGGTTTAAAAAGTATCTACGGTGATAAAATTACGTATGCCCAAGGATATGAAGGTGGTAAATCCTTATGGGACAGAGAGGAAGTAATTCCTGAGACCAGAATAAAATCACTTAGAGATGAAGCTATTCAAAAAGCAAAAAAAGCTGATCTGGTTATTTTTGTAGGAGGATTGAATAAAAACTATCACCAGGATAGCGAAGGTAGTGATCGTCCGGATATGAGACTTCCATTTGGACAAGATGAATTAATAACTTCCTTAGCAGCAGTTAACCCAAATATTGTGTTTGTTTTATTTAGCGGTAATGCAGTTGAAATGCCATGGATACAAAACGTACCAGCCATTGTTCAAGGGTGGTATTTGGGATCTGAAGGAGGGAATGCATTAGCAAATGTTTTAAGTGGTAAAGTAAATCCAAACGGGAAACTTCCTTTTTCTTTCCCTTTAAAATTAAAAGACTGTGGAGCACTTTCATTTGATAGTTCAGTATTTCCGGGAGATGGTGTAAATGTAAATTATAAAGAAGATATTTTAGTAGGATACCGTTGGTTTGATACTAAAAATATTCCGGTTCTTTTCCCATTCGGATATGGCTTGAGTTATACCACATTTCAATATGGAAAACCTACAATTTCTTCAAAATCAATTACAGCAGCTGATTCAGTAGTAGTGACAATTCCGGTGAAAAATACAGGTAAAGTTGCCGGAAAGGAAATTGTTCAATTGTATGTTAATGATGAAAAATCAAGTTTACCACGCCCATTAAAAGAATTAAAAGCTTTTGAAAAAGTTTCGTTAGAACCTGGGGAAGAAAAATTAGTAAGCTTTACGATATCAAAAGAGGCTCTTTCTTTTTATGATGACAAAAAAAATACCTGGATTGCAGAACCGGGAAAATTCAAAATTATGATTGGAGCTTCGGCAACCGATATCAAGGGTACAGTAGATTTTGTTTTGAAATAAGGCATTATAATAAATTTTAATTTGATATGAAATGAGTATATCTGAATAATTGGGGATAAACACCAAAGACGATATGCGAATTATCTATCACCGATAAAAAATAATCAATATCAATATATGAAAAATATATTTTTTCTTTTAACTTGTTTTTTAAGTTTCTATAGCAATTCAAATGCTCAGGGGTATAAGAATCCTGTTATTTCTGGTTTTCATCCGGATCCAAGTGTGTGCAGAGTAGGGGATGATTATTATTTAGTAACCAGTAGTTTTGAATATTTCCCAGGGGTTCCAGTATTTCATAGTAAAGACTTAATTAACTGGACAAAAATCGGTCATTGTTTGACTCGTCCATCCCAGCTTAAATTAGATAAATGTGCCCCTTCTGCGGGTATCTATGCACCAACTATCCGTTATAATGAGGGGCGTTTTTATATGGTTACTACTAATGTATCCGGTGGGGGCAATTTTTATGTATCTACTGATAATCCGGCCGGGGAATGGTCTGAACCTATTTTTGTGGAGCAGGGTGGAATTGATCCTACATTGTATTTTGAAGGAAACAAATGCTATTTTATTTCAAATGGTCAGGGGATTACCATTTCTGAAATAGATATAAAAACAGGAAAAAGACTCACTGAGAGTAAAATTGTTTGGAATGGAACAGGCGGACGTTATCCGGAATCACCGCATATTTATAAAAAAGACGGATGGTATTATTTACTGATTTCTGAAGGGGGCACCGAATATGGGCATAAAATGACTATAGCCCGTAGCAAATCTATTTATGGGCCTTATCAGTCGAATCCTTCAAACCCGATTTTTACACACATTGATGAAATTTCTCAAAGTAACCCAATTCAAGGGACTGGTCACGGAGATTTTGTTCAGGCTCACGATGGTTCCTGGTGGATTGTTTTCTTAGGATTTCGTCCACAAAGTTTATTGCATCACGTATTAGGACGTGAAACATTATTAGCACCGGTACGATGGGATGCAAATGCCTGGCCGGTAATCAATGGTAATGGTACAGTAAACATAGATATGAATGTACCTACTTTGCCGTTACACCCCGTAAAGCAACATGACTTTTCTACCAATTTTGATGAAACAAAATTAGGCGTCAATTGGAATTATCTTCGAAATCCTTTTATGAAAAATTATTCGCTAACGGAAAAGAAAGGTTCATTAAGGTTGAAAGCAAGCACCGTTACCTTAGACGACAATGATTCTCCCACTTTTGTAGCACGCAGACAGGAGCATATTGATTTTTCGGCTACTACTGAGTTGTCATTAAATAATGCCAAAAAAGGCGACGAAGCGGGAATGACCGTTTATTATTCACCACAGGCACATTATGAGCTTTTATTAAAAAAATCAGAAAATGGCAAACATAAACTGTTAGTTCGTTATCACATGGGAGTTCTGAATCATATTGCAAATGAGATTGAAATTCCTGGTGATAAAATTTATTTGAAAGTGAAAGGGGATAAGGACTTTTACTCGTTTTATTATTCTTTGGATGGTAAGCAATTTAATTTCCTAAGCAAGATTAACGTTTGGTATTTGAGTTCTGAAACCAATGGAGGTTTCACGGGAGTTGTTCTTGGGTTATATGCGACATCTCCAAATCAAAATACTAATGCCTATGCTGATTTTGACAAGTTTATATATAAACCCGGGGATTTAGACTAATTTAACGGTAAGTACAAATATAAAAGGATAAAAAATAGGGATGTCATTTTTTTAACAGCAGTAAATCTTAGTGTTTACTGCTGTTTTTTTTTATGGTGTGGATTCTTATTTTAATAATTGAAATCAGGAGTTTTCACCTTAATCTAATTATTATTCTTTTCACGAATAAATACATGATATAGTAGGCTAATTAATACAATTCACACCCTGTTTCGATACAATTTAAGTCGTTCTAGATGTTTTTTCTTACTAGATTTGTTTAGTAAGAAACTATTTTCAAACTATTAAATTAGGTTTAGTTTAAACATATAAAATTATGATAAGAAAAAGAATATTTCAAATAGTGTTATTAATATTTTTCAGTATCAATCTTAAGGCTCAGAATCCTAAACTACTCATTACGGTAGAAAGAAATACTGATAATAGTGTAACTCTTAATTATACTAAGGAATTACCAGGTACCTATACTGTCGACCTAGAATTTGTGCAACTCGAAAATTCAGATGCTCAATTACATCAAAAAATAGTTGTCTCAGGATATAATGGTATGTTATTAAGATTAAACCCCATAAATAGGCAAACCCCTATTTCTTTGAGCTACAAATACACATCTGTGATTGGAAAGATCAATCCAAAAGTTGATACTTTGGTTACTTATTGTCTTCCCTTTAAATTAAATAAAAAGATTACAATTAATGAAGCAATAAATTTGGATGAAAAGTATTTTAACAACGAAAAAGTAAAAACATGGAAAGTATATGTTGTAAATCTAAAAACGCCTGATACAGTATGTTGCATGCGTAAAGGAATTGTTGTTGATATTAAGAGAGATGAAAATTCAAATATTCTTAATGAAAAAAAATATACATCTAAAACTAATCAAATACTAATTGAGCATCAAGATGGAACTTATTCTAAATACATTGGTTTTGATAAAGATAAAATATTTGTAAAATTAGGTGAAGCGGTATATCCTCAAAATCAATTAGGTGTTTTAGGTTTGTATAATGTTGCTGCTTATCGATTGGATTTTTCCGTTTATTTTCTAGTTGATTATGATTTAGGTCAATTAAATAAACAAAATATGTTAAATAAAAAACTGCCTTTCCAGTACCTGACTCCTAATTTTATAACCCAAAATGGTATTGAAAAATTAAAAGATCAAATAGAATATTCAGTAGTTAGCAACAAAGAAATTATAATTCAGGAATTGACTAAAAGAGAAAAGAAAAAAATTCAATAATAATAGAATGATATCTATTGTATAAAAATAAATATTAACCACATATGAAAAAGATTTTATTAATACTGATGATTACATTATTTATTGGATGTTCAAAAGATGATGTATTGAAAGAAACGGAAGTTGAAACACAAATACCTGAAATTGAAATTCAAGATCCTGAAGTTGAACCACAAACCCCTGAAGTTGAGTCGCAAATCCCGACAGACGTAACTCAAGAAATATTAAATATTAATGAAGAAGAATTTAGGTTTACTTCAAAAGCTAAAAAAAATATGCCTTTCCCGTCTTATGATTTTGGAGCAGAACTCTACAATGGGAAAATTTATGCTTTTCTAGGGACAGAAGACTATTATTTTTATAAGAATAATTCTTATGGTAAAGTTTGTGTTTATGATATTGAGCAGGATACTTGGAAAACGGTCAACAATATTCCTCAATATCAAGCACATGCTTCATCAACAATAATAGATGATAAAATTTATCTTGTGGGAGCCTATGGATTTAAAAAAACAATTCAGGTTTATAATATTACCAAAAATGTTTGGGAGCAAAGTCTTACATTGCCTATTGGTTCCTATTGGTCAACAGTAGAAACTATAAACGGTAAGATTTATATTTTTGGTGGATATGCTGAGGGAGTTAATGGTTTGGGAATACAATTTTTGTCTACTGTCCAGATATATAATCCTAAAACAAATCAGTGGACTTATGGAACTGAAATGCCTGAAAAAATCCAGACACCAAATTCTCTAATATATAATAATGAAGTTTATGTGTGGGATCTAAACCTGATGTTAAAATATAATCCTGTTAATGAAAGCTGGACTTATGTAGATAAACTTCAATCCTATTCTAAAGCTTCACAAGAAGGAATTGTATTGAATGATTATTTACTTTTCATTTCAGGACAAAATGGACATAGTTTTAATGATAAAGCATCTAAGAAAATATACTTATACAATCCAAAAAAAAACAATTATATAGAATCTATTAGTAGTTTAACAACAGGTAGACATTATAACTATAATGTTTTTCAATATAAAAATAAAATTTATATTCTTGGAGGAAGGGAGGATCAACAATGGAATGCCATGGATGATGTTGTTGAAATTACATTCTGATAACTAACAGAAACAATTTCAAAAATTTTAATGCAAAAATAATACTTTAAAACAAATGTTGCTGGTGTAAAACACCCCAGACAGGTAGTATATAATAAAATACTATCTTGTTTTTAAAGGTAAAATTTTAGGGCTTTATAATGTTGTTCGTTTTTTTATTGTTTTGGGTTATAGTTGGTTTTTATTTCTAACTCAGTTGCATTCAATAATAAATTATGACTTCCTGATCCTGTTACTTCAAAGAGAGATAATGTGTTTGATTGTTACTTCATAATTAATTTTCAATGGAGAAGGTATTCAATTGCCAAACAAATCTAAAATGACACATAATGGTCTAATGCACGATACATTTTAAACCTTTTGTTTTTTTGAATATAAGGTAATTTTATCTTTCATAAAAAAGTTTCCTGATTGAGGTTAATTTTTATGTAGTTATCCAAAATTGGATTATTCGTAGTCGGATTTTAAAAACTAGAAAGAAGTATTGTTGTGTAAATTTTAAAAATGAATCAATTGCAAAAAAAAGTATCAAAGGGATGGATAATAAAAGCGTTATTTGTAGTCTTTTTAGTTAATCAGGCAAAAGCTCAAACGGCAATGGTAAATATCCAATCCCGGCATTTAACAAGCTTGAATGGGAAATGGAAAGTTTTAGTAGATCCGGGAGGTATTGGAGATTGGAGAAAATTTTGGATAGAACCCAACCCTGAAAAAAAAACAGATTTTTTTGAATATTCATTTAATGGCGCACCGGAATTAAATGTGCCGGGAGACTTTAATTCGCAACTACGCGAGCTTACTTTTTTTGAAGGTAGTGTATGGTATAAAAAACAGTTCAATGTTTCTAAGAACAAAGATTCCAGATTGTTTCTGCATTTTGGTGCTGTTAATTATATTGCAGATGTGTATCTGAATGGAGAAAAACTGGGAAGCCATGAAGGAGGATTTACACCTTTTCAATTTGAAATCACCGATAAAATTAAAGAAGGTGATAATACAATAATTGTAAAAGTAAATAATCGCCGTCTGGAAAATGGAATTCCCGGCTATGGTTATGACTGGTTGAATTATGGAGGGATTACACGCGATGTAAGTATTATTGAAACTCAAAATACTTATATTGATGACTATTTCATTCAGTTAAAAAAAGGGAGTTTGAATACGGTATTGGGTTGGATTCAACTAAAGGGAGTTCAATCGGAACAAAAAATTAAAGTAAAAATCCCGGAGCTAAATATCATTTATAAAGCAAAAACTAATAAAAGTGGTTATGCAAAACTTGAATTTTCTTCTCGTTTCAAGTTATGGTCACCTGATAGTCCTAAATTATACAAAGTAACTATAGAAAGTGAAACGGATACAATTGTTGATGAAATAGGTTTCAGAAGTATTGAAACTAAACGAACTGAAGTTTTACTGAATAAAAAACCTCTTTTTATTAAGGCTGTAAATATTCATGAAGAAAATCCATTGAAAAAAGCCAGAGCCTATTCATTAGAAGATGATAAACTGTTGTTGAATTCTGCCAAAGAGTTGGGTTGTAACATGGTTAGATTAGCACACTATCCACACAATGAAAACATGATTAAGCAAGCTGAGAAAATGGGATTAATGGTGTGGAGCGAACTTCCAATATACCAACATATTCAATTTTCGGATAGTCTTGTTCCTGAAAAAATGGAGACAATGTTGGACGAAATGATTCGCAGAGATAAAAATCGTTGCGGAGTGGTTGTCTGGAGTCTTTCAAACGAAACCTATTCAGACACTCCAAATAGGAATGAAGCACTTATTGATTTGACAAAAAAATGCAAGGCAATAGATTCTACCAGATTAGTGGTTCATGTTATAAATACGCAAGGGTATAATAATAATTCTTTTAATGTAGTAGATACCTTGTATAACTATTCTGATTTAATTGCTCTTAACGAATACATAGGTTGGTACATTCCATGGCAGGGCAAACCTTCGGAAGTGAAATGGAAAGTAGACTTCCCTAATAAAGCAGTGTTTATTTCTGAATTTGGAGGAGAGGCATTATTTGGCAGCAAAGGAGTTGTAGATGAAGCGGCTTATTGGACAGAGGAATATCAGGCACAGATTTATAAAAATCAAATAGAAATGTTTAAAACGATTCCTAATTTAAGCGGTGTTTGTCCATGGATTTTATATGACTATAGATCTCTGGGAAGAATGCATCAGGTATATCAAAAAGGATATAATAGAAAAGGATTGATTTCTGACAATGGGGAAAAGAAAAAAGCCTGGTATATTATGAACGACTATTTTAATCAAAAATGAAAAATTCAATTTTAAAAAAAAGTACATTGGCATTAATTTGCATGGTTGCTTCAGTAACTATTTCGGGTCAAAGCAAAGTGATTGATTTATGGAACGGAAAACTTCCGGGAGCTATTCACAACGATAAATTCAAACAGGTAATTGATACTGTTGCGGGGTGGGTTGATAATCATTCTATTATCAATCCTAACCTCGATGTATATTTAGCTCCCAAAGAAAAGTCAAATGGTACCGCTGTTGTTATTTGTCCAGGTGGAGCTTATATTGGGATGGCTGTCAAACATGAAGGGGCACAGGTAGCCAAATGGCTGAATAGTTTAGGTTTAACAGCCTTTGTACTAAAATACCGTTTACCTAATGATAGCATTATGATAAATAAAACCATCGGGCCCTTACAGGATGCGCAAAGAGCAATTCGTTTAGTTCGCAGTCATGCAAAAGAATGGGGTATCAATCCACAAAAAATTGGAATTTTGGGATTCTCAGCCGGTGGACATCTGGCATCCACGCTTTCAACTCATTATAACGATAAAGTATATGAATCAGATGATACGACTAGTGCTAAACCCGATTTTTCTATACTAATATATCCTGTTATTTCTATGGATTCTAAAATAACCCATTGGGGTTCGCGTGAAAATCTGCTGGGGAAAGCACCCTCTCCGGAGTTGGTAAAATATTATTCTAATGAATTACAGGTAAATAAGGATACACCGCCAGCTTTTATGGCTCATTCTTTGAATGATGAAGCAGTAGTAGCACAAAACAGTATAAACTATGCCTTAGCAATGCATAAGTTTAATGTGCCATGTGAGCTACATCTTTATCAAGCTGGTGGACATGGTTATGGTTTAGGAAATCCGTCGAGTACTGAGTCGTCATGGGCTGAATCTTGTCGGAAATGGCTTGAAATGAGAGGTCTTTTAGTTAAAAAGTAACTGATAAATTTTGTAGAAAATAACAAGTTTTATAATCAAATAAGATAATATGCATTTTAAAAGTAAACCATTTATGTTAGCTGTTGTTATTGTTATGGTAGCAACTAGTGCTTTTAGTCAAAATAAAATTATTGAAGTATGGAAAGACAGGGTGCCAGGTTCAATTGAAAACACTAATTACAAACAAATCGTTGATTCTACGTACTACATAAAACTAAGGAATATTTCTAAACCTACTATTGAAGTTTATCCTGCTTCGGATGATAATAATTCAGGGACGGCCATGGTAGTTTGTCCGGGAGGGGGATATTATGGTGTTTCATTTATAAATGAAGGTATTGAAGTAGCAAAATGGTTGAATAAGTTAGGGATTACAGCTGTTGTTTTGCATTATCGTTTGCCTAATGATGCTATTATGAAAGACAAATCAATAGCGCCATTGCAGGACGGACAGGAAGCAATTCGTATCGTACGTCGTAACGCAAAGCAATGGGGAATTGATCCACATAAAATTGGTATTATGGGCTTTTCTGCCGGAGGACATTTGGCATCCACAGTTGCAACTCATTTTGATGAGAAAGTTTACAATCCAATTGATTCTACCAGTGCCCGACCTGACTTTTCTGTATTGATTTATCCTGTTATTTCAATGGATTCTACTATTACTCATGCAGGGTCGCGTGAAAATTTGCTTGGAAAACAGCCTTCATCAGAAATGGTAAAACATTTTTCAAATGAACTGCAAGTTACCGCGAATACTCCTTCGGCATTTATGGTACACTCGATGGATGATGGTGTCGTTCCAGTAGTAAACAGTATTGATTATGCATTAGCAATGAAAAAGAATAATGTTTCCTGCGAACTTCATCTTTATGAACGAGGTGGTCATGGATATGGTTTGGGATACTCAAAAAATACCGTATCCACATGGACAGAGTCTTGTCGTAAATGGCTTGAAGTTAATGGTTACATAGCTAAAAAAGAAATCGCTAAAGTTGTTGGTGAACCAATTAAATTAGCACCTGATGATAAACCTGCATTTAATAATCCGCCAGTTGGTTTTAGAGATAAGCGAGATGATTTGCCTCATGGTCTGATTACGACTGTTCAGTACGACTCTAAAACTGTTGGAAAACGTCGTGAGATGATGGTTTATACTCCTCCGGGTTATTCTCCTGATAAAAAATATCCTGTGATTTATCTATTACACGGACTTAATTCGGGGAATGGTCAATGGCCATACTGGGTTCGTGCTGATTATGTTATAGATAATCTTTTAGCAGTTGGTAAAATAAAGCCCGCAATTATGGTTTTTCCTAATTGTAATACTAACATGACGGTAGAAAATCCTAAACCGGATGAAAAGGAGGAGCGAAAAAGCGGATATAAAGGATATGGTGCCTCTTTTGAGAATGATTTACTTAAAGATATCATTCCGTATATTGAATCACATTATTCAGTTTACACTGACCGTAAACATCGCGCGCTTGCCGGCTTGTCTATGGGGGGTGGTCAATCTCTGAATATAGGACTTTCACATATAAATACATTCGCTTATGTTGGAGGATTTTCTTCGGCACCAAATACGAATGAATTTGGAGGACTTTCAGATACTAAGCTTTTAGCTGATGTAAAGGCAGCTAAAAAGAGACTTAAGCTTTTATGGCTTGGCTGTGGCAGCAAGGACGGACTATTCTCTGTTAGTCAGCGCGTACATCAGTATCTTAAAAAACAAGAAGTGCCACATATATGGCACGTGGATGATAATGGTCATGATGATGTTGAATGGGCTAATAACCTGTATTATTTTGCTCAGCATATTTTCAAATAAAATAGAAATAACAACTAAAAAAAAATGCAAAAGATTGGATTTATTATGAATTGGGAATCAATGATGTAAATGCATTGAAAGAGAGGAATAAAGTTGAAATAAATGCTAGAATATTTGAACGTACTTATTGTAAGTTGCTAATTTCCATGTGTCAAACAAAATCCTGGTATTATAAAAATACTGGGATTACCATTCTTTTTTACTTCAGGCTGGCGTAAAGATTAGTATGAAAAGTGGTATCCAGTTACAGTAGCAATAACTGCTATTGTAAGATGAATTGCAGCGAATTTTAATACTGTTTTAGTGGATTTTCCATGGATTTTTCACTATAAAACCAACGAGTTCTCTTTATTTTACTGTAAAATTAAAAACATCATAAATTTAGATGATAAAATGATTTAAGGCCTTCATTTTTTGTAGTTAAAAATTATTTGCTTCAATTTGTTACTACTTAATTATTTAGATTTTTCGTAATTACCCCTTGCTTCTTTGAATTGTTCAACAGAATTAGCTATCCAGTACCAAAGTGGTGTTACCTGAACCAAGAAACCACGTCCCAGAGAAGTCAATTCATATTCTACTCTTGGAGGTACTTCTGGATAAACAGTTCTTGAGATTAATCCGTCCCGTTCCAATTCGCGAACGCATTTTGTCAACATCTTTTGACTTATTCCAGTAATATTCTTCTGTAGATTAGAAAATCTCATTCGCCCATCTACCCCTAAAGTGTGTATAACAAATAGTGACCATTTGTTTCCAACATGATTTAATATATCACTTTTCAGATCATCATTATCTTTATTTATAACTTTACAAATAGCATTCCATGCATTTAAAATTTCATCATCAGTCATAAGTTTTTAATCTATTTTGAATTATGTTTTTTAGCAACATGTACTTTAGATTATTTGTATAGACAAATTTATCTGAGATATAAAGGTAGAATAATAAATTCATAAAGGCATTACTTATATTTAAATTAAATATAGAATAAGTATGATATTTTTAGAATTAGAATAAATGTGTTAATTTATATATAAAGTTATAAATAATGATACTGGTATTCAAAATACTAACCTATAGGTAACAAACAAACATGTCGGTGCCTTATTGTTTTAAGGTGTTGATTATCATAATTTTGCAATTGATAAGTATTTACAAAGTGTAACTACTTCATAAAAAAATACTTCCAATTAACACATTTTATAAAAAAATATGGAAAATAAATCAGTTTTAATTTTGGGAGCTGGTGAACTAGGTTTACCAGTAATCCGTAATATGGCACAGAAAGCAAAAAAGAATAATACAAACATTACAGTGTTGCTTCGTCAAGAAGCTATTGATACAGATGAAGTTGAAAAAAGACGAACTATTGACGAATTAAAAACTCTGGATATAACATTGTTGGCGGCGGATCTTTCAGCTCCTTCCTCAGAATTGGTTTCAATTTTTAAAAATTATGATGCTATTGTTTCCTGTACAGGTTATGGAAGTGGCGCTGGTGGATTTCAACTAAAACTGGCAAATGCAGTTCTGGAAGCTGGGGTAAAACGCTACTTTCCATGGCAATTTGGTGTCGATTTTGAAGTTATTGGACGTGGAAGTGCGCAAGATCTATTTGATGAACAGCTTGATGTACGTGAGCTTCTTAGAGGACAAAATGCTACAAAATGGGTTATTATCTCTACAGGATTGTTTACAAGTTATTTGTTTCAACCCTTTTTTGGTGTTGTCGATTTCGATAAAAAAGTTGTAAATGCATTAGGGAGTTTAGATACTGCAGTAACTGTTACCACTCCAGATGATATAGGGATGTTAACTGCTGAAATCTTTTTTGAAAAGCCAGCAATTGAGAACAGTATTATTTATATTGCTGGTGATACTATTACTTATGGGCAATTGGGAGATGTTGTAGAAACATTGTCAGGGAAAAAATTTGAACGTACTGTTTCTGATTTAGAAGAGTTAAGAAATGATTTGAAAAATGATCCGACAAATTTTGTTTACAAGTACAGATCTATTTTTGGAGACGGACGAGGTGTATCCTGGGACTTTAATACGAGCTTTAATTTTCAGAAAGGAATTAAGACTACTTCTGCTAGAGAATGGGCAGAAAAAAATATAGACTGGAATCACAGTAAAATTTAATTATAGCATGTAGTATCTTAGAATATAAATTTAAAAAGCTGAAATACATTTATGTTATTTCAGCTTTTATTTTTTACATAGATCTTTTAAAAAAATGGAAAATTGAGCTTTAAAGAATTATTATAAAAAGAAATTTATGATAGCCAGATATGCCAAGGCAATCTACTCAAAACTAAGATAAAACCGACTCCATAAAAAAGGGCTACTGTTTTGTGCTTAGTATTTTCTTCAATGGCTCTTTTTGACTTTGCGTGACCAATAGTAATTAGTAGTATAGCAATCAACATCAAAAAAGGATGTTCTAAGGCATAAAATCGTAATGAAGCATTTTTCATCATTGTACCAGATAAATTTGAAATACCCAGAGGAGAGAGTAAATATAGTATAATTCCAAAAACAAATTGCAGATGAGTTGCAATAAGTCCAAGAGTGAAAATTATTTTACTGCTTTTGGTAAAAGGACTTTTAGTAATCCAACCATAAAATGCATAAATTACAGCTACTACTAAAAATAATAATAAAAAGTACGCGACTAACGAATGTGCGGTTTTGAATAGGGTATACATAATTTATTAATTGGTTTTAATTTATAAGTCATTAAGTGTTTTAAAAGAAGCGTATAGGTTGCTGATAAAAAGTTTTTTTATTTTAAAATAACAAAGCACTGACAAATACTCCAAAGTTATTTTCATTATGTTTTATAGGTCCATACCAATCAAAATTTGATGCTGCACCAAATGCAAATTCTTTATATCCCAAACCAGCTCTTAGCATGATATAACTTCTGTTATGAGTTCCTGATTCTGGAACAAATCCATGCATTGCTTGCAAACGGCTGTAAAAATTAAGTTTATCATTAATTTTGGGTTTGTATTCTATTAAAGCCAAACTTTCAGTAGCAAGATCATCAGCTAAATCTACTTTTGGATTTAGAATAATCAGTATTTCTGGAGTAGCATACGAATATATCAAACCTGCAACGGGTCTAAAACCATATAAGGGTGTATATTGCATACCCGAAGTTATATCAAGACCTTTAAATAACCTATAAGTTAGATGTGCCTGAATCATTATATCAGGTGTCATTTCTTTTTCCCATGCGGCGGTGGCATTGGTAACACTAAAAAATCCTAGTTTAGGAATACTTTGGAATTTCTTATTCACAAGTGATTGAAACATTACACCTCTACTGCCCACCATAGTCTCCATGCTTACAGGAGGATTTGCATTTGGTTTTTCAATAGGATTTTCAACTTGAGCAAAAATAGCTGTAGTTGAAATTAACAATGTTGTAACAACTGAATTAAAGAACTTAGTCATGTTATTTTTTTATTTATTTATAATACGTTTATGTTAAGTTTATTAGTTCTTAATAATTGATTGTATATCATTTTTAAGAACTAATAAATTTAACAACGCAAAAGTATAATAAAGTGCACAGGAAAGGATGGTGCTTAGCGTGCCTATATTAGGACAAATCGTGCATTAATTTTATTCTGTATTCGGATGGTGTGGTTCCCGTGAAATTTTTAAATAGTCTCGTAAAATAGGAGGTATCTTCGTAATTGAGATAAAAACTAATTTCTGAAATAGACTTGGTATTGTCTGCTAGTAAAATTTGGCTGTTTAAGATTGCAACTTCAGTAATTACTTCTTTACAGCTTTTGTTAAACACCATTTTAACGCATCTGTTTAAGTAATTTGAAGAGACAGTTAAACGATCGGCATAAAATGAAATACTTTTTTCAATTATAAAGTGTTGATATACTAATTGTTTAAACTGAATTGCTATTTGTTGGGGTCGAGAGATAGCTCTATGGTTTTTAGATAAAAGCAGTATTTTATTCAGCATTGCATTTGTTAAATTGCTGCTTGTTTGAATATTTGGAAACGCAGTGTCTAATTCTGTAGTGATTAATTGTCCGATACGATGCATCCAGTCACTGTCTACTTTTTCTAATTTCAAAATAGGATCGATCATGAATATATTTAAAAGATCCTGCTGATTAAATAAGATTGCCATCATTTCTTCTTCAATTAAAATAAAATAACCTTTTATGTTATTTGAAATTTTTTGTAAAGAAGTTATAGTGCCAGTTGAAATAAAAATCAGAGAATCTGCTTCGCACTCGTAAATCTGATTATTGATTCGATTAATAAAACACCCTTCTCTGATATAGAATAAAAAGTGATAATCTGTTTGCAGGATGGGTAAAGGCAGTTTAAAATGATTGCTTAAAAAACGCAATGAATAAATTTGTAATGATGTTTTTTGCCACTGAAAATCTAGAGGGATATTTTTTAGATACTCCTCTTTAAACATTGTTGATGTGATTAATTTATCCAAAAAAATAAAACTGATTAGTAATCAAAGATAGTCATTAAACGATTGTTTTTCATTTGTAAAAATAGCATAAATTAGCACAAATGTAATTTTTTGTTTTGAAGAAAATGATTAACTTATGGTAATTGATTAACTCTAGCCTGTAAAGTTTTTAATTTTGTTAATTAAAATATGAGCTTAAATTTTATATTGCTCATAATCAAAAAACTAATACGGAAGTAACTAACGAACCCGGGGGTTGGTTATTGTTTTAAAGGTTTGATTAATTATTGTTTCAAATCCTGAAATTATCACTCATTATGAGAAAAAAGATTTTAAATCGCAGTATATGAATCATAGCGAAACTGAAAATTTGATTTAGGAACCGTAAAGTATGTAAACGCTGCGCATTCAAGCAGCTTTCCCGATGGTACTTATGTCGGAAACACTGGAGGCTTCGTGATAGAAACTTAAAGTAAAATATTTACATTGCTTATGGGATATCACTATGATAGTAATCCGCATATTGAAATCAATCATAAAGAATCTATCCGCAAATTTTTAGGCAAAGGTAAGGAACTGCTGCTTTTGGAGGTAGGTGAGTTTTTAGAGTTGTAGCTGGAGACTCATAAGCTTAACACACATTTGATTTTATCTTACTTTGTATAAGGTTTAAAGTTGATAAAAGGGATTTTAAGTATTTAGAAATAGATTTTAGTTAAATTTATTAGTGAAAATATCTGTTTTAAATCTTAATATTTAAAAGTACATTAATAAAAGGCAGCATTTAGAAAGAATGCTGCCTTTTATTAAGTTCAGACAGTATTACAATCAATGTTATATTTAAAGATGGTTTATTATTTGAGAGACTCTACTAAAAAAAGGTGAAAGGAAATTAAAAACATTTTGCATTGGATATAATAATATGTTCCATATTTCATAATATTTCTCAGATATTAACAAAAAGCACGAAAACGATACCTAATTGGATACATAAGGATAATAAACAAAAAAAGGAAACAAATACTTTTGTAAGCTAGGTCTGGAAAATTAGTTTACGATGTTATTTTATTGTGTTTTTCATATTGAAAAAAAGAATGTCGACAACTAAATCATCATTAAGCTATCAATATAGCTATTAATAGTATCTTAAAATGTAAGTCCAGACGATACGTATGTTATATTTTATAAAATTAATTGATTTAATATAAAAATGAGACAAAGCACTAAATTTTTACTTTTATTACTGGTATTTACGGGAATGACCGTGAGATCTCAAAACGCTAATAGATTTTTCCCTGAGAAAGATTTAATCTCTACAGGTATATATTATTATCCCGAACATTGGAATGAAAACCAATGGGAACGTGATATCAAAAGAATTGCAGATATGGGATATGAATTTGTTCATATTGCAGAATTTGCTTGGTTTAAAATGGAACCAGTTGAAGGGCAATTTGATTTTGCTTGGTTAGACAAGGTGGTCAATCTTTGCGTGAAAAACAATTTGAAAATAGTTATGTGTACACCTTCGGCAACAACGCCAACCTGGATGCGTATTAACTATCCAGAAACTTTTATTATGGATGGCCATTATATTCGAGGAGAGAATGGTACCCGAGGATTAAACTCTACTACCAATGTTAAATACCAAATGTTTGTGAAGGGAATTGTTTCTGAAATGGCAAAACGTTATGGACAAAATAAGAATGTGGTAGGATGGCAAATTGATAATGAACCTCCTGCGATTGCAGATTATAGTCCGGATTCTCAGGATGCATTTAGAAAATGGTTGAAAAATAAATACCAAACAATAGGAGGATTAAATTTTGCTTGGGGTACTGCTTTTTGGAGTCAGTGGTTTAATAATTTTGATGAGGTGGTAATACCTAATACTACTTTAGTGGGTTGGTGGGGTAATAATCCTCATGCATTACTGGATTTTAAACGATATTGTGCAGATTCTCAGGCCGTGTTTCTTGATTTTCAAGCAGGGATTTTGAGAGAAAATATTTTAGCTAATCAATACATTACGACAAATTATACAGCGGTTTGCACAGGTGCCGATCCAAGAAGAACCAAAAAACTGGATTTCGCAGTTTATACGGCTTATCCAAATGGTGGAAGTAATAATATAGGGGAAAATGGTTTTAGATTAGGAGATGGTAAAAATATTCTCTTTGCAGCTGAATATTATAAGTCTGTTGGAGGCTTTTCAGGAGTTATGGAAATTCAGCCAGGTCCTGTTAACTGGGGGAGCTATAATCCATTATTATTACCAGGCGCGGTGCGTATGTGGTTATATCACACTTTTGCAGCAGGCGGAAAATTAGCATGCTCCTATAGATTTCGTCAAATTAATTACAGTTCTGAGCAATACCATTCAGGTATCATGAAACCTGACGGAGTAACGCTCTCCCCCGGAGGTAAAGAGTACGTACAATTTATGGATGAAGTAAAATTATTACGTAAAAAATACAAACCAAATTCAAAAATGCCCCAAGCACTGACAGCCAGATCAACGGCTATTCTTTGGAACCTTGAAAATTATTGGGCTATTGACAGACAAAAATTGACTTATCAGTGGGATACATGGAGCTATCCTGTTAAGTTTTTGGAAATGACCAAATCATTAGGGGCGCCAACAGATGTGATTTCGGAAGATACAGATTTTTCTAAATATAAATTTTTGATTGTGCCGGCTTATGATTTGGCTGATTCAGATTTAGTTAAAAAATGGACAAATTATGTAACTAATGGAGGTCATTTGATTTTAACCTGTCGTACCGCAACAAGAAATCGTGATGGACATATTTGGGAAGGAGAATGGGCAGCACCCTTATCAAATCTTATAGGTGCACATGTAGAGTCAACAGATATGCTTTCGGCTTATAAGAATGGAGATGTTTTAATGAATGCTACAAATTACAAATGGAATAACTGGGCTGATTTGCTTACAGTTGATAAAGGAACAGAGGTATTGGCAACTTACAACAATCAATTTTATAAAGGAAAAGCGAGTGTTGTAAGGCGTAAAGTAGGAAAGGGATCTGTAATCTATATTGGTGTAGATACTGATGATTCAAAACTGGAGAAGGATATTTTAAGAAAGATGTATACAACAGCCGGAGCAACAATTGAAGATTATCCGGAAGGAATATATACTTATTGGCGAGATGGATTTTACTTCGCTGTAAATTATTCTTCAAACGAATATAATATGAATTTACCTGAAACTGCAAAAATTTATGTTGGTAATAAATTGATACAACCAGCAGATGTCTTAGTTTGGAGTGAATAAAGATTATTAAATAGCTATTAATGTCTAAAAAAATCAAATTATTAGTTTTTTTTACGGTCTTTTTTTTGAGCTTTAATTCTTTTGCCCAATTACCTACTGCTCCAAAACTGGCTAAACGTATGCATGTAGGTCTAAATTTAGGAAATACATTTGAGGCAATTTGTGATGAAGATGCATGGGGCGCAGGCAAAACCTCTCAGAAATTAATTGATTCCATAAAAGCAGCAGGGTTTAATACTATAAGAATACCGGCGGCTTGGTTTTGCCATTCTGATACGATTTCAAGTACAATCGACCCTCAATGGATGGCTCGTGTAAAAGAAGTAGTTGATTATTGCATGAAAGATAAACTTTATGTAATTCTTAATATGCATTGGGATAAGGGATGGTTAGAAAATAGGATAAATGAAAAACATCAGCTAATAGTAAACGAAAGACTAAAACGTTATTGGTCTCAAATTGCTAATTATTTTAAAGACTATGATGAGCATCTGCTTTTTGCAGGAGCAAACGAGCCTAATGCAGCAAAACCGGAACAAATGGCTGTTTTAATGTCTTATTATCAGACTTTTGTTGATGCTGTACGTGAAACAGGAGGAAATAATAGTTCCCGTACACTAATAATCCAAGGGCCGGAGACAAATATTGAGAAGACTCTTGAGTTTATGAATACTATGCCTAAGGATAAAATTGCTAACCGGCTTATGGTGGAAGTACATTTTTATTCTCCTTTTCAGTTTTGTCTAATGGAAAAAGATGCCGAATGGGGTAAAATGTTTTACTATTGGGGAAAAGATTTTCATTCTAAAACCGATACAGAGCGTAATGCTACCTGGGGAGAGGAAGATACCATTGATAAACTTTTTCATGATATGAAAATAAAGTTTATTGACAAAGGAATACCTGTAATCTTAGGCGAATTTGGAGCTTATCGCCGAAAAATTGCTGATTTTGAAAATCAGGAACTTAATAATAAATCAGTGGAACATTTTAACGGATACGTTGTAAAAATGGCTATTACAAATGGAATGATTCCCTATTATTGGGATATTCCAAATAATTTGTTCAACCGTAATACAGGGCAAATATTAGATAAAGGAGTTATAAATGCTATAATGCAAGGCGCTAAAGATGCTAAAGTAAGCATGAAATCTCATTCAAAAAAGACTTTTTAGAAGGTATATCTATTGAATACAATTTATTTTTAACTAACTATTTATATATAAGTTCATTCTTTTCAATTCACTTTTCATTGAACACTAATTTTTTAAAACCAAACAAAATTTTATTAATTAATTTAACCATAATATTTTATGAATTCATTACAGTTGTATGATTACTTAGTTTTCTTATTTTATTTTTTCCTTGTTGCAGGATATGGATTTTATATTCATAATCGCAAGAAAAAAGAGAGTATTTCTGCTTCTCATGATTATTTTCTTGCAGAGGGCTCTTTAACCTGGTGGGCAATTGGAACTTCCTTAATTGCTTCCAATATTTCTTCTGAACAGTTTATTGCAATGTCAGGAAACGGTTTTAAGATGGGATTAGCCATTGCAACATACGAATGGATGGCAGCCTTAACATTAATAATTGTTGCGGTCTTTTTTATTCCGGTATATCTAAAGAATAAGATTTATACCATGCCACAATTTTTAAGTCAACGATATAATGAAAATGTGGCTATGATTATGGCTGTATTTTGGTTGTTACTTTATGTTATCGTTAACTTGACATCTATCCTTTATTTAGGAGCATTAGCTATCAATGGAATTTCAGGAATCAATGTAGATTTATGTATGTACGCTTTAGCTATTTTCGCCATTATCATTGCATTAGGAGGAATGAAAGTTATTGGATATACCGATGTTATTCAGGTGGTATTTTTAATTTTTGGAGGTTTAGTAACAACTTATTTGGCTTTAGATAAGGTAGCTGACTTAAATGGTCAGCATGGTATTGTAGAAGGATTTAACTATATGATGAACCAGTCAGGAGATCACTTTCATATGATTTTCAAAAAAGATAATGCTAATTTTCCAAGTTTACCGGGTTTAACTGTTTTATTGGGAGGAATGTGGATTGTAAACCTTAATTATTGGGGATGTAATCAATACATTACACAAAGAGCATTAGGAGCTGATTTAGAAACAGCTCGTGGTGGAATTTTGTTTGCTGCTTTTTTGAAATTACTGATGCCTGTAATTGTTGTTTTACCGGGTATTGCTGCTTTTATAATTCACATGAAAGGAGGGTTACAAACAGAAATGCTTGGGGCTGATGGAGTTCTAAATCCGGACAGAGCTTATCCTGTTTTGTTAAATCTATTACCAACAGGATTAAAAGGGTTATCATTTGCTGCTTTAACTGCGGCTGTTGTTGCGTCATTAGCAGGAAAAGTTAATAGTATCTCAACTATTTTTACTCTGGATATTTTTAAGAAAAAAATTCAGCCAGATGCTACAGAAAAGAGAATGGTACAAGTAGGAAAAACCACAGTGTTAGTTTCTATGCTTATAGCAGTAATGATTGCACCTTTTTTAGGAATTGACAAAAAAGGAGGTTTTGAATTTATTCAGGAATATACCGGTTTTGTGAGTCCCGGAATTTTTGCAATGTTCATTTTAGGCTTTTTCTGGAAAAAAACAAGTTCCAATGCCGCTATGTTTGCAACAATTGGTGGTTTTGTATTGTCTGTAATATTTAAATTCTTGCCACAATTTGTTGACTTAGAATTTTTAAATACAATAGGATTTGCAACGTTAGTTGAGCAATCTGATAAAGCGATGCTTTATGAAATTCCTTTTTTGGACAGAATGGGATTTGTTTTTGTGATTTGTGTATTGTTAATGATTGTTATAAGTTTAATTGATGCCAGAAGACAGCTTGCTGTAAAAGGATTAGAAGTTGATTCTAAAATGTTTAAAGTTAATAGTGGCTTTTTATCAGGTAGTCTTATTATAGTAGGTGTATTAGTCGCTTTGTATTCAGTTTTTTGGTAATGAAATGTTCATCTAATTAATTCAAAGAAGCCGAAAAGTTAATTTTCGGCTTTTTTTATGTTTTTTATTTTATTCAAATCAAGATAGATAACCTGATTTTGTTTCTAGTTTAATAGTCTTAATAAAAGCTAAAAAATTGATTTGTTTTCTGTTTAAATAACACATTTTACCCCCTATCAGGATACATTTTAACCCATGTAGATTAGTATGAATCCTTAATTTAGCATAAACTGATTTGCGATTATGAAAAATAAAATGATTATTAATTAATGATTATACAAATTAAATGATTTATAATTTATAATCATTTATTTATTTATGATTTTTATTGTTTTTCTGTTGTTTTAGAAGCACTGTAATAAGCTGTTGAGAGACTTAAATTATAATAGATTCAGTAAAAAATAAATTAACCAAATAAACCAAAATAAATTTGCCTATGATATAAAAAAAAGAAAGACAAATCAATTAACCTTACATGTCTTAATTTGAGGAAATCAGAAAGGATACTAATTTTTTAAGATGTGTTATATTAAAAAACCAACTAATTAATTATTAAAAGAATATGAAAAAACTTCAGAATAAAAGAAGTCATAGTTATCAAATTTTAGAATTTGATTTAAAGACGAAGCTTAATGCATTGTTTCTTTTTATTAGCATTTTTACCTTACAATCCAAAAATGTTTATTCATCGACATTTGATATAAAATCCCCAGCTCATAGTAATATATTGCAACAAGCAACTATAAAAGGGACAGTATTGGATTCTAATGGACAGCCCTTACCAGGTGCCAGTATTGTAGAAAAGGGTACTAATAATGGCACTCAAACGGACTTTGATGGGAAATTTTCATTAAATTTTTCCAATAGTAAGGCTGTTTTGGTAGTTTCCTTTGTCGGTTTTATTACACAAGATGTTGTTGTCAACGGACAAACAAATTTAAAAATAACTTTAAGCGAAAATGTAGCCTCATTAAATGAAGTTGTGGTGATAGGTTATGGAACGCAAAAGAAAGCACTTGTTACAGGGGCTATCACTCAAGTAAGTGGTAAAGATCTTGAAAAAAGAAGTGCTGTTAATGCGCTTCAGGCTTTACAAGGACAGGCTCCTGGAATCAACATTACTTCAACTTCGGGACAACCGGGTGAAGGTTTGAAAGTTATTATAAGGGGTTTGGGTTCTACAAAAAACAACGATCCGGCTTATGTAGTTGATGGTATTATTACAAATGACATTTCTTATTTAAATAATGCAGATATTGAGACTATATCTGTTTTAAAAGATGCGGCATCAGCTGCAATTTATGGATCTCAGGCTTCGAATGGGGTTGTTTTAATAACAACCAAAAAAGGGAAAAAGAACACAACTGCCCGTATTACTTTTGACCAGTATTATGGTACTCAATCAGTGGCCAGAAAAGTAGATTTATTAGATGCTACGGAATATGCTACTATTATAAATGAAATTGCTGTCAATTCAGGAAAAACGCCTTATTTTACTAATGCAGAAATTGCCACTTTAGGAAAAGGAACTAATTGGATGGATAAGATGTTTGTTAATAATGCTGCCACTCAAAATTATTCTTTAGGAGCGTCAGGAGGTTCAGAGAGTTCGGTTTATTCAACATCTTTATCTTATTTAGGACAAGAAGGGGTTGTTGGGGGAAAAGATTTATCTAATTATGAAAGATATAATTTTAGATTTAATTCTGAACATAAACTGTATAATGATGTAGTAACCATTGGTGAAAATTTAAGTTTTGCCTATATTAATAGAAATGGTATTGGAGTTGGAAATCAATATAATAACTCACTTAGAAGCGCTTTTTCTGTGAGTCCGTTATTGCCAATGTATGATGCTGATGGTAATTATTTTAATACGAGAGAAAGTTCTGAACCATGGTTGACAGGAACATCTAATCCTTATGCAGAAATGGTTTATAATAATCAAAATGAAAGCAATAATCAAAAGTTGTTAGGTAATGTGTATTTGCAAATAGAACCAATAAAAAATTTAACACTTAAAACAACATTAGGTTTAGATTATTATGCAGGAGAAGGACACTCGTACAGACCTCTTTATGATTTGTCCATTTATTCAAATAATTTGGTTCATAATTCAATTTCTCAAAGCATGAATAAAGGTAAAACAATTACTTGGGATAATTTATTAACTTATAAATTTGATGTAGCTGATAATCACCATTTTGAAACGATGCTGGGTACATCTTCAATACGATTTAATGGGACCTTTATTAGTGCCAGTAATGTTGATACTTTTTTTAATGATTTAGATCATGCTTGGTTAGACAATGCAACTAATTCTTCTGACGCTACTTTAATTGGAGGACCTAACGGAGGTAAATCTGAAAACTTTAGAATGTCATATTTTGGAAGATTAAATTATAGTTATAAAGAGAAATATTTAATTAATACAACATTAAGAGCAGATGGTTCTTCTAATTTTAGTCCACAAAATCAATGGGGCTATTTTCCGTCGGTATCTGTAGGTTGGGTAGCAACTAATGAAGAATTTTTAAATAATTCGAAAATTCTTAATTATTTTAAAGCAAGAGCAAGCTGGGGACAAGTAGGAAATCAGAATACCGATCCTTTTCAATATCTGGCATTAGTTAAAACAGCAACAACTAATTATACTTTTGGTAATCAGGAAGGAATGTTAACACCTGGTGGGTATCCTGATAGATTGGCTAATCCATTTTTAAAATGGGAGACATCTGAACAAGTAAACTTAGGTTTTGATTCAAGATTATTGAACAACAGTTTGAGTGTTACCTTTGATTGGTACAGAAAAAACAATAAGGACTGGCTTATTGTAGCACCTATTTATGCTACTGCCGGAGCTGAACCTCCTTTTATTAATGGTGGTAATGTAATTAATAAAGGTGTTGAATTATCCTTACAGTATAATAATGATATTGGAGATTTTAATTATAGTATTTCTGCTAATGGTGCATACAATCAAAATACTGTTGGTGAAATTCCTACTGTAGATGGACTTATTCATGGACTATCAAATCAGGTTTTTGTAAACGGACCTGAATTTTACAGAGCTCAAGATGGTTTTCCTTTAGGTTATTTTTGGGGTTATAAAACAATGGGAGTATTTCAAAATCAACAACAAATAGATGATTATGGAATTCAGCCAACAGCAGTACCCGGAGATGTCATCTATAAAGATTTAAATGGCGATGGTAAGATTGGTGGTAATGAAGATAAAACGATGATTGGTAATCCTAATCCAGATTACACTTTTGGTTTCTCAATTTCCGGAAGTTACAAGGCATTGGACTTTTCAATTTCTGCCAATGGTGTAGCCGGAAACCAAATAGTACAATCTTACAGAAATCCAGGTGGTTTAGGAAACTTTACCTCTGCTATCTTAGAACGTTGGCACGGTGAGGGGACTTCAAACAGAATTCCTCGATTAACAGATGATGGTAAGAACTATGGGACTTTTTCAGATCTTTATATCCACGATGGTGATTACTTAAGAATAAATACAGTTACGATAGGATTTGATTTTGCAAAACTTAAGATGAGTAAACCGTTTTTTGCCACACAATTTAGAATGTATGTTTCGGCATTAAACTTACATACATTCACAAAATATGATGGTATGGATCCTGAAATAGGGTTTGGAACTGATAACTTCTCTTCAGGTGTTGATTTAGGATATTATCCAAGACCAAGAACGTTTATGATGGGATTGAATGTTAAACTTTAATAAAAAGACAATGAGAAAAATATATTCGTACATACTATTTTTAAGTATTACATTTTTAAGTTCATGTAGCTTAGAAACCGAGTCTTACACACAATTAAACATGGATAATTTTTATACTAAAGACCTTGCCTTTACTGCATTAACTGGTTGTTATGACGGTTTGCAGGTTTTAGGAGGTTTTGGATTTCCTTTAGTGAGTGAAATTATGTCTGATGACTGTTTTGGAGGTGCAGGAGCAGCTGATGGTTATGGTATTCAGGCTATTGATGAATTTAATAAAGATCGATCGCCTTCTGATACTGATTTGTTTAATGATAATTGGAAAACCTATTATAAAGCCATTTATCGCTGTAATGTTTTTTTGTTAAAAATGCAGGATGCTGATTGGGGAGAAGATGAGGCTTTACGAAAAACGTATGTATCTGAAGCTAAGTTTATTAGAGCTTATTTGTATTTTGATATGGTTCGTATGTGGGGGAATATCCCTTTAGTACTAGAACCTTCTCCTGATAATATTCCTCAGGCTAATCCAGATGATGTTTATACTGCAATAGCGAATGATTTATTATATGCAACTGAAAACTTGCCATCAACTGCTTACAATTCTGTTGATAATGGACGAGTTACTGTATGGGCTGCTAAATCATTATTAGCGAGAGTTTATTTGTATTATACCGGATATTACGGAAAAACAGATTTAGTAGGTTTAGTTACTAAAGCTCAGGCATTACAGCATTTAGAAGACGTTATTACTTCGAGTGGACATGGTTTAGTTAATGATTTTTCTACCCTATGGCCAGCAGCTTCTGTTGGAAGTTATGCGGGGGAAGATAACAAAGAAGTTGTATTCTCTATTAAATATACTTACACAAGTGATTATAATGGTAATTCTGATGGTAATCCTTGGATGGTAATGTTCGGAATGAGAGAGTTTTCTTATGTTCCTTATGGTTTTGGTTGGGGAGTAACGGTAAATTCTAAATTATGGAATGCGTATTCTGCTAATGATACCAGAAGGGTAGCTACAATGATTGGTGTAGAAGAAGAAGGAATTCCTTTTGATAAATTAAATAGCCAACGAGAATATACAGGATATTATAATAAAAAATATTCGCCAATGTCTGAGTTAGATGGTAATGGTAATGTGGTTTCTGTAGTCGACGGATTTGGTGGAACTAATTTTCAGATAGGTCAATTTCAAGATTATACTGTTATGAGATATGCAGATGTGCTATTAATGGCGGCTGAATTAGGAAGTGCTAACGCACAAACTTATTTTGATCAGGTAAGACAACGTGCTTATAAGGCAAATTTTGTGTCTATGCCTGTTAATCAAGCAAATATCATGAAGGAAAGACATTTAGAATTTGCATTAGAGGGTATCCGATATTGGGATTTATTGCGTCAGGGGGTTAGTGTTGCAGCTGCTGAAATAGCTGAGACTAGAACTATATTAAGTGGAGGTGTTTCTGAGACTAAAACAATTACTGCTGCTAAAATTGAAGCAGCTAAAGGATTGTCGCAAATACCTAACTCACAGATTACATTAACTGGCGGGGTATTAAAACAAAATGCAGGTTGGTGATTTTTAAACTAAATTAAAAATATTATGAAAAATATTCAAATAGTAATTGTTTCATTTTTAATACTGGTAGTAAGTTTACTATCAGTATCGTGTGAGCCAGATAGTCATTCATTAGAGAAACCATTAGATGAATCTATCTTAGATTTTGAAGTTTCTCAAAATCCAACTTATGACAATCAAATTTATTTAAAGAGTAAGACAGCAAAAGCTACTGCTTACTGGGATTATGGAATAGGGATATCAAATAAATTAATGGACACTATTATAATTCCTTTTGCAGGAACTTATAAAATAGAGTATTCTGCTTTTTCACAAGGAGGTTATACAACAAAATCAGCGGATGTTACAGTAAGTGAAAATGATCCTGTATACTTTGCAGACCCCAAATGGGAATTGTTAACAAACCAAGCACTAGGCAAAACATGGCGGGTTGTAGCTGTTTATGTTGGGCCTCAAAGTGATTATAGAGCTAATTGGTGGCAACCAGACATTAGTGGAAACGCCTATTATCATGACACAGTTACTTTTGATCTAAATCAAGGATTTAATTATGCAATAGATGATCAAAGTGGAAATATTAAAACTGGTAAGTTTGTGCTTAAGCTAAATACTGATTATAATCCAAATGATAATATTGGCGCTTTTGATTACTTAACAATAATTGGAGAAGGTTTACCTGTAAAAGATTTTGGAGGGGACGGTATAGGAACTACCTATAGAATTGCCAAGTTGACTGAGGATCAGATGATACTTAGTCAAGGAGCAGAATTTATTCCAGATAGAAATGATCAAGATTGGTCTTGGTTTACCGTTTATGAGAGAGTTAATTAAAAATTAAGCCAAGAAAATACATGTTTAGCTAATGAGTCGTCTTAAAATAGCTTGACAAGTTTTACAATAAATTTAGTTAAAACCAGTGGACAATTGTTCACTGGTTTTTTATTTGACCACAGCAATAGCCTGATACCTGAAATCAGTAATGTTGGGAAATCAGTCTTTAAGAGATGTCATAACCTCACGAATAATTTTCACAATAGCAATACTTCTAATATTAGATAGAATAAAAGTGATAAATTAAATTCTTTTTTTCCAGAATCATTAGTAAGAAACAAATAGTATAAGTACCGTTATAGTTAAACAAAGATAAAGAGAATAAAAAAAATAGAATAGTCGACGGGATTGTAAAGTTAGTGTCGAACTCTTGTTTTTTTTTATTTAAGTTGCGGGTAATTAGATATTTATATGTGTTTAACTCAGATTGATATGTAGTTTTTTTTAATTGATCTATGATTTTTTTAAGAAAAAAGAAAATAATCATTTGTAAGTAATTGATTTTTAATGTTTTTATAAATAAAAAAAGGAAGGTGTTCGATACCTTCCTTTTGTGGAGTCGCCGGGAATCGAACCCGGGTCCAAACAAGCAACTAATGCACTTTCTACACGCTTATTTCCTGATTGAATTTTCGACGCGGTGCCAGGCCAGAAACAGCCACACTTTGCTTATCTACTTTAGTTTCGAAATCCACCCGTAGCTTGTGAAAATCTAGGTTTTAATTTACGATTCCCCTGTTCCGAACGCTAAAAACCAGAGCTTTCGAGGAGAATCCTGCTTTCCTACCTAGTAGGACGAGGCTAATCTTACTATAATTCAGATTATGCAGCAAGAGCGTAGTTTCCTTCGCCGTGTAAAAGTTTTGAAACCTTTTATTAACGAGAATTGTCCCAGTTCTCGACGTGCTTATGAATCAATTCGACTTGCT
This sequence comes from Flavobacterium sp., assembly GCA_023259675.1. GTDB lineage: Bacteria > Bacteroidota > Bacteroidia > Flavobacteriales > Flavobacteriaceae > Flavobacterium. The sequence goes on from JALRGT010000012.1 coordinate 66,510, forward strand.
GTCAAAACCAGTCGACCCCATTTATTATTTCATAAATAATTTGAGTGTGCAAATGTACAACATAAAACTTAAAATACGATTGCTAATCTTAATGCTCTATTGCAAAAATCATTCCTCTTTATCATCTTTGTTGATTCGGAATGGATAATCGCCAAAAAGGGCAGCTAGTTTTTTGACATTATAGGTACTGCGGTTGAACTTATTGGATAAAGCAATAATTGTAACTTTTTCTTCAGGTAAAGTTATATATGCCGATGTATTCCCGTGCCACCAGCCGTTGTGATAATAAAAATTCTTTCCATTGTCCCAATTAATCATTCGAATACCTAATCCGTAATTTCGGGTTCCTTTGCGTTCGTTACTGTAACCGATGTATGCCAGTTTTAATAATTTAGGATCTAAAAAAAGTGCTGAATTTCTTCCATTATCAAATTTCAATAAGTCCCTTGGTGTGGAATAAATGTTTTTGTCACCATATATGCCATCCAAGTAATCAAGATAAAATTCGGAAAAATTGCCTCTATAGGAAGGAGTTGCTGTTTTCTTGTCTTTTTCGTAATCAAAAACATAGGAATGAGTCATTTCCAACGGTTTAAAAATCATTTTTTCAACAGCATTTTTATAGGATGATCCAGTAATTTTTTCTATGATTAATGCCAACATGGCATAATTAGTATTGCAATAACTGAAACGGGAATCGGTTCTAAACTCCAAATCGATATTTTTTGTCGCCATTAGGGTCAAAATATCTTGATTGGTCAGTATTTTATGCCTGTCCCAAATTCCTTTTTTTTCCGTAAAATAAGCATAGTTACGCATGCCACTCCGATGACTTAATAATGTTTTTACGGTAACATCAGGATATGGAAATTCTTTTAAAATAGTGTTTACTTTTTGGTCTAAGGTTATTTTTTTTTCGCCAATTAACTTTAAAATAACGGTTGCCGTTATTACTTTACTGACCGAAGCAATATGAATGGGAGTCGTGCTCGTTATTAATAATTTTGATTTATAATTGGCATAACCTTCATACTTTTCAAAAATAATCTGACTATTTTTAGCAACTAGAAAACTTCCGTTAGCCCTTTTTTTTGGCCAGTTTTTATTATAAAAAGCGGTAATCTGTTTCTCTTTTGAATGAATATACTCTTTGGAGAGTTTGGGACCTTGTGGGATTTTTATAACTCCTGTATCTTTTGAATTGTGTTTGTTATTGGTGGCTTTTTTATTCTGTTGGTTACAAGAAACTAAAACTAATAGTAGCAGAAGTAATTGTAGTATATTTGCTTTTTTTGTAAATATCATGGGTAAATTGCTAGAATCGCAAATATATAGAATCGATAGCTTTTGGTAAGTATAATATCAAAACTTAACGTTATTTTATAAAAGTTTTTGAGACTGTTTTCTATCGATTTGAAGTCCAGCGTGTAATAGGCTCTAGTTTCTTTTTATTAGATAGAAAGGGCTATAAATAGCTTATTTTTACAACAAATTACACTTTGAAAGTTATAATATAAACACAAGAATATGAAATTCGGTATTTTAAAAGAAAGAAAAAGTCCGCCAGACAGAAGAGTTGTTTTTTCACCTGAAGAAATACAACGAATACAACAACAATATCCTACTGTTTCATTTAAAGTGGAAAGTTCTGATATTCGGGTTTTTATCGATACACAATATGAAAATCTTGGAATTGAAGTGTCGAATGATATCTCTGATTGTGATTTATTGATTGGTGTAAAAGAAGTTCCGGTTGCCAATTTAATTCCAAATAAATCTTATTTTTTCTTTTCTCATACGATTAAGAAACAACCTTATAATAGGGGATTATTACAGGCTATTTTAGAAAAAAACATTGATTTATACGATCATGAAGCGGTTGTTGATACTCATAATCAGCGCTTAATAGGTTTTGGAAAATATGCGGGTTATGTGGGAACGTATAATGCAATTCGTGCTTTTGGTATCAAATTCGAATTATTCAAATTGCCGAAAGCCAACACCTTGAAGGGCAAAGAGGAGCTGATAGCTTATTTGAAGCGAATCGTTTTGCCGCCTTTAAAATTTGTTGTTACCGGTAAAGGCAAAGTAGGGATGGGGGTTAAAGAAATTTTGAACGCCATTAAAGTAAAAGAAGTTCCCGTGGATAATTATTTATCCAAAAAATATGCTCAGGCTGTATTTACCCAAATTGATGTCTTGGATTATAACAAACGCAAAGACGGACAAGTTTTGGATTTTCAGGATTTTGTTCAAAATCCCCAAGATTACATTTCAGATTTTGAGCGTTTCACAAAGGTCTCAGATATTTATATTACGGGACATTTTCATGCTAGTGAAGCTCCGGTCATATTGACTCGTGAGATGTTGCAATCCAAAGATTGTAAAATAAAAGTCGTAGCCGATATTTCATGTGATATCAATGGTCCAATAGCGTCTACCGTAAGAGTGTCAACAATTGAAGAACCCTTGTACGGCTATTTGCCATCAGAAAATAAAGAAGTCGATATTTTTCACCCTGCCGCTATTGTGGTGATGGCGGTTGATAATTTACCTTGTGAATTGCCAAAAGATGCCAGCGAAGGTTTTGGGGAAATGTTTTTGGAACATGTTATTCCTGCTTTTTTTAATGGAGATAAAGAAAGTGTTTTACAAAGAGCAAAAATTACTGAAAGCGGAAAATTGACGCCAAGATTCAGTTATTTACAGGATTATGTTGATGAGGAGTAAGTTATGAGTTAAGGGTTATGGGTTAAGGGTTATGAGTTATGGGTTATGAGTTAAGAGGTTTTGTTTTAGGTACCAATTATTTAATCTCCAACTTCTAACTTCTAACGTCTAACTTTTTTTCAAACCATGTCTTCCGGTTTGACCCAAGCATCAAATTCTTCGGTGGTTACATAACCTAAACGTACGGCTTCCTCTTTTAAAGTAGTACTATTTTTATGGGCGGTTTGGGCAATCTCAGCTGCTTTATAATAGCCTATTTTTGTGTTTAATGCTGTTACCAACATCAAGGAGTTATCAACCAATTCTTTGATTCGTTTGTAATTGGGTTCAATGCCTTGCGCGCAATGGACATCAAAAGAAAGGCAGGCATCTCCCAGTAATTGTGCCGATTGTAGGAAGTTAGCAGCCATCAAAGGTTTGAAAACATTCAATTCATAATGACCTTGCATTCCACCAACAGTGATGGCCACATCGTTTCCCATTACTTGGGCGCAAACCATGGTTAACGCTTCACATTGGGTTGGATTTACTTTTCCGGGCATAATCGAAGAACCGGGTTCATTTTCCGGGATATGGATTTCTCCAATACCGGAGCGAGGTCCCGAGGCCAACATCCGAATGTCATTGGCAATTTTGTTTAAAGAAACCGCTAATTGTTTTAAAGCGCCATGTGATTCAACGATCGCATCATGAGCAGCCAAGGCCTCAAATTTATTTTCGGCAGTTACAAACGGGTGTCCTGTAAAGTCGGCAATATAGTGAGCCACTTTTACGGCATAACCTTCAGGAGTGTTCAATCCCGTTCCGACCGCGGTTCCTCCTAAAGCGATTTCGGATAAATGTGCTAAAGTGTTTTTAAGTGCTTTAAGACCATGATGGAGTTGGGCAACATAACCGGAAAGTTCTTGTCCAAGAGTCAAAGGTGTAGCATCCATGAGGTGGGTACGACCTATTTTTACCACATCTTTATATTCATTGGCTTTTGCATTTAATGTGGCTCTTAATTGTTCAATATTTGGAATTGTATTTTCAATCAGAACTTTATAGGCGGCAATATGCATGGCGGTAGGGAAGGTGTCATTGGAGGATTGTGATTTGTTTACATCGTCATTGGCTTTGATGAATTGTTCCCCTTCACCAATTGCATACCCTTTCAGTACTTGTGCACGATTGGCAATGACTTCATTGACATTCATGTTGCTTTGGGTTCCAGAACCGGTTTGCCAAATTACTAAAGGGAATTGATCGTCTAGCTTGCCAGCGAGAATTTCATCGCAAACTTGGTCTATAGCGTCCCTTTTTTCGATTGCTAAAATACCTAAATCACAATTGGCGAAAGCCGCTGCTTTCTTCAAATAGGCAAAACCTGCAATAATTTCTTTTGGCATAGAAGCTGCAGCGCCTATTTTGAAATTATTCCGAGAACGTTCGGTTTGGGCTCCCCAATATTTATCGGCGGGTACTGGAACTTCTCCCATCGTGTCTTTTTCTATTCGGAATTTCATTGGATAGTTTTTATTAGGATTATAGAAAGCTATTGTTTCTTGAAATCTCCTAGCCCCGATAGTAGTGAAAATCCTTATATGCCAGTGTTTGGCCTATAAGATTGCAACGGATAGCGGGAATAGCTTCATAAATTTACGCAATAATTACTTTTTAATGAAAATAGATTTGTTTTTTTATTGCTAAGAAAAAATAATAAACATACATTTGTACTTACATTCAAAAATTCCGGAAAACATGTTTGAATTTTCACAGTATTTAGGCTTTTTACTTTTCTTAACCATCCTTACAATAGGATTTTGGTTAATGTTTTTCTTAGTGGGTTTCGTTCAGTTTTGGATTGGCGGAGCTTTAATTGAAAGATATAAAGCAAAAAAAGCAAAGAAAGAAGAATCACTTTAAGACTTAATTTGATTTTCAAATAAAAAAAGGACCCGTTTTCACGAGTCCTTTTTTTTATGGATTATCCTGGAAATCCACCACCATCATCTTCTCCACCACCATTTCCATTTCTAGGGGCATTTTTATCTTTATCCGTTTTCTTCGTATTGATTCGGTACGTAAACGATAAGTTGAATTGTCTTTTTCTCCATTGAAATTCACTGTAGGAGTTAACACTTGGTAAATTGGTTTCTGTTTTCCATTTTCTGGAATTAAACAAGTCACTTACATTAAAAGCAATCGTAGCTTTGTCTTTTAAGATATCTTTACTGAAAGCAGAATTTACGACATAATTACCTAAAGTTTTTCCTTGAGCAGTATTTCGTGGGCTAAAATACATTCCAGATAATTGCCAGTCAATTTTGCCGGGCAATGTTAAACGGGAGTTTATTCTAGAAAACCAAGAGAATGTCTCGTTGTTTAAATTTTGAGTAATATCATTATCGCCTACAGCTGGGGTATAGGTGTATGTTCCAGTTGTTTTTACATTAGCTAGGTTGAAACTACTGTTTATTTTCCAAATTTTCAATGGAGTATAGTTTAATGTAAATTCGAAACCAAATTGTTGTTCTTTGGCTAAATTGATAGGGCTACTTAATATTACAGGGTTATTTCCAACAAATTCACCCGTTTCTGAACGAACAAAAGAAAATACATCGGTTGTGTTTTCAAGAAACATCGAGGTACTTAAGGTTACTTTCTCCCATTTTTTTAGATACCCTAAATCAAATTTATCTGTAAATGAGGGATCTAAGTCTGGATTTCCTCTAAATAAGTTAATATTACTAGCATAGTTTGTAGCTGGATTTAAGAAACGCCCTCTAGGTCTTGACAAACGTTTACTATAACTTAATGAAACACTACTTTTTTCGGTTATTTCATAATTTACAAAAGCACTAGGGAAAAAGTTGTTGTATTTCTTAGTGTTGAAACTGCTACCAGGTTCATCTAATAAATTAATATCAATTTTTGTGTCTTCCCAACGTAAACCAAATAAATAAGAGAACTTATTCAATTTAAAGCCATACTGCGTATATAAAGCATTAATTCGCTCATTGTATTCTAAGGTATTTGAAAGATTAGTATTGATTACATTATTAGGCATAACAACGTAAGGATTAGTTAGATTGTTAAAGTTTCCTTTGTAACCAGCTTCAAACTGACTGCCTTCACCCAGTGGTAGCACATAATCTGTTTGTACTTGAAACATGTTTTGTTTCTGGTTGTTTTTAGTAACATCTAATTTAGCTGGATTACCACTTCCAATGGTCTCATCAGTAATAAGAGAATTGTCTGCATCTTTATTGATTGCGTAAGAAAGATCTAGCGTTAATTTGTGTCCTTGATCATTGAAGTTTTTCAAGAAATTGGATGTTAATTCAGTATTTTTTCCTATATCGTTTCCTGAGCTTAAACGGTTACGAGTAGAGATTAAATTTTTATTTGAATCGAAATTATAGAAGTTGACCAAATCGTTATTTGAGCCACTATTGTCTCTATAGCTTATAGAGTTTGTCCAAAATGTATTAGGCGCAAGAGTCCATTCTAAACCGGTTTTTGTAGAAATTCCTTTTCTAATACGTTCTGTATCTCTATTTTCGTTGGTATATCCAATAATCTCATTACTGTTTAGTAAAGTTGAGTTTGTTAAACCAGCCCCTTGACTTGTTCTATAATTATAACCTGTAGAAGTAAAAAAGTTTAGTTTTTCAGTTTTGTAATTTAAGTTGGCACTTAATCCGTAAGTTTCAGGAACTCCAGTTGAGGCAATAAAACTTCCGTTGAAACCTAAGTTTTTACCTTTTTTCAAAACAATATTTAATATACCTGCACCACCCTCGGCATCATAACGAGCTGATGGATTAGTAATAACCTCTACTTTGTCAATGGCGTCAGCTGGTATTTGACGTAATGCCTCTGCCATGTTCAAGGAGTTTGAAGGGCGACCGTCGATAAAAATACGTACGTTTTCGTTACCACGTAAACTTACATTTCCTTCGATATCAACGGTAACTGATGGTACGTTTTCAAGAACATCACTTACAGTTCCTCCTTTTACTATCATGTCTTGACCAACATTATATACTTTTTTGTCAAGCTTAATTTCAACAGTAGATTTTTCGGCACGAATAACTACTTCATTCAATTGAGCAGCATCTTCGGCCAGTGCTATTGTACCTAAATTGGTGTTTTTTTCAAAGGAACGTTGTTTAAATTCGATGATTTTAAAAGAAATAAATTCTACTTTAACATTGTAAACGCCTGGTGAAACAATGATGTTGAATTCTCCTTTTGCATCGGTAATTCCTCCAGAAATTTCTTTTGGATTTTTAGAATTTACTAATGTAATTGTTGCATATTCCAAAGGTTGATTACTGGTTTTCTCAATAACTGTACCCGTAATTTTTATTTTTTCTCGTATTGGTGGGGACTGTTTGAGCAATGGAATAGACTGTTGCCCATAATTAATAAAAAAACTTAGTAACAGTAATGCCGTCAAATACGATTTTAATGGATTTCTCATTCCGTAATATAGATTTATGTTTTTATATAGTCGTTAGACTTCAGAAAGTCAATTTAGTTAAAACGTGTTTTCATAATAAATTGTTAAAATATCAAAGCACTTTTTTCCAAGAATCTTGTTCTCTGGCTATGAAGGCTTTATCGTCTTTGATTACAATGGGTCTTTCTATCAGAATTGGGTTTACCACCATGATTTTGATGATTTCTTCATCAGTTAATGGTTTGTTTTTAAAATTTTCTACCCAAATCTTTTCTTTCTGACGAACCAATTCTAAAGGTTTTAAATTCAATTTCTTCAAAAGAAGTACCAATTCTTCATAAGATGGCGGCGTCTCAAGATATTTTATGATTTCAAAAGATTTTCCTGCTTCTTGAATTTGAATTAAACAATTTCTGGACTTTCCACAGCGTGGATTATGGTATATTTGTATCATGTTTTTTGATTGATGGAGTATTTAGATAAATAATTTATTTTAGAGTTGCAAAAATAAACTTTGAAAGATTAACAACAGTTAAATTAAATAAAAATAAAATGTTTGTAGAACAAGGAGTTAAAGAAGAAAATAGGTTTTGGAAGTATTTAATCGGTTCGGTGGTAATTATAATTTCCTCCTTCGTCGGGCAGATTCCAATGGTAGTTGGTTTTTTATTTGGCACAACGGTACAAGGTAAAATATATCCGACGAATAGCGAGGAGATGATGCATTTTTTTGAACCTAACATGACTTTGTTTTTGATACTGATTTCATTTGTTTTTACACTGATTAGTATTTATTATGTGGTGCGCTATTTGCACAATCAAACGATGCTATCTATTACAACTTCAAGAAAAAAAATAGATTGGAATAGAGTGTTTTTTTCATTTAGTATCTGGGCTTTCTTTACGATTATTTCGACATTAATTTTCTATTTCAACAATCCCGATAATTTTGAAATTAATTTTAAACTGATTCCGTTTGTTATTTTGGTAATTATAGGTGGTTTACTAATTCCTGTTCAAACCAGTGTGGAAGAATTAGTTTTTAGAGGTTATTTAATGCAAGGATTTGCCAATTTGGCCCAAAACAAATGGTTTCCTTTGCTGATGACTTCAATTATTTTTGGTGCGATGCATTTTTTAAATCCAGAAGTGACCAAAATGGGAAATATTATTTTTGTGTACTACATTGGAACGGGACTGTTTTTGGGTGTGTTGACTTTAATGGATGAAGGGTTGGAATTGGCATTAGGATTTCATGCAGCCAATAATTTGGTCAGTGCCTTATTAATAACATCAGATTGGTCGGCTTTTCAAACGCATTCCATTCTGAAAGATGTCTCGGAGCCTAATGCTGGTGTCGACGTGATCTTTCCCGTAATTGTAATTTACCCTATTCTGTTATATATTTTTAGTAAGAAATACAATTGGACTAATTGGATTGAAAAACTTACAGGTAAAATTGAAATTTTTAAATCTGAATAATTATAATAAAAAATCCAGTAATGAGAAAAATAACCTATAAAAATGTCCACAATTATTTTAAATTGAATGGAATTCATCTCAATAAGAAGGAATTATGTACAGTTGCTTATTATTTGATTAAGGAAGGTGAAGCGTTTGAAAAATCGATTGGAGACTTCTTGTTGGATTGGTTTGATGAGAAACCGTTTATCGATTTGCAAACTTCAGGTACAACCGGAACGCCTAAACAGATTCGTGTCAACAAGCAATCGATGGTAAATTCGGCTTTGGCGACAGGAGATTTTTTTGGATTACAACCGGGTGACAAAGCGCTGTATTGCTTACCAACCCAATATATTGCAGGGAAAATGATGTTGGTGCGAAGTTTTATTTTGGGATTGGACATCGATTTTGTTGCTCCAAGTTCTTCCCCTTTAGCCAGAAATGAGACTAAATATGATTTTGTTGCCATGGTTCCGTTGCAGGTTCAAAATTCATTAAAAGAATTGAAAAATGTAAAAAAAATGATTGTTGGCGGAGCAAAAATGAGTCCGGCTCTCGAGAAAAGTCTGTCTAAAGTTCCTACTGAAGTATATGAAACCTACGGAATGACTGAAACATTAACACATGTTGCAGCCAAAAAGATTGGGGAAAAAGCATTCACGGTTTTGCCTCATGTAGAGATTGAGAAAGACGATAGAAATTGTCTGGTGATTCATGCTCCAAATATTGTAGAAAATCCAATTGTCACCAATGATTTGGTCGAAATTCTAAATCATCGACAATTTGTTTTTTTAGGGCGTGTTGACAATGTGGTTAATAGTGGTGGAATTAAATTGATTCCGGAACAGATAGAAGACAAGTTAGCCGGTAAAATACAGTCTCCTTTTTTTGTGGGAGGAATTCCAGACGCTACATTGGGAGAAAAATTAGTTTTGGTAATTGAAGGAGAGAAAAAGAATGCTTTAGATGATTCAGTTTTTGATAAATTGGATAAATATGAAAAACCAAAACAGATTTTTAATGTTCCTCAATTTAGTTTAACCGAAAATGGAAAAATTAAAAGGAAAGAAATCTTAAAGAGCATTTCGTAAGGGATTTGTTTAAGAAAATGCAAATAAAAAGAGGCTGCTTCGAGTGAGACAGCCTCTTTTTTTCATGGTTCTTATTTGTTCATTTTGAAATAATAATCGGCGGAATGTTTACCGCTGCCATAAAATAAGAAAAAGATACAAAACAAAAGAATCACGATTGCCAACAATAAATTTTGAGAATGCATTTCGCCCATAAAATTCACTAAAATAGCACCCATTAATATCGGTAGTTGAGCTATAATGGCCCATCTGGTAAGTAAACCAAAAGCAATCATTATACCTCCAACCATGTGTGCCGGAGCAATATAATGAATAAGGAACATACCACCACCAATTTGGTCTATCGGTGATATTAAGTCAACCAAATACTGGATATTGGTAATAAAGTTAACACCTTTAAAGAATAAAAAAACACCTAATGCAATTCGGACAAAATCTAAAGTCAAATACGTATGAGCATTAGCCCATTTGTTTAAGTTTTTTACTGTTATCATAACGCATAAGTTTAAAAGATAGTTGTACTAAGTTAATGATTTTAAATTAGATATGATTATTTAGGAGCGTGTTTTTTTTATCTGTTTGATTCTTTTAAATTCTATACAAATACTGTCGCTTAAATTTTGTCGCTCTTGATTATTTCTAATTAACTTTTATTGTTCCGGTCACTATTATTTCTTTTTTGAACATCCCATTCTTCTTAAATGGGTTTAATTATTGGAGTTCTTAATTGATTTATTGCTTTTATACCTTGTTTTTTCAATCAATTTGATTTTAATTAAATAGTAGTCTTTTTGATACGTACTTGTACTTATTTTCTATGCGGATAAACTAACTTTTGATACTGAGTAAAATACGTGTAAAAATCAACATCCTTCAAGCCTGTTTCTCAATACTATAAACCAAAAGAGGGGTTTCTTATTGTGATTTTTTTTTATGTCGTATGATAAATGAAAAATAAGAATATTACCCGATTTTATTGCTATTGTAATTTAAGGACAAGAATTAATGAAGTCCGTAATTTAAGTAATTTACTAATTTTAGCAGCTTTTTTTATGTAATAAAACATATTTTAGGCTGTCAATAGTTGACAAAATTCGGGTGTAAAAAATGACTTAAAGCGAATCATTGGCAAGGTTTAAAAGATATAGTTCTCATAATTTTGAAAAAACAACGTATGGTACTTAGGTAAATATACGTAACGACGTTAAACTCTTAAATAAATCAAATTATGGAACCAAAAACAATCACATTAGTACAAGAATCTTTTGAAAAAGTAAAACCAATTGCATCAACAGCGGCTAAAATATTTTATACTAAATTATTTGAACTGGATCCGGCGCTCAAACCGCTTTTCCCGTCAAATGATGAAGATATGGTTATCCAAGGAAATAAGTTGATGGTGATGTTGTCCAGTGCGGTAGCTGGTTTGAGTAATTTGGAGATGTTAATTCCTGTGCTACAGAATTTAGGAAAACGTCACGTAGAATACAAAGTAGAGCCTTTTCATTATCAAACGGTAGGGGAAGCCTTGTTAGGAACGTTAGCAGTTGGTTTAGGGGATGATTTTACGCCCGAAGTTAAAGAGGCTTGGACCAATGTTTATGGTACCATGTCAAGCGTAATGATTGATGCATCTTATTAATATAATTCATTTAAAATATACTTATTATGAAAAATAGATTTCAAAACATAGTTTTAAAATTAGTGGTTTTTACATTCATGATTACGATTATCAATGCCTGTGGTGGTGTGTCAGAAGAAAAAGATTCCGCTGCAGATTCCGAAAATGTTTTCTCGGTTAATCAAGTTTTAGAAATGGTTGCCAACGAGAATGATGTAACCAGAACTTTATACACGAAAGCGATTGTTGGAGCAGGGAAAAAACAAGGAATGAAGTTTGACGAAGACTGGAGAAAAAATGAAGTGGAAGCAGGTCCTTTACCAGCACTTTTTCTGAGAGGGATTGCCACCAGTATTAAAAAAGGGGAGGTTCCATTAGGATTGTATTTAGGTTCTGATTTTCCGGTTAATAAAGCCAACAAGTTGAAAGGGACACAGGCTGAATTATTTGAATTGATTAAAAAAGATCAAAAACCTCAATTCTTTTATGATAAAGAACAAAATTTACATACCGCCATGTTTGCAGATTTAGCCAGTGCCGATGCTTGTGTGACTTGTCATAATAATCACAAACAAACGACTAAAAGTGACTGGAAATTAGGCGATGTTATGGGGTCGACCACTTGGCAGTACCCTTCTGATTCTTTGAGTTATAAAGGAGCTATTGCAGTGTTGAATGCGTATTCTAAAGGGACTATTGATACTTATAAAGAATATTTGGCAGAGGTATCTACGTTTAAAGAAAGTGAAAAACCGGAAATAGGAACAAAATGGCCTTCACAAGGAAAATATTTGCCAACTCCAGAAGTGTTTTTAGACAGTGTTAAAAAACTGACGGCGTACCATACCATGAAGAAATTGGTTCTGGCCAAATAAGCATTAAACATCTATTTTGTATCGTTAAAATTATAATTAAAAGTGAGAAATACCAAGTCAACCACTATTGGTCTGTTGCTACTATCTCTATTCTTATTTCAGTATGTACTGAATTTAAGATGGGAATGGCTGTTTGACCTGCAACAACAGGAAATGTTCAAAAGGTGGTCAGGCTTTGGATTAGGATTATTTATTCTATTTCAATGGTTGTTAACCTTTAGTAGAGTGATTAAAAAGTTTAAGAAATATTCTTTTAAAGTCACAAATCTTCATAAGTGGATTGGAGCCATAAGTCCGTTGTTTTTTTACATTCATAGTATGGAATTGGGGTATGGCTATTTGACTTTACTCGCTTATGTTTTTCTGATTAATACTTTAATTGGGTATTTTAATCTGGATGTAATTAAGTCCACTAATGAAACTTTGTTCAAAGGCTGGATGATCGTTCACGTGGCATTTTCCTTTATTGTGACAATACTTTTGGTTTTTCATGTTGCGGTTGTTTTTTACTACAAATAATGTGTTGAGATTATTTTAAAACACGAGTTGCCAAATATTATTAAAAAGAAATAAATGAAGTTAGTAGTAAAGGATATAAAAAGAGAAACAAAAGAAGCGGTAAGTATCTATTTTAAAAACGGCAATTTTTTCAATAAATTGAAATACAAACCGGGACAGTTTTTAACCTTATACGTTCCAGTCAATGGTAAAATAGAAAAGCGATTGTATTCTTTTAGCAGCAATCCGTACACCGATAAGGATTTAAAGATTACCGTTAAAGAAGTAGAAAACGGATTAGTTTCTAAATATTTATGCAATGGGGTAAAAATTGGAGACCAATTTGAAATTGAGAAACCCCAAGGCAGTTTTTTTGTTGAACCCAATAAAAAGGACCAAAAACAATATGTGCTTTTTGCGGGAGGAAGCGGAATAACACCTGTTTTATCAATAATTAAATCGGTGTTGACCAATGAACCCATGTCTAAAGTACTCCTTGTTTATGCCAATAAAAACAAAGAATCCATTATTTTTCATGAGGAAATTAATGCCTTGTTTGATGAATATCCAAACACTTTCAAAGTGGAGCATATCTTATCCGAAAATAATGAAACAAAAGAAAATTATCATTCTGGTTTAGCCAGTAATGTGCTTTACATCAAGATATTTAACAAACACAATCTTTTATTCGAAAATAACATTTATATGATTTGTGGCCCTTTTGGTTATATGGAAAAGACCAAAGAAATTTTAAGCTTAAATAAAGTCGAAAGGAAAGATATTTTAGTGGAGGTTTTTAAAAGTCCGGAGGTAAAAGTGTACGGAAAAGATCGTGTAAGCGATGTGGAAATTATCTTTAAAGGGCAAACCCATAAAATAAAAGTGCCGGGAAATAAATCAATTCTAAGTGTGGCCATGTCAAATAATATTGCCTTGCCATATTCTTGTAGGTCTGGTATGTGCTCCACCTGTAAAGGAGTTTGTGTTTCTGGTACTATCGAAATGACAGAAGGCCATTTTTTGGAAAAACCTGAAGTGGATAATGGTAAAATACTAACCTGTATCAGTTATCCAAAAAGTGAACAAGTAACTATTCAAATATAAAAATCTAAGTATGCTGAAAGTTAGCCCATTAAGAAAAAGACAATTTATAGGAGGAATTATCGGTTTGTCTCTGGGAGCTTTTCTTTTCTTTTTTCTTACGCTTGATTCTTCAGAAGAATATATTTCTCTGGGGCCAATGAATTCAGGTCATGCCGATTTTTCTTGTGTGGCCTGCCATGCGGATGCCAAGGGGAATTTATCCCAACAATTACAATCTAATTTTGAACATCTAATTGGGATGAGAAAAAAGGGCGTTGATTTTGGTTCTAAAGATGTGGATGCCAATACCTGCTTAGCCTGCCATGATAGACCCAATGACCGCCATCCTACATATCGGTTTTCGGAACCAAAGTTTAAGGAAGCAATCCAACACATAGACGCGACCACCTGTATTACTTGCCATACAGAGCATAAAGGTGAACGAGTTACCATTGCATCTGTTGAAATGAATTATTGTATGAATTGCCATAAAGATTTGAAAGTCGAAGAGGATCCCGTTGATGTTTCCCATGAGGAACTGATTGCCAAAAAACAGTGGTTCAGTTGTATTCAATGCCATGATTTTCATGGAAACCATACTTATAAAGTGGCGACAAAAATAAAAGACACCATCCCGATGAATGTCATTCAAACCTATCTAAAAGGGGGTAAAGATCCTTTTGGCAGCGAAAAAAAATACATTGGTTTATCGCAGTCTGAATGGTTGAAAAAAATGAAGCACTAAATGGTTTGTAATACCGAGATTTCGCATTTTTCCGAATAGTTATTGATTTAAATGAAGTAATCCTAGTGTTTTTAGGACAATCCGTATGGAGTATTACAAAGCATTGAATTGTCTTTTTTCTTTTTCATTTAGTATTGAAATATATTCCTCGGTTTTTGGAGAGAAAGGTAGATTAGAAATAAATTGAATGGCCGAAAAGGTATCGTGCCACTTGCCAATTTTTTTTTGTTGCTTGTTAAAGGCGGCAAAATCCAGTTCGATCTTTTTTTGTAATTCTTCGGGCAGGATATTATAGACATACATCATTTTTTTTATTTTTATCCTAAACTGATGCATTCCTTCTCGGTCTTTGTTCTTTAATTCGTTATTTGCTTTTTGACGCTCTTTTTTAAAATATTTTTTGATCGTTTTTTTGTCGGGAAGTATTTTAGGTAAAGTAACCTCTTCTCTAAAATACTTTACATATTTAATGTAAAGAGGAATGTTTTTTATAAACTTTTTCACTTTACTGTTTTCTTTCTTTTTTAAACGAGCTATGAGTTTTTTTGGAAATTGTGGAAATGTATGGAGCAATTTGATGTTAATTTGGATCTCCCGCATTTTTCCTGCTTTATTGAATATGGGATTTAATTCATTCGTATAAAAACTTTCGTTGTAAATCGCTTCGGCAAAGGAATATATTGCTTTTATTTTTTTAATATCCAGTCTAATATGATGCAGACGTTCGGCCTCATTGTCTTCCATATAAGCGTTCAGCTGTTGTTCAACTGATTTAAGGTAGCACCAAACATAATGATTTAATACGTCTATTTCCATTAGATTTTTATTGGTAATGGTTTTTTTGGACACAAATTATTCCCCGGTTTGTATCATTGGTACATCTAAAAATATCTCAATGTGATTTATAGGAATGGATTAAATATAAGTAATTTAGATTAAAAATTAAGCTCATCTAGATTGAAAAAATTAGTGATTAAAAGATAAAGGAATATTAAAACTAACCCTTTGGGTGAAATTTTTAAAAACTGTTCTCGATACATTTTTTGTTGCGTTTTACTACACAAAAAACACTCGAACTGACGTTTTTAGTAATTTCACACAAAGGGTTAAGACTATTTCTAAAAAATCCAATTTTAAATTAGTTAGTGTTTGCTGTTTTCGAATGTATTTAGGCTTCTCCAAATTTTTAAACGAAATTATCAAAACGAATTACCAAGACTCTTTCAGTTCTTTAATGACCTCAAATGCTTCGGTGTGGGTACGTTGAGAAAGCTTTGGTTCAATAATGCCGTGACCAGCTTCAACACCCACTTCTACAAATGTCATACTCCCAGGCTCAGGATTTATTGAAATACTTGCACTGCGATAAAGATTCGGATTTACGATATAGTCCGTGTCAGGATCTACAATAAAAGTGTAGGAGCCGGGTGCTATCCGAATCTTGATATACGTCTGCCAACGTAACTGACCAACTAATTGATTGGATAAAGAGATGTTTACAAATCTAGCGATACCAGCCGGTAGCTTTTTGGCAGGTTTAGACGACGCGATGTGGTACTGATAATCCCTTGGGCGGTAAAAATAAATGTAACTCTGTTCAGGAGTGGTGGATATTTCGACAAAAGTGCTACTGGGTTTCGGTAGTTCTATTCCTTTGGATTCTGCCCACTCGGATGCTCCAGACAACCAAGTTTTATCTTTGCCAACCGATGAACGTCCCCAATGTTTCATCGTATCATTTTGATCTAAAACGAAAAATAGCGCTTCTTTGGTTTCACTTTTAACGGTCATCATATTTCCCGAGTAATAGCCTCCTGCGATTACCATTGTCCCTGTTTTCTTTATTCGGCGTAGTCCGTAAACCAAGGTGCGTTGGTCTTCCAGCCATAAAGTAGCTGGTCCTAGATTCTCCAAAATGTCCTGTTTAGAGACGTTTTCTGATTGAAGGAATTCCAAGTTGGCATCGGTGATATTTTTCCCTTCTATAATTTTGGGTTTTGTCGGAACTGGAATTACGATACAACTTGAAGCGCACAATGCAATTAGAAAGCACCAAAAAGCTTTACTCAGCAAATTGGTATACGAAAGTCTAAAATTGAATATCGGTTTTGGTTTGATTGAAAGCATAATCTAAATCATTTGTTTTTTTGTGATAAAAAGAATGAGTCAGGAGACTTTGTTGCATCGTTTATATAAGGATTTAACTGGCCGCCAATTCCAGTACTGTATTCCAAATTGCTTCATTTACCGGAATACCCTCTTTCAAGTTTTTTGCTCTTGTAAGTAAGGTTCTTTCTCCAGGATAATACGTTTTATTTCCGGGCTGCATAGGTTCTACATCATGGGTAAAATCGATAATTTCGTTAAGGAGTTTTTCTTGGATATTTTTATCATTAAATATTTCTGGATAAATACAAAGAAATACCTGAGAAATACCTGTTTCGTACTCTTTCAATCCAATTTTATACGTAGAATCTCCGGCGGATAGTAATGTGGCTAGCATATCCAGGATGATTGAAAGTGCCGAGCCTTTCCAATAGCCGATGGGTAATCCACGTTCTTTTGATAATATTTTTTCTGGATCGTCGGAGAGTTCGTCGTTTTCGTCCCAACCACCAGGGTAGGGTAGCTTCTGGTTTTTTAGTTTATACTCCTTTATTTTTCCGAAAGAGAATTGTGAAATTGCCATGTCCAATACTACATGTCCATTTTTTCGTGGGATAGAAACGATAAAGGGATTATTCCCTATTCGGCTATCTTTTCCTCCCCAGGCAGGCATGTTGGGAAGTGTATTTGTGAAAAGGATAGAAATGCAACCGGCATCTGCGGCTTGCCATCCATAAAAGCCTCCTCTCATCCAGTGATTTGTATTTCGCAAGGCTACTAGACCCATTCCGTGGAGTTTGGCTAGTTCAATGGCTCGGTTTGTACACTTTTTAGCATTGATTATTCCGGGGCCAAGATTACCATCCCATCTTTCGATACTCCCAAAAGTTTCTGCTTTTTCAGCCTCTGCATCCACTTGTATTACTCCTTCTTTGACATACTTGATAAAAAGAGGCACTCGATTAATCCCATGAGAATTAACACCAGCCAACGAATTTTCTGTAAATGTATCGGCCATCGATTGGGCTTTTTCTTCAGTAAAGTTATATTTTAGAAAAAGCCGGTGCAGTACTTTCTGCATCTCTTGAGAAGTTATAAGTATTGGTTTTTCTGTCATTTTTAGTCCTCTTTTAGTAAGAATGATGGCGTTTGTATCCTCTTTTTTCACGAACAGCTTAAGCGTGGTCTGTTTTATTAAAGGATTATTTTTATAAAGGTAAGGAGATGAAGGGAGTTTCCTTTACTTTGAATTTAATAAAAAGCATAAAATTTATTCAACAACAAAAACCGATGGCAATGCCAATAATTGGTATTGAATCGTTTTTGCCAAGCGGTAATCACCCAAGGCATTCGGATGTAGTCTATCCATTTCTTTGTCATGAAAGTATTGTAAATGCGCATCGGCCATTGGAAACAGACCACTTATTGAATAGAGGTCAATCAACGGAACCGCCCAATACGAAGCCGCTTGTTTCAAAGCATCCACATAGGCATCGATATACAATCCCTGCCCGTTACTATAATTTTCGTCAGGTTGAACATTCTTATCGTTGAACTTAGCATAACCCCTGTGAATCGGTGTCATAATAATAATTTGTTGTTGTGGGAAATTATTCTTCAGGTAGGACATCGCTTTATTAATTCGTCCGCAAAAAGTCGAATCATTCAGGTTTGGAATGCGGTATTTACGTGTGACTTCTTTTCCGTTAAAGTTGGTTTGCTTTGTGATTTCACTGAAAAACTCACCCAACGGAGTACCATGCATATAGTCATTAGTACCTGCAAAAATCAGTATGGCATCAACGTTAGTTCCTTTTTCTTCTTGTAATTTCAAAGCCTGTTTGTAAATGTGATTCCATTGATTTCCACTGATACCATATACAAAAGGTTCTATACCCAGCAATTCATTTAAATACTCCCAATAAACACAAGTAGTTCCAATACGGCGTTTGTCTGTCATTGAGTCTCCCAGAAAAGCTACCCGCTTGCCCTGCCATTGTGAGTTTAGTGTTTTTTCTTGGTCTGCTAGTTTTACTTTTGGAGCAGCCGTTACAGCAGCTCGTTGTGCAAATCCTTTAAAACCAACTGTCAAAAAAAGGACAAAGGCAGTTGCTATTATATGTTTCATGTTGTAATGTATTTTAGGATTGTGTAAAAATTGTTGTAAGAGCCAAGTCGGTTTCAAGAAATGGTTTCGATATTGATGAATCCAACTCTCCAAAGTCTTCTCGAAAACGAAAGTAGTATTAGTAGAATGTACAGCACACACGAATTTTTAAGTGCATTTATTTTTTAAGAAACACTTTGGAGAGCCTTTAGATTTACATAATAAATTATTCTTAATTTTAGACTAATAAACAAACTGATAAAGTGATAAAGTCAACCAGTTCGCAGTTGTTGGTTGTACCTAGTACTTTTTTGTCGCAAGTATTATTCCTGTTGACCAATTCATCTTTGTTAGGTTGAAATCTTTTCTATTTTCTAAATATTCGATTAATTTATTGACATTTTCTTGATGTCCCTCAGGCCAATTTGGTTGTGACAACATATCATCAATAATATAAAAACCTCCGACTTTTACCAATTCCATAATTTCGTCTATTTCACTATATTTTCCCGGCCAAGCATCTGCAAAGACTAAATCAAATTTTTCACTATTGTAGTTTTTAATCCATTCGCTTCCGTCTGCACAAATAATATCAACTCTTTCATCAGTCCCAAAATAGCTTTTAGCTATATCAGTTAGTTTTGGGTCATTGTCAATAGTGACTAATTTAGAATCAGCATCCATTCCTTCAATCATCCAAGAAAGTGACAGCCCAATTCCAGTTCCAAGTTCTAATATTCTCGATTTTGGTTTGGAAGTAATAAGTGTCTTCAATAATGCCCCAATCAACAGATCTGAAGGCATAGTAAAACCGATTTCTTTCGATTTTGCTTCAATTTCAAAATGAAGTTTAGGTAGGTCTAAAATATTGGAATCTTTCATTTTTTTTTAATTTTTTGTATTTGGCGCTAACGGCAGACTGTGAAAAAACCGCTGTTTGATTAAAAACAAATATAAGAATATAGTTATATAAAAAGCAGAGTATTAGTTGTCAATTGGAATGGGGACGAAGTCGGGTCCCGAAAGCTTTCGGGATCGCACAGCACACACGAATTTTTAAGTACGTTTATTTTTTAAGGAACACTTCGGAGAGCGGGGTTATGTTATTAATTACTATTTAATCACAAACTTGTCATCCTATGTTTGTATAAACTAAGAAAAGATGTTGTACTAGTATAATATACCACACGAAAGGATTCGTGGTAGCGAGGGGCTAATATCTTTGCAAATAGATGTTAATAGCAGTGTTTTTTTATGGTTTTATTATTTCCTTATATATTACAAATGAAAATGTATTTTCTAATGGAAATCTATAAGCACCTTTTGCTTTCATTAAATAAGCTGAAATTGCAGTCATTTCCCAAGCATCATATTCGTCCGCAAACCATTTACTTTTTGTCAAAGATTCTAAATCATTTTTCTTTCCATAATCTCTTACGATTACAATTTCAGTTTTAACTGTTGGTTCTATATTTGGATTTGCCCAACTCCACAGCCAAGTTTTACTGATGGTCGAAATACTTCCAACTTCTTCATATTGTATTTCTACAATTTTATC
>JALRGT010000130.1 GCA_023259675.1 Flavobacterium sp.
AAATTGGAATGATGGTTTTTACAGAAAAGATATTGGAAAGTTAAAGTTTACCTAAGTTTCTGAAAAAAATTTTTAAGAATGTTTTCTGACTTTTTAGCATAAAAACCTGAGTATATTTCTATTTTGTCATTATTTGAAAAAATCATTGGACCATTCTGAATTGCTCCACCTTTTTTGTCCTCAGCACTATAATATAAACGGCTTATTCTAGCTTGTTTAATTATGCTCGCACACATTGAACACGGCTCTAAGGTAACCCAAATATCACATCCTATTAAAAATTTTTTACCAGTAACTTTTAAAGCTTTTTCTATAACTAACTTTTCTGCATGACAAAGTGGATTATTTTTTGTCTCAACTAAATTATGTGCTTTAGCGATTACTTGACCATCACTATTTACAACAACAGCTCCAACAGGCACTTCATTTTTATTTTTTGCTTTAATAGCCTCAGCTATGGCTAACTTCATGTAATCAATCTGAACGCCCAATACTTTTATCCCTATTCATAAGAAATATTGCTAATAATTTAGTAAAGCCTATATTACAACAATATGGAAAATTCTTTGAAGAAAAATAATAACTCAAATATTAATTCAGAAGTAATCACTTCAGGGGCAGAAAGAATAGCAAAAGTAATAGCTAGGTCTGGATTATGTTCTAGAAGAGAAGCAGAGAGATGGATATTTGAAGGTAAAGTAAAACTAAATAATAAAATTTTAACAGAATGCGGTACTAAAGTTACCTCAAATGACTTTATCGAAGTGAATGGGTATCCACTGCCAAGT
>JALRGT010000131.1 GCA_023259675.1 Flavobacterium sp.
AGTAATTTGCCAAGGGTTTACTGGCACGCATGGTACTTTTCATTCTGAGCAAGCTTTAAAATATGGAACCCAGTTAGTTGGAGGTGTTACTCCTAAAAAAGGCGGGCAGAAACATTTAGGATTACCTGTATTTGATACTGTGGAAGATGCAAAAAAACATACAGGTGCAGACGCTACGATGATATATGTTCCTCCAAAATTTGCAGCTGCAGCAATCATTGAAGCAATTGATGCTAAGATTGAATTAATTGTTTGCATAACTGAGGGCATTCCAGTCATTGATATGATAAAAGTTAAACAAGTCTTAGCTAAAAGCAAAAGCAGATTAATCGGACCAAACTGTCCTGGGATTATTACACCCGATGAATGTAAAATTGGAATAATGCCAGGCAACATTCACAAAAAAGGGTCTGTTGGCATTGTTTCAAGATCAGGAACTTTAACTTACGAAGCAGTAGCACAAACATCTGTATTAGGGATGGGTCAATCTACTTGTATTGGCATAGGAGGCGATCCGATTAATGGAACAAATTTTATAGATTGTTTAGACTTATTCTTAAAAGACGAAGATACAAAATCTATCGTTATGATAGGGGAAATTGGTGGCTCAGCTGAAGAAGAAGCAGCTGAATTTGTAAAAAAATCAAAAATCAAAAAACCTATGGTAGGTTTTATTGCTGGTTTAACCGCACCTCCAGGAAGAAGAATGGGTCATGCTGGAGCAATTATATCTGGTGGCAAAGGTGGAGCAAACGATAAGATAGAAATAATGAAGTCTGCAGGAAT
>JALRGT010000132.1 GCA_023259675.1 Flavobacterium sp.
GATTATGAAAATATTGAGCTTTATAAGTATCGTATAGAAATTAATTCAGCATTTAATCAAGTTAGAATTGCAAATACTATATTAAAAGTTTTCATAGATGATGCTGAATTATTTCATCTTACGAGTACTTTATTACAATTTTTAATAGAAATAGAACATAGTATTAAAATTTCATTAATTGAAATTGAACGTAATAATTTTGAAATAGAAAACTGTAAAAATAAATCTGAATATAATGTACAAGAGTATGAAAATTTACTCAGTGAAAGAGTTAAAATAACTGATTCACACCACAAAAAAATTATAGAAATTAGAGATTCTTTTTTCAACGAATTAAATAACCTACAAAAATCAATTAGAAAGCATCTCACTAAAACCCGATAGCGCGGATTTGTAATCCGTGCCCACAACAATGAGTAAAAAAAAACTATTTAATGAAAGGTGGATGAGATTGCTTAGTCCCGAAGTATCGGGACTCGCAAAGACAAGATTGAGGAAATACAAAACCTGACAGGTTTCTAAAACCTGTCGGGTTTTCTCAGCTCATTATACAAAAAAAAGCTTCACTTTCGAGAAGCTTTTTTTGTATAGTGATTTAGTACTTACACTAAGTTGTTCACGACTAAACATTCCGAAACCATTAGCGGCAATTGTAAAAGGACATGTTTAACTACTCTTTCAATTAACAAAAATAAAATGACAAATCCTGAACTTATTTTACCATAGATTTTATCTTTGTAAGAAACCCCACTTTTACCTATTATGAAAAAAATTCATTTTGAATT
>JALRGT010000133.1 GCA_023259675.1 Flavobacterium sp.
GTTTTTGGATTAGTTTTAATTGTTCAAGGTTGGTTTCCAAAAGAAAAAGAAATGGTGAAACAAGCTTTTGAAAGGATTGAAAAACAATAACAAAAATGATATTTAAACCGCTTATTTTGAGCGGTTTTTTTTGTGTTTTGCATTGCGATCGTAGCTTGGCAATCTCACTAAATTTAATCAAACTAAATGTGATTCCTTCGTTCCTCGCAATGACTAAATAATTGACATAAAAAAATACTTTTAATTTCTTTATAGATTCTAGAGTAATCGTCCGGATTCGAACCTATGCTTTACTTAATTTTTCTTAAAAATTAGATATAAAAAAAAGAGACACATTTCTGTATCTCTTTCTGAGGCATCGTCCGGATTCGAACCGGAGTAGGAGCTTTTGCAGAGCCCAGCCTAGCCGCTCGGCCACGACGCCATTGTTTTTATGGACTGCAAAGGTAAAATAAAAAATCAAAAATCCAAATGTCGAATTCTAAATAAAACGGTTTGAAGTCAAGTTTTAAAATATGAAGTCACAAATCCTAATTTCTGCTTTCTTCTAAAATTAAGGTAACTGATTCAACATCACCACCTATTGGAGGGTTTAATTTAGATACGGCAACTTTAGTTTTTTGAACCATTGGTAATTCGTCAAGTATTCTTTTATTGATTCTTTTAGCTACATGTTCTAATAATTCCGATCGTATAGCCATTTCCTCTACTACTATTCGATTTAAATGTACATAATCTACAGTATCGGCCAGCTTATCAGATTGAGTTGATTG
>JALRGT010000134.1 GCA_023259675.1 Flavobacterium sp.
GAAAGTATATTATTTATCATTTCTGCTCTTTCATTGGGGATATTAATTTCTACCGTTTCTAATTCTCAACAAACCGCAATGATGTTATCATTAATGGGTTTGATGCTACCAGTAATTATTCTATCAGGATTTATATTTCCTATAAATAGTATGCCTTTACCCATGCAAGTAATCAGTAACATCATACCTGCAAAATGGTTCATTATTATTGTAAAAGCCATTATGCTCAAAGGTGTCGGAATTCAATATATATGGAAAGAAACCCTTATATTAATAGGGATGACTGTGTTTTTTATAACATTGAGCATCAAAAAATATAAAATTAGACTAGAATAAGAATAGTATTACTGTAAAGGTTTAAAAACAATCACTGGGATATAAAAATAAATTATGAAAACAATATTATTCATCATACAAAAAGAATTCAAGCAAATTTTTAGAGATAAAAGCATGCTTCAACTTATATTTATATTACCCATTTTGCAATTATTAATTTTGTCAAATGCAGCTACATTCGATGTTAAAAATATTGCAATAACCTTTGTTGACAATGACCAAAGTCGGGAATCAAGAGATTTAATAAATGCTTTTAAATCCTCAACCTATTTTAAAGTTACAGAACCCTATTTTTCTGAAAAAGAAGCTATCCAAGAAATTCAAAAAGGAAAAACCGACATTATTGTAAATATTCCAATTCACTTCAATCGTGACCTTCAAAAATACCAAAAAACAAGTATTTCAGTAAGTATTAATGCTATAGATGCT
>JALRGT010000135.1 GCA_023259675.1 Flavobacterium sp.
ATGTTTGATTGTGTAATGCCTACACGTAATGCCCGTAACGGAATGTTGTTTACGGCTAATGGTACCATTAATATCAAAAATAAAAAATGGGAAAATGATTTTTCGCCAATTGATGAAATGGGAATTACATTTGTAGATACAGAATATACTAAGGCTTATTTGCGTCATCTTTTTGCTGCAAATGAATTTTTAGGAAAGCAAATTGCCACCATTCACAATTTAGGTTTTTATATGTGGCTAGTTCGCGAGGCAAGAAAACATATCTTAGCTGGTGATTTTAGACCATGGAAAGAAATGATGGTGAAAAATATGAGTCAACGGTTGTAAAACAAAGCTGGAAGCTTGGAGCTGGAGGTTTTCTAACTTCTAACTTCTAACCTCTAACCTCTAACTTGAAAATATGTTAACAATACTAGATAAGTACATCTTAAAAAGATATTTAGCCACGTTTGCGGCTATGTTGTTGATGTTTATTCCTATTGGAATTATCATTGATGTCTCGGAGAAAATAAACTTTATGATCGAGAATAAAGTTCCATTTCTAGCCATTGTTATTTATTATTATCATTTTACCATTTATTTTGCAAATGCCTTATTTCCGATATTTCTTTTCTTATCGATAATTTGGTTTACTTCAAAATTGGCTAATAATACCGAAATTATTGCAATTTTAAGTTCAGGGATTTCGTTTACACGATTTTTAAGACCTTATTTCATTGGCGCTACCATAATTTCGATTTTTGTCTTATTGATGGGATTTTATG
>JALRGT010000136.1 GCA_023259675.1 Flavobacterium sp.
GTTGAGCCTGAGTACCTTTACCAGCACCAGGTGGTCCAAAAAGAATTATATTCACTTAGAAATTATCTTCCGAATTTTGTTTTCTTAATTAGCTGCTCATATTGAGCGCTCATAAGTCTAGTTTGTATTTGAGTAACAGTATCAATTGCAACTACAACAACAATTAAGATTGAAGCTCCTCCTAAATAAAATGGTATTGGATAATTAGCAATCAAAAACTCTGGCATTAAACAAACTAACGTTAAATATAATGCACCTATTGTTGTAAGTTTTGTTGAAATATTTTGAATATATATAGCTGTGCTTTCACCTGGTCTAATACCTGGCACAAAGCCACCATATTTTCTTAAATTGTCAGCAGTTTCAGTCGGATTAAATGTTATTGAAACATAGAAAAAAGTAAAAAAGATTATCCCAGATGCATAAAGCAACATATAAAGTGGCTGTCCTTGAGTAAAATATGAACTCAAATTTAAAAATGTTTCATTATCTGAAAAACTAAAATTAGAAAAAGTTACTGGCAATAATAAAAGTGCTGAAGCAAAAATTGCAGGTATCACACCTGCTTGATTAATTTTTAATGGTAAGTGTGATGACTCTCCACCATACATTTTATTACCCATTTGTCTTTTGGGATAATTGATTAATATTTTACGTAAAGCTCTCTCCATAAATACAACAAAAAGAATAGTTAAAACTAATAAAACAAATATTGCTAAAATCATTAATGTTGAAACTGCACCAGTTCTACCTAACTCAAA
>JALRGT010000137.1 GCA_023259675.1 Flavobacterium sp.
CAACAATCAACCTGAAGCTTCTCTACATTTCCTTTTACATCAATAGTTATTTGTTTCGAATCCGGAGTAACATCTTTCCCGTCAACCAAAATCTTGTTTCCAGAAATCGTAATGCTTTTTCCTCCTGATATTACTACACCGTTAATTGTGATCATATTTATTAGTTATTAAGTTTTACTCTTTTTATTCCTTTCCTCAGCATCCTGCATCCACTTTGGCTTAACCACCTCTTCCGGTTGTTCTTTTACCTCCAAAACCTTCTCAACATTAACATCACACCCAGCGAGATAATCCGAAACCAACTTCTTTACATCATCAATCTTAGAAAGCGGAATCCTAAACGGGACCAACTTCGTCTCTTCTCCGTACTTCTTTGGTCGCATATCTAACCACTTGTTTCATATTCACAAGGCAAATCTACGCCATTATGTTGAACTGCACAAATAAAATGTGAAGAAATTGCACAATTTTTTTTTCACCCCCCGAAAACACTGTGAAATCAAATAAGGCCATTTAAGGCATTATCATCAATTCTCCGGTATCAATAGTCGTACATACGGCATATCGTTTATACACGCCCACAAAAAGCACCCAAAACAAATATCTCAGAAACTTAATCTCCTGCTTTTAACGCAATCTAAGGGTTGTGGATTATGGTTAGAAAAGGTGAGGGTGGGGGTTATACACCAGAATACGGTGGGGTTTGCAAGAAATAAAACGGAACTTTTAAACCGGGTGGGTCTGTATTTTGGAT
>JALRGT010000138.1 GCA_023259675.1 Flavobacterium sp.
TAAAGTATTATCAGGAAAAAAACTTATATGACTTATATGTTTTAATGAGTCTTCAAAAAATATAAAAATGAGTAAAAAAGTTTTCATAGAAGGAGCTATCACTCCTGAATTTATAGCAGATTCCATTGCGAAACATCAAGGAAAACATACCATCGGAGCTCATAATATTTTCTTAGGGCAGGTTCGCGCCGATGTGCATGAAGAAAATGTGGTAAAAGCGATTGAGTACACCGCTTATGAAGAAATGGCCAATGAAGCATTAACAGCAATCAGAGAGAAGGCTTTCGCCGAATTTGATTTAGTTTGTATGCATATTTACCACAGTTTGGGCGTTGTAAATACAGGTGAAATCTGTTTGTTTGTTTTTGTATCTGCTGGTCATAGAACACAAGTTTATGAAGCTACTGAGACTATTGTAAACTGGATTAAAACGGAAGTGCCTATCTTTGGTAAGGAAATTTTTGAAAACGAAGACTTCATTTGGAAACAAAATAAATAATAATGGTTGATATTACCCATAAAATAAGTACGTTACGTTCGGCAACTGCCATGGCAACAGTAAAAGTAAGTTTGCCGGAAACAATAGAAGCTATTCAGAAAAATTTAGTTCCCAAAGGCAATGTGCTTGAAATGGCTAAAACTGCAGGTTTATTTGCTGTAAAAAATACGCATTTATCCATTCCTGATTGTCATCCGTTGCCGATTGAATATACGGCGGTGGGCTATGAAATCAAAGATTTAACAATTGATATTC
>JALRGT010000139.1 GCA_023259675.1 Flavobacterium sp.
ATCGAGGCTGGAGAGAAAATGTTAGCAGAAGCATAAAATCAGTTAGCAGTTTTCAGTTGGTAGTTTTCAGAGACTTCTAACTTCTAACTTCTAACTTCTAACTCAAAAAATATGATTTTAGAAATAGTATCACCAGAAGCCAAATTATTTTCAGCAGAAGTTACTTCGGTAAGTTTGCCTGGAGTTAATGGTAGCTTTCAAATATTGAATAATCACGCGCCAATCGTTTCTATTTTAGGAAAAGGTATTGTGAAAATTGATGCTCCAAGCTTCAAATTTTCTAAAGAGGTTGCGGGTAAATTTACAAGAGTAACTGACCAAACCTATACTTTAGCTATTGAGTCAGGTACTATTGAAATGAAAGACAATAAAGTAATTGTTTTAGCTGACTAAGACAATTTAGATTAATATAAAACGTCAAGCTTTGCTTGGCGTTTTTTTTTATTTTTGATTTATGAAATTACCCGAAAATCTTTCTAAGAAACTCGAAATTCGAATTCAAAACAATGCATTACGTCAATTACCTTTGGCGAATCATATAATTGATTTTGCTTCTAATGATTATTTAGGTTTTTCATTGTCGAAAAGTATTTTTGATGAAACTCATCAGTATTTGATTGATAAAGGATTTACCCAAAATGGAGCAACGGGTTCTCGATTGCTTTCAGGAAATCATCAAGTTTATCAGGAAGCAGAAAGTTATATTTCAGCTTTTCATCAATCAGAATCAGCATTACTTTTTAAT
>JALRGT010000013.1:0-70816 GCA_023259675.1 Flavobacterium sp.
AATACTGACACATCGGAGAAATGGCTATTCTGTTTTTAAAGGGAATGCTTTTTATTTGAATCGGAGAGAATAATAAAGATGCCATACTGTTTTGAATTTAAAATATATAATCTAAACGTTTTGTAAAGTTACATTACACAATCCAAAACCAAAATTATTAACAAACATTTATTATCATGGCAAATTATAAACCTTTGCAACTAAAACATAAAACCTTACTTTTGTGCATCATATTAAGAACCAAAACTAAAAAATGGATATTGTTATCAAGCTTTCTCAATTTTTATTGAGCTTATCATTACTGATTATACTTCACGAATTAGGACATTTTATTCCTGCCAAATTATTCAAAACCAGAGTCGAAAAATTTTATTTGTTTTTTGATGTTAAATATTCCCTTCTTAAAAAGAAAATTGGTGAAACCGAATACGGAATCGGATGGTTGCCGCTGGGTGGATATGTCAAAATTTCGGGGATGATTGACGAAAGCATGGACAAGGAACAAATGGCTTTGCCACCACAACCTTGGGAATTTCGTTCTAAACCGGCTTGGCAACGTTTGATTATCATGTTGGGTGGTGTTACCGTGAATTTTATTTTGGCTTTCATTATTTACATTGGGATGGCATTTGTCTATGGCGACATCTATGTTGCCAATGCCGATTTGAAGGACGGACTTTTGATAGAAAACCAAGCCATGCAAGAAGCAGGTTTTAAAACAGGGGATAAAATCATCGCTGTTGATGGAGAAAAAATCATAAAATTTGACAATGATATCAATGGAAAAATTGTCATGGGTAAACAGGTTTTAATCGAAAGAAACGGAACCGAACAAAACATTACAATACCAAGTAATTTTATCGATCGCCTATCGAAAGTGGAAAAAAGACCTTTGGTAGAATTGAGAATGCCTTTTGCCATTGGTGCCATTGCGCCTGAGTCAAAAAATACCGCATTAGAGCCAAAAGATATTATGATTGCCCTAAACGGACAAAAAATAAAATACTTTGATGAAGCCAAAACTATTCTGGATGAAAACAAAGGAAAAACAATTTCGGCAACAGTATTAAGAGACCAAAAAGAAACGCAAGTTCAAGTTGTTGTAAACAATGACGGAAAACTAGGCGTTCAATTGGGAGGTTTAGGAATGGAATCTCTTGAGAAGTTGGGTTACTATAAAGTAAGCAAAGAAGAGTTTGGCTTGTTGGCCTCTGTTCCAGTTGGAATTGAAAAAGGAAAAAACCAATTGATTGGTTATGGCAAGCAATTGAAAATGATTTTCAGCCCGAGTACAGGCGCCTACAAACAAGTGGGTGGTTTTAAAGCTATTTTTGATATTTTTCCTAATACCTGGAGCTGGGAAGTGTTCTGGACCATCACTGCTTTATTATCGATTATGCTTGGTGTAATGAACTTATTGCCTATTCCGGCACTCGACGGTGGTCATGTTATGTTTTTATTATACGAAATAGTTTCCGGTAAAAAACCAAGTGACAAATTCTTAGAAAACGCCCAAATGGTTGGTTTTGTATTACTTATCACGCTATTATTATTTGCCAACGGAAACGATATTTACAAGGCAGTAATTGGGCGATAAAAAAAAATTAAAAAAATTAAAAAATTGTTTGCAACAATCAAATTTAGCCCTATATTTGCAACCGCTTAGACGAAGATATCACATCAACAATAAGCACCAATAACGTTCCTATACGCAAATTATAATATACAGTTTCCTCCTTAGCTCAGTTGGTTAGAGCATCTGACTGTTAATCAGAGGGTCCTTGGTTCGAGCCCAAGAGGGGGAGCTTCTTAAAGCCTTTACAGCAATGTAGAGGCTTTTTTGTTTTAAGTACTTCTGTAAATTCAATACGTTACAATAGCTTAGAGCAGAAATGTAATATTTCTGTTTTGACAACTTTGACAGCTTATTTTAGGGAAAAAGAGATTAAGATAAATTTTCGAAGTTATCAGCTAATTTACCAAAGAAAATTTTATCTGAATTAAAAAAATTATCTGAAGAAAGTTTTCAAAAGGCAGGACTTATTGAATTAAGCAAAAAAATCAAAGCTTTGGCGAATTACAAGTAAAATCTAGCTATAAAAATGAAAGGGCAGTCTAAAACTAGACTGCCCTTTTTATAAATACAAATGAAAGTTAATATTTTGTCTTAATGTGGACAAACTGCTAATAAATCATCTTCTAATTGTTCAATTGAATTCCATTCTGAGCAATTATTTGGTATAGGTTCAGAATGGTCAATTAGTGATTTGAGTAATTGCTCTATAATTAAAAATTTATTTTCATCAGTAGAAATAGTTTGTAAAGCGTTATATGGCTTATTTAGTTTAATTTCTTCCCCAAAGTATGCTTCTTCAAAATTTGGAAGAGATGCAAGCAATCTCACTTTAGTTCCTTCTGGACTTTCTGATACTGAATTTAAAATATTCGGATTGTTTCCCCACGCAGGACTTTTTTTAGTCCCATCTTTTGATAATACTCGATCAGAATCATGTAAAACTGAATAACTTGCACCAAATTGATTTAAAATTTTCACTAATGAAACAATTGTAGCTTTACCACGTGCTCGTATAATATGAACATCTTTGTAAATCTCTGGCTTTTTGTTTTTTATATAGTTAAATGCCGTATATTCTGTATCTCCTTCAACTATTATAACCTTACCACCAAAAAAGAACTCCGCAACGTATGGATCACATAAATTGAGAAGTTTTAAGTTTACCATATCGTCGATATCCAGCTTGGCCTTTTTTGGCCTAAAGACAGTAGTCCCTTTAATTTCTCCATCATTATTCTTTTCAACACGTACCACACTTGTATTATTTCGAGAAAAATCTATAAAAACAGGCGAATGTGTTGTTACCATTACTTGCCAATTTCCTCCCATAGGTAAATTGTATAATACATTACATGCTTCACGTATAGCATTAGGATGTAAACAAATTTCTGGTTCATCCAATAGTAACAAATGTGGTCTGCTTGGTTTACCGTCTTCTCTAACTTTTTGGTTTATTTCAGAAACGTATTTAAGAGCTGTCCAAAGTAGAGTACGTCTTGCACCACTTCCTTGTTTTTCAATAGAACTTTGATAACCGTCTTTTGGCCCCATAGTTAAATCTGCATCTGGTGAAAGAAACTTCAGATCAATTTGTTCACTCACCTTAGCATCAAAATTAACTTCATAATTTGGAAAAATATTTGAAATCAAATTTGAAAGTTCAACATTCGCTTTATCAATTTGTTCGCGGGATTCATCGACAATTTTACTTTGCAGTTGCCCAACTTTTTGTAAAAGCTGTTGGTATTCATTTTCAGCATCCACATCCGCTGCCTGCATATTTTTTATTTTGTCTTGGATCCCAGACAAAATAATTTTTTTAATAGCGTCAGTCTGAGATTCTGGAGTATCGAATGCTTTCACTGAATGTGGGTCAGGTCTTCTTAAATTAGCAATATTTGGAGGGCCAAAAGGAAAACTTTTTTCGTGCCAATCATCAATAGTTGTATCCCATCCTTGTCTCTTAGGGTAAACACCTTCTTTTTCCCAAGTCCATTTTTCCTTCACCAACCAACCGTCTTCAAATTCTTGAATCCACTGATTACCAACTCTTTCGTCATAAATTACAGTATGTAATTCAATCTGAGGCAAATTGTTTTCGTCTAATTTTCTATTTGGAAAATCATCAATTGTTAATTTGGAAGCATTTGAACCATCTGACATTGCAATTTCATAAGCACGAAGTAATGAACTTTTCCCTACATTATTGGGACCAACAAGTACAACTATTTCATCTAAATCAATTTCAACACCCGTTGATCCTATACAACGAAAATTCTTTACAATCAATTTTGTTAGCCTTGGTCTAGGCATTGATAACATTATTTCTTCTTCTTCTCCAGTATTTTTTTTCGCCATAATATAATTTAAACTTTTAGTTTTTATTTAGTATTACCATATAAAATTATATCCGAAATGACATATCGCAATTTGTCTTTAAGATCAAAATCAATTTCTAATTCTTCCGCTTTATTACACATTTCTAAAAGCTTTGAGAAATTAGTGATTTCATTATCAATTTTTGTTTTAAAAATATCAGACAGTTTCTTTATATGACCAAAAGAACTTCGAGGACCATCAATCTTGGCCTGTATCTTCACCCTCAACTCATCAGGAGTTTTAATCGTTTTGGTTTCCTTTAATTCTTTTATAAATCTATCACTGGTGTTGAGAACACTCTCCATGGTTTTTAATATTGCAAAAACATTTTCTGGCTTTGTAGTATGAGAAATTCTTGTCCTATTACTTTCAAATGGGTTTTCTTTTGGAAACAAATAAAATCCATCTTTATTGGTTTTACCTACATTGATTATGTTTAAAAAATTCAAGGAACCCTTTCCTAAGTCATTTGTTGAAACTTTAATTGCAGTTGAAACTTCTCCAAACTCTCCAGCGTCTTTTTTATGCTTTTCAGCAACTATGATTTCCAATTTGGATTCATTAATATGGGCTGATTTTATTTTGTATTCAACGCCTTTATTCTTTTTCATAAAATCATGGAATACGAGCATTGATACTACAAATGTAAAATCAACACCATATTCATAATATTTGTCAGTTGAGGTAATACCTCTCAAATAAGTGACTCCATCATTCTCGACTAAACGGTAATTTCTGTGCTTGTTATAATTGTCTGAGCTGCTAGCCAAATCTTTAAAGTACTGAATATTTTGTCTTGCTAAATCAGACAAGCCTATATTGAATAGGCTATTAGCATACTTGGTCATTACATATTCATCAAGATAAGTGTTTTTTGAATCGTATTTAGCAACTGTTTTTAAATTTTCTTTTATTTCATCAACAACTACATATTCTTCAAAATGAAAAACGATTTCTTTTTTCTTGTCCCCATCAATTTCAAGCATTTCCTCAAAAACATTGATATACTTTATTTCAGCTCTGATTATCTTTTGTTTGTAATTTGTGCTGAAATATTTTACCCGTTTGAAAACCGTGTCTATGTAATCAATCGTAATTGTTTCATTTTTAATTTTTTCAATTTCAAAGTCAACATACATTTTGTCTTTATAAGGATGATCTCCCATCAATTCCCATAATTTCTCTACTTTTAGTTTGCCCGAACTGTCTTCTGGGTTAAACACAACTGCTTTTTGTACAAATTTTTCTTCCATAGTTTTTGGTTGGTTAATTAAATTAAGAACAAGCCTAAATTAATTTTTAGGCTTGTTTAGTTAAATGTTATCCTTTTGGAGGGTAAGGATCATTTCCACAACTATCTCTGTCTCTAATTTTACCATCTTTACCATGGATTAGTAATTCGGACCCTTGGTTTTTTGCAATTTCCCTTGCGTAAGAAATTGCTTCTTGTTGAGTGTTTGTAATTTTTGTTGGCTTAGAGTTTTCTTCTCCTTTAACTGCCCATCCATCTGGATGAGGTACTACATGCTGATTTTTTCCCATTTTTATGTTTTTTAGGAATAACCCAAATTTACCGGCATTGAGAATCTCCGGAAAAGAAAGTGTTAAAAAATTTGCATGGAAAAATAAAATAATTATTTTTGCACCCTCTTAAAAACGAATATTCTTTTCAATTATCCGTAAAAAACAAGTCTTACCGTGAGAAGTTTAGGACTAAATTTGTTATTAACAGGATTATTTCATCAAAATCAGTACCCTTTTCCCATAAGTGTCAGTTTTTTCGGCTAACTACATAAAAAGACGATATACTACTCAATAATGACAGATTGTCTTTTTTAATATAATTTTATTCTTCTTTTTCTACTGACATTTACAGCAATATAAAGACTTTTTTGTTTTTATATCTTTTCGGACTTGGTTGAGACAGGACTTATCAAACATCCAAATTAAATCCATAAGACAAAAAAAAATGCCTTGAGAAAAGTCCCGAGGCATTTTTTATAATCCTATTATTTATTGTAGCAGCTGAATCAATATTACTCCATTCTCATTGTCATTTTTTCATCAAAGTTCATTTTACCGGATTTTAATCCTGCCGCTTCTTTGCCCGTAATGGTTTCTCTAATTCCGGGTTCCAAATAAATTTGGCTTTCCTTGGAAAGAGGAACGATTTGTAATATCATTTGTTGGTCTGATTGCTTTGTATCTGAGGAAAGGAATCCAATAGTCCATGGTTTCCCATAATAAAAATCATCGGCTATCAAACTTCCATCGGCATAAACCGCAGCGGTATCTCCAAAATAATCCAAAGTCGTCCTAAACGGTTTAGTACGCCCCTTTTTATGCTTGGGAAGAGACAGCAAATAGTATTTTGCTCCAGCAACTTCGGTCAAATTCGTTTGGTACTGCGGCCCAGAATTTGGCGCCGTAACGCTAGGAAGCCTATCATCTAGGGGCAATTGCTTTTTATAGTTTAGATACGGATTAATATCTCCAATAGCTTTAAAAGGCAAATCCATTTCGCCCCCTTTCAACTGTCCCGAATAATGGCTAAACAGCGCTTCCTTCGATTGGTGTTTTTTTAGCTTTTTGGATGCCGCTACACTGGATTCTTTCGGATAAACATGCAGATGAAGCGTTTGATTTCCTGAGATATTTATTTCGTTTCCAGAAATCAATAAAGGCGCATTGGCAATAAGCAGTTTTTGTTGTCCTGCAGTCCCCATTTTATAGGCATTTTTGGCTTGGTCTGCCGTAAGGGTAAGCAGCCGCACTTTTTTTCCGGTATCTGTAATGAGTTCGATTACGCAATTAATCCCAGGTTGCAAATTAGCGAACTTATATTTTTCCGGATATTCCTCTAGGGTTGTATGGGTTCCGTTTACCTCCTTTATTATATTTTTATCAAAAACATATTCGGAAGCAACTCCGTCCACTTCAAAAAAAACATAAAGCGGTTCCGCACCTTCTATTTTACACAAAGGTTGCGTAGTGGCATACTGAAGATTGATTCCTTCGACATTCAAATTAAAAGGAAAAATAGCTTGTGTTTTATTTTTTAGGGTAATCGGTTTTTCAGGAAACACTACACTTTTAGTATCGTTTAATTTCAATTGAAATTGCACATCATTCACCTCTTTCATTTCCAACTGACGCTGCACTTGACTGATGAAAACAAAACCGCTTCCCTCCTTAGCCCGAACAGCAAATCGTAACGTGGTATCGTCATCAACATCTTTGGGTATTTTGTCCGGAAAATAAGCAGGATAAGTAACCAAAT
The DNA here is from genome assembly GCA_023259675.1 of Flavobacterium sp. Classification (GTDB taxonomy): domain Bacteria; phylum Bacteroidota; class Bacteroidia; order Flavobacteriales; family Flavobacteriaceae; genus Flavobacterium. Next base: position 7,236 of record JALRGT010000013.1, read on the forward strand.
CATTTCCGAACTCATTCAGGAAAGTGTGTAGCACCTTAAAATTATAAAAAGAAGGTCTCAAAATACCATACTCTCCAATTGGCGATTGAAAATCATAATTAATAATGGGATAGTCATTTGGATATTTGGTCGCCTTAGATTCCTGAAATGTGGATCGCTTTCCTATTTTATTAGACCCTCCATGAAACATATAATAGCCCATGAGATTCGCTCCCGAACCAATTTTGGTATAGGCCAAAGCAGTTACATCATCCGAGTTTATGATAGGACGACGATGGTAAGTCACTTGGTTCCCGCCCCCCATTTCGGCTGTTGCATACGGATATCGATACCCACTATAATTGGTTATGTCATCTTGCTTACCAAATAAATCACTCCCTATGGCCGGATCATTTCGCAACGTTCCGAATAAATAATTTTTAGACAAAGCCAATTGCGTTGTTTTTTTATCCCATGGCGCTTCGGGATAGGCTCCCCAAACAGGCACCAATTCATCTTGTTTTAGATTAGAACCCGGCCAGCCCGTAGCGGTGTAATAAGGAACATCGATACCCGATTGAATCGCCATTTGTTTTAAACCTAAAATATGTTCCAAACCTTTTGGGTTGTTAAATCGGAATTCATTTTCAATTTGTACGCCAATAATAGGGCCTCCCTCCTTGAAATACAGCCCTTTCAATTGCGCTCCAATGGCATCATAAAATTTTTGAACACTGGAAAGATACGTCGCATCCTGCGTTCTCATCTTACCCCTTTTTACAATCCAATCGGGAAAACCACCATTTCGCACTTCTCCATGGCACCAAGGTCCTATTCGAGGAAAAACAAAAATACCGTGCTTTTTGCAAAGCGAAATAAAGGTCTTTAAATCATTGTCGGCTTCCCAATTCCATTTTCCTTCCTCCTCTTCATGATAAATCCAAAAAACATAAGTCGCAATTACATCTATACCGGCGGCTTTCATCTTTAGAATTGAATCTTCCCACTGGCTTTTTGGAAACCTTGAAAAATGAAATTCCCCCATCACAGGATACCAAGATTTTCCGTTTTTTATAAAATAAAGACTGTTTAGTTCCAGTTTATCCCCGTTTGGAGCCACATTACTTCCCTGCTTAAGGTGACCCGAAAGTATTTGTGGTGTTGGTCCACTAACATCAACCGAATAAAGATTTTGAGCTTTTATCCCGACTGAAAAAAGGAACAATAAACAGACTATTTTTTTCATAATTTAAAACTGATATTTTGGTTTATTTGATCCTGTTTTGAGCGGAGTTGGGCTTCAATTCATCCGGACTATCCTTAGTATACGTATTGAAAATTTCTTTGGATGGACTCACAAAAACATCTTGAATAATATCTAAAGACAAATTGTTTTTAGGATTAAAATCATTAGAATTCATGTACTTCAAAAGCGAATAATATAGCTGTTTGGAAGCAGGTTTATTAGGAACGTCTGAACTTAAATCGGCACTACTGACGATAATTTTTCCATTACCCACTTTTGCTTCAAAAACCAAAGCCAATCGGCGATTCATAAACCAAGTATCTATCGGTTGAATTAACGGACGAAAATCGGCAGGGAAATCTTCCAAGTTCATGACTTGTGCTCGGTTCTGAATGTCCCACCATTGTAAATCACTGTAATCGCTTGTTGGAAAATAATCGAAAGCAGCGCTTTTATCTTGAATCAACATTCCGGTAACATGCGGCGGACGCATTTTGAACCAAGACGTATTCCAGAAAACCGGAAGAAAATGCATCGCGACTTCTTTCCCTTTGACCACTTTTCCGGCGGCATTCAGAAATACTTTACCACCCTTATTCAAAACTTCTTTGGCTTTGTCGTCTAAAACTGTGGTGTAATAAACAGCAGAGGATACGGAAGCATTTTTATTGGGATACACCCAAAAATCCCAATCATTCACAAAAGCCGTATCGTTGACTTTTACTTCCAAATTTAATTTGGATGCTTCTTGAATTTCATTCAAACCAAATGTCAGGTTCCCCACAAAAATTCCATTTCCGTTTTCGTAGGTTTTAGAGTCAAAATTCCCTGAAGCCTGTAGAATTCCTTTTTCGTTTTTAATCGTCCAACTGAGAACTGCATTGTTTAACGGTTTTTTACCCGAGTGGAAAAGAACAATTTCAGCAGTGAATGCTTCGTTGTTGTTGTATACAAACTTTGGAAGCTTTGCCAATGGAACCGTTGCATTACAAAAACGGGAATATTCTTGGGCGGTAACATACCCTTTTTCTTGAAAAAAGGCATCCAAAACTCCAACCAAAGCCGTTCCCTGACCCGGAAAATCCTGTAAGCCTAACATTTGGAAACCCGCGTAATCCGGTGTTCTCAATATTTTTTCGATTTCGTTTTTATAACACAAAACCTGTAATTTACCCGAAGCATTCAAGAAATCCTTAGCTTGATCACCCATGTGATGGTCTTCTAAATCTTGTTGAAACATTTCAAAATTTTTGGCTCTGTAGACACCGGTGTATTTTTCGATCTCCGCAAAATTGGGAAAAACACAGTACTGCCCGATCTCGTGCGCCACAAAAGGAACCGTAAACTTTTCTATCCCCACGCTAAAATCAGAAACCGTTTCTGGTCTTCTATCCCAAGTCAAACCTCTTACGCCACCACGTGACTGATACTCGGCATTAGGGACCACAGGCCAACTTCCTCCGACAGACATTCCTGTGTACACGCGTCTGGTGTCTTTGGCTTTCCAAAAATCGACAAATGCATTCAGGTATTTCACCTGATTTCCTGCAGGTTCATTCCCCGCAGACAACATCGTAAAGGAAGCATAATTCCCATATTTCTTTGCCATTCTCGTCGTTTCATCATACAAAAACTGATCTATTGGTTGTCCCAAACCTATTTTTGGTCCGTGATTTGGCCAACTTGGTCCTTCTGGTTGCAAATAAAGCCCCACTATATCGGCAGCCTTGAAAGCCGCTTCTGGAGGGCACCAAGAATGAAAACGAACATGATTTAATCCGTATGATTTAATTTTTCTAAAAATTTTCTCCCAAGCTTCAACCGTAGTGGCGGGATAACCCGTTAACGGAAATTCGCAATTATGGACCGTTCCTCTTAGAAATACCGGATTATCATTTATCAAAAAATGATTTCCAATAATTTTGAATTCGCGCATTCCGAACTGGATGGTTTTTTCGGCATTCATTTTATTAGAAACCAACTTGACTTGGAGATTATATAATGCCGGATTAAATTCATCCCAGGTCAACATTCCTTTTCCAAAAGGAAGCTCGAGTTCAACTGAATTATTAGATAATTTAGAAACTTGTAGCTTACGTACAATTTCCTGTGTTTCATCAGATAATGGAGCATTGAAGCTTTTTGCCGAAATCGAAATTTTTCCGCTGAAATTCTTTTGAGTACTATTATTAACGGTAATTTTTACTCGGGCTTTTCGGTTTTTTACATCGGGATACACTTGAATATCATCAAAATAAACAGGAGAATCGGCCTCTAGGGCTATTTTACCGATGATCCCATTCCAATTCCCTTGCGTATGGTCGGTAACACTATGGGAATCGGGTCCCACATTAATTTTTTTAATGCTATTGTCAATTCGGATAGAAATACGCTGTTTTCCGGTTACCAGATACGGAGTCAAATCATAATCGTGAGAAGCTACCAATGAGTTCTGCATACCCACTTCTTTATCGTTCACCCAAACTCTGGTTTCTATATGCGTTCGTTCTAAATGGAGCAGAATTCGTTTGCCTTTCCAATTGGCAGGAATGTTCACTTCTTTCTGATACCAAGCCACTCCCACATAATGCTTGGCAGGCGTCAACCAAAAAGGGATATGAATATTCTCTGGCTGACGATACTTCTTCAAACTGGGTCTAAAATAAAAGGAACTGTCATAAATCGAGCCTGTCCACTTTGTTTTTAGGGTAATTTCATCTCCTTTTAAAAATTCTGCCATAGAACCCGGCAAATGAATAACATCCGAAAGATTTCGGTTATACCATTTTTGAGTTATCCCTTCCTCATTTCTGTCTATTTGAAAATGCCAATTGCCTTCCAAATTGATTTCATCATTTTTAAAACTGCTTAAGGAGAAAAATGCCGCTATCAACAGGCATAAATAGATCTGCTTTTTTATCATAATTTTATTTTTATTGCCCAAACGTTTTCAACATTCAGATCCGTTAACTAATTTTTTTATATTCCTTAATCATGGATAAATGTACCTGAACTCCTTGGTGATTTACATCCATTTTTGCCGCTTCCTGCAAATGATTTTCTGCTTGGCCGATTTCGCCTAGACCATGATAGCCCAAGCCAAGCATATAATGGCAATGAATTTTATTACGAAACGTTAAATCATCTTCCCATATTAATAAATCGGGTAATGATACCGCAAAGTAATCCAATTTTATGACTTCATACATGTGCTTGTCGCCAAACGCAATCAAAGCATTGAAACGTTGATTGGCTTCTTCTTGACGGCCCAATTTCAATAAAGCCAATCCTTGGTAGTAAATTTTATCCGGTTTTTGGTCATTATAGAAAATGGCTGCGGCAGGTTGCGTATTTCCATCCTTCGCCAACTCCCAGTATTTTTGAGCTTCCTCCATTTGCCCCAAGCCCTCATAGGCACAACCCAACCAATAGTGAAAATCATTTTCCTGTGCTCCATACAATTTTCCTTCACCCAAATTGTGAGGATACTCCAAGCATTTGTTCAATAATTGAATCGCTTTTTGATACTCTTTTTTGGCTAATGACTGTTTAGCCCATTCTACCCTTGCCAGCTGAAATTGCGAAGGCACTTTACCTTCACCACCTTCCCAAGGATGGAAAATTCGGTTATCGATCAACGCAATCGCTTTTGCATAATTCCCTAATTGATTGCATAAGGTTACATATTCTAAATATACGTCATCACGTTGCATCACCAGATTAAAATATTTTTCCAAAAAGGCCAATCGCTCTACATGTGGTTTACAAAGGCGTTTGTACAATTGGTCCAGTTCCATCAAAATACGGGAATCGGTTGAGTCTAAAGAAAAGGCTTTTTCAAGATATTGGACCGCTTTTTCTTCCTGTTGCAATTTATTAAAATAGGCCAAAGACAGGTTTCTCAAAACTGTCGGGAATGTACCGTCAAGGACTGCCGACTTTTCCCAACTCGCAATCGCTTCGGGATATTGGCGTTTGTCGTACCATAAATTCCCCAGATAATAAGACGCTTTTGAGTCGGTAGGATTTACTTTTTGTGCTACTTCCAATGCTAAGATTGCTTCCAGACGATTAGGAAAACAATATTCTGGAGCATGACTTGCCGCTGTTTCAAATGCTGTTTTAGCATCCTTGTTGTCTAAATGCAATGCCCAACCCATATAGTAATAGGTCATGGGAGTAGTTGGACAAACTTTAATTCCTTCTTCCAATAATTGAACAGCTTCGTCGTACATTCCTGCAGCAATATAATCCAAAGACACTATTTCATAATTGTGGATTTCGCCACGCATTAACAGCTGCATTTCATCCAGAACAGCCTTTTCCTTTGTAATTAAATATTCTTCAAATCGACATCCAAAATTGAACAAATCAATTTTCAACGTATTTTCTATCAGTGCCAAGGCTTCTTTTTCGTTTCCTAATTTTCGTAAAATACCCGTTTTTAAGGTACGTGCTTTTTGATTGTGCCAATTTCGAACTAAAGACTTATCAATCTCATACAAAGCCTCCTTAAAATTCATATTTATACAAGAAATCTGGGTACAACCAAAATAACCCGCATCCTGCATCGCTGCATTCCAACACGATTTATAAAACGCATCGTAAGCTTCCTTGTTTTTACCTTGATATTGCAGGGCTAATCCCAGGTTATAACCTGGTTCTCCATCATACGGATTCGGATTCCGTTGCAATTGAGTGTCAATGGCCACATGAAAATACTTTTCGGCTTCCGCAAATTTCCCACGACGAAATAACCAAAGTCCCATAGCATTGTTGTTTCTCACATCGGATGGATCGCGTTTCAATGCTTCCAGATAATAATCGGTAGCATTATAGGTAGCATGACGGTATTGTTCCAAATGCAATCCGGTAAGATATAATTGCTCGCAAGTTGGTGTTTCTTCCGGTGAAAAAGCGGCTTTTGCCGCTTCAGGAGTTTTTTTTGCTTCTTGTTCTTCTGCTTTAATACTTAATAATTCTCGTCCGTTTTCGGCATAAACGACCAATTTCAAATCAATCAGAGCAACGTCTCCAACTGAAATTTCACGTTCAAAAACCTGTTCAGGACTTAAATCTAAAGTTTCTTCAAAAAATCCTTCGAGTATTATCTTTGCTTTTTTCTGTAATGAGGTGGCAAAAACTTTCACAATAGCTTTGTCGCCTTCTTTATCCATATTTAAAAGTAAATCCTGAGAAGCATTTTTAACTACTCCCAATTCACGATACGGTAGAAAATATTGGGTAAATGTTTTTTCTTCATAGGGTTGCATCCAACTGAAATCAGGCTGATTATCGGTATAAACTCCAGCCATCAATTCAATGTAAGGTCCGTCTTCATCGGTTAGATTTCTATCCCATGCTTTTCCAAAATCACCATTCCCCCATGTCCATTGTTTTTTTCCAGGTGAAATATGATGATTGGCCACATGTAGTACTCCTGCTTGGGTATCATTTTCATAACCTCCCACAAAGTTAAAATCGGAGTTGATAGCCATATAGGATGTTGGAACCGGAATGTTTTTATAATTCGAGATATCAACCCCAGCCGAATAATCAATTTTATAATACGTTCCGGTTGCAATTGGGAATGTGGATACATCACGTTTTCCATGATCAAAAACGGCATGTACGTCTGGTGGAAAAACCGACTGATAATGTTCGTTTACCGCCACGGCAGGATTGGCCCACCAGAGGAACGTTTGCGGAACAGGTGTTGGATTATATAATTTTCCTTTAATCTCTAAGTATGCTTTTCCCGGATGTAACGTAAATCCTGCCATCCCTTTTTGGTGGAACATTTTTTCATTTTCGCTTACCCAAACGGTAATACTGCCATCTGCGTTGTTTTCAATGGTGTGATCTACCGGTAAAAAAGTACTCGTTCGATGGTGCTGTGGCCAATTGAATTCTATTCCACCCGATATCCACGGACCGGTAAGTCCCACCAAAGCCGGCTTAATCACCTGATTGTAATAAATAAAATGACGTTTTTTGATTTTATCATAAGCCATTTGGACTCTACCTCCCAACTCTGGCAAAATCATCACCTTGATATATTCATTTTCAATATAAACGGCTTTATAAACCTTATCCTGTTTCTCATCTTCAATTTTCTCCACTACAGGATACGGATACACCACTCCACTACTTCCTTGATACACTCGTTTTTCAAGAAAGATGGGATTTTTTTCGGCTTTTCCTATTTCGTATGTAGGAATGATTACCTCTTCTTGCCAAGCTTTAACACTCATTTTCTATTGTTTTATTTCAAATCAAAAAACTACTCAACTAACTCTTTTTCTATTTCCTCTAAGGTTTTCCCTTTTGTTTCTGGTAAATTCATTCGGATGAATAAAAAACCCAGTATGCATATTACTGCATAAAGCCAGAACGTACCTGCTGCTCCAAAACCTTTATTTAACAGTGGAAAAGTATAAGTCAGAATAAAACAGGCAATCCATAAAACAAAAGTGGCCAAAGCCATCGCTGCTCCTCGAATTCGGTTTGGGAATATCTCCGATAGAATAACCCAAGTAATCGGTGCCAGGGACATGGCATAAATTCCTATTCCCATAACCACCATAGATAATACCGCAACTCCTTGTAACTGAAAATAAAAAGCACTTCCCAAAAGCAAATAGGTAATTGCTAAGCCCGATGCTCCAAAAAGCATTAACTTTTTACGTCCCCATTTATCTACGGTAAACATCGCGACCAAAGTAAAAATCAGATTCACACTCCCTGTGATAACAATATTAAAAAGCATATCGCTAACTCCATAACCGGCAGCGCTAAATATCTCATCGGCATAATTAAACACCGTATTAATTCCACACCATTGCTGAAAAACAGCCAAAACCACTCCAATAATCAGAACCCTTCTGTATTTTGGATTAGACAAAACCTTAAAATCAACTTTTTCAGCAACATCATTTAATGTTCCTTGAATATTTTTCATCTCTTCCTGAGCATACGTTTCTCCTCCAATTTTCTTCAAAGTAGGATACGCTTTTTCAGATTTTCCAGCTTTCATCAACCAACGTGGACTTTCGGGAACAAAAAAAGTAAAAACAAAAAAGGCTACAGCCGGAATCACTTCGGCCCAAAACATCCAACGCCATCCCGTTATTCCGTTCCAAGACCCACGAATAAACGCATCGGTTGCACCATCTGGAACTTTTTCGGCGATTAGGATATTAATTATTTGGGCTGCCAAAATCCCGATAACAATGGTCATTTGATTCAACGAAACCAAACGGCCTCTATACTGCGATGGAGAAACTTCGGCAATATACATTGGCGAAAGTGCCGAAGCTAAACCAATTCCTAATCCTCCTATAATTCTGTAAATAATAAAGACATTGTACGTATCGGCAATACCGGTCCCGAAAGCCGAAATGGTAAACAATAAAGCAGACAACAATAGTGGGAATTTCCGTCCCCATTTATCACTGACAATCCCGGAAATAACTGCTCCCAAAATACAACCTACCAAAGCCGAACTCATGGCCCAAGCCTGTAAATTGGCTGATGTCGTTATTTCAAAGAAACGTTCGTAAAAAGGTTTGGCACCTCCTATTACGACCCAGTCATAACCAAAAAGCAATCCGCCCATTGCGGAAACCATCGAAATAGATAATAAATAGGAATTATTGAATTTATTCATTGCAACAGCATTAAAGTTTAACATTGCAATTTAAAGTAAATATCACTATAGTTTAAATAGAATATATTACTATATTCATGGATTATTTTACTATTTAACCAGACTGATCTATTTTTTATCGTAATTTGATTTGAAATTAAAAAACATAAAGTCGCTATGGCAAAAATTAAAAATGGATTTATGGGAGAACGTGCTGTCGTTTTACCGATTCCCATCATTGAAGATTTTAAAAAAACAGACTTAGGCACATTACTACATATCACAGATATAGGCTATTATCCAAAAGCAACGTTCCATTTTCGAAAAAGAAAAAAGGAAGAGGCCTCTCAATATATCTTAATTTACTGTATTGAAGGAGAAGGCTGGTTCGAGTTGGAGAACCAAATTCAAAGAGTAATTGCCAACCAAATCTTTATCTTGCCAAAAGAAAAAGCACACAGTTACGGAAGCAATAAAAACAATCCATGGACTATTTATTGGTGTCACTTTGATGGAAAAAAAGCTCGTTTTTTTTCTGAAGGACTCGATAAACCATTACTTGTTTCTGCAGAAAAAGAGTCAAGAATTGAAGATCGGTTGAAACTCTTTGAAGAAATCTTTTCCACTTTAAAAAACGGATACAGTAGAGATAATTTAGACTTTAGCATTACGGCTTTTTTTTATTTTTTGGGTTCTTTGAAATATATGAGTGCTTATAGGGCGACTACTATTTCCCATCAAGATTTTCAAAAGCGTGATATAGTCGAAGAGGCGATTCATTTTATGCGTGAAAACGTCCGAAAACGAATTACACTGAACGAAATTGCAGATTATATTGGATTTTCCCCTTCCTATTTTTCGAGTTTATTTCAACGCAAAACAGGCTATTCTCCATTAAATTACCATATTCACCTAAAGATTCAGGAAGCCTGCCATTCTCTCGATTTTTCGGATATGAAAATCAACCAAATAAGCATGCTTGTCGGTTTTGAAGATCCTTTTTATTTTAGTCGCATTTTTACCAAGACCATGGGGATTTCCCCCAGTGCATACCGCAAGAAGAAAAAAGGGTAACGGTTTAATTGAACTGTCCCCAAAAGTTAGATTCTGTTTTTATTGTAATTAATCCAAGTTGCTAGTTTAGTTTGTATAAAAAACAAAGCAACGGTTAAGTAAATTTAGACTTTGGCATTATAGCTTTTTTGTTTTTATCTCTTTTTGGACTTAATTCGAAACCAAAAAAGATGTCTTCCTGAGCCTGTCGAAGGACAATCTTTTTTATCTTGGATTATTATTTTGAGATTACATTGAAAGATAATTTTAAAGAAGATTTAACCATCAATACAAAATCCAATGTCAAAAAATGGATGAAAAAATATAGTGAGGAATACAATTTGAAATCGGTTAATTATTTTCCAATATTAACTTTTACGGAAAATATTTTTTTAAAAGAAATAAAAGTCCTCTCCATTTTTAATTGAATTCATCTGTCTTTTATTTACTAAAACAACTATCTAAAGACGCTCCGGAAAATGGATTTTCATAATATCGGCAACGGTTTCAAGTGACAATGGCTTGCTTTTGAAATCGGAAACTTCAGAAATATTCTCGGCCCTTGTTCTGTCATCGGGATTCAAAGAAGTGGTAAGCATGATAATAATGATTTTTCCCTTTTGATGCTCTTCCAGAGCATGATAGGCTTCTAGAAATTCCCAACCGTCCATCACCGGCATATTGATATCCAATAAAGTGAGCATGGGCTGCGGAAATACATTTTCTGTTTTTTCATATTTCCCTTTATTGGTAATAAAATCAAGGGCCTCTTTGCCATTTAATACGGTTTGAACCTGATCGGCAATGTCTGCTTTTTTTATAATCATCTGATTGATAAAATTGGTCCCTTTATCATCATCAACCAATAAAACACAATTGAGTCTTTTTTTTATCATTTGTAATAAAGTTTTTGAATTGTAAATTTAAATGTACTGCCATCCCCCAACTTTGATTCAGCCCAAATAGTGCCACCATGCAACTCGACGATTTTTTTACTGTGTGCCAGACCAATCCCTGTCCCCTCATATTCCTCCCGGTTGTGCAGTCTTTTGAAGATAACAAAAAGTTTGTGCATGTCTTTTTCATCAATACCGATAGAATTATCCTGAACAGAGAAAAGCCAGTCCTTTTGTTGTTCCTGAACAGAAATTCTGATTTTGGGCGAAACCTCTTTTTTTCTGAATTTTACGGCATTACTGATAAGATTCTGAAAAAGCTGTCTTAATTCAGTCGGATAGCCCTTTAATTGGGGTAAATCATCAACGTCTATTTTCGTTTTACTTTCTTCAAGGGTTAATACCATATCTGATTGCACATCCTTTATAATTTCATTGCAGTCTACCTCGACCAATTTTTTTTCCCGACCAATCCTGGAGTAATCGAGTAATCCTTTGACCAATTCCTGCATGCGTCTGGAGGATTTGGATATAAAATCAATATATAAATCCCCATTACCGTCCAATTTTCCGCCAAATTCTTTTTCAAGAAGTTCCGTAAAACTCACTAACGAACGTAAAGGTTCTTGTAAATCATGGGAAGTAATATAGGTGAATTGTTCCAATTCCTTATTTTGATTTTTCAGGATTCTATTCTGTTCCTCAAGGGTTTTTTCCCTTTTTAGGATGGTATCGGTTCGTTCTTTTACCTTTTGCTCCAATTCGAAATTCAATTTTTGTATTTCCCTGGAACGTTTGACAATTTCAACTTCCATCTCATTGACCTTTTTCTGTAAACCCAGAGTAATATTTTCATTCTCGGATTGTTCGTTCTTTAAGGTCATAAATTCAGTTACATCTTCCACCCTATGCACAATATAATCGATTTCATTTTTGGAATTGAAAATCGGGATGTTTATCGGACTCCAATACCGCACTTCAAAAGATCCCTCAGAGCTTTGTACGTCATACCGCTGAACCGCCATGGTATGTGTTTTTTTCTCCGTTAAAACCAAATGAAGGGACCTGGACAAATTAGCCACCCCATCCGCACTCTTGTCATCTGGATTATCAGGAAAGACTTCAAATAAGTTACGGCCAATCATTTCTTCCCTTTTCTGTATGGTCGCCTTTTCATAAGAGTCATTCAAATCTAAAATGGTCAAATCAGTCGACAAAATTAAAAACAAGCTCGGAGCTGATAAAAACACTTTTTGGAAATCAATTGTATTGTTGTTCAAACTTATATATTCCATGCTTTTTGGCTTACTGTTTAGTCTCTGAAATAAGTGCTTTCGAAACCAGCACTTTGAATTGTACTATTCCAAAAATGCCATTACTGTTTCTTTTTAAACCATTTTTAATAAGTAGGTCTTGAAAATAGTCAAAAAAAAAAACGGTGACTTCTGTCAAGTGGGGCGCTTTAGAAGTCTTGTGCTAATATAAGACCTTATATTTATAAATTACATATCTATTTTCAAAAACGGACATTATTTAATTAAAATCATAAACAAAAAAGCTTTTAAACCCTTTCATAATATAGCTTTAGTATACCCTTGAAACTATTTATATTTCCCAAAATCCGATATAGTGTTAGCATTTGAATGCTGTGTCAAAAAAGGCTTCTACACAAAGAAATCACTGTCAAACACTTAAAAACTCCATCTTCCCCTAATGTAAATTTGGGTGACTACATCCTTAAAAATATCATTTTTACGGGCAAAAAAAGACTGCGCCGTAAAATCCAAATCAAAATTAGTCGCAACATTCCAGGAATAAGCAGGAATAAGAATCGTGGTGTTATTTTCGGGAGAATAAATAAGCGAGACATTGTAGGAGCTTATGGGAGAAATGGTTTTCATAACCATGGCATGAAAATTATAACGGAAGGGAAACAGTGATTTGGCTGACAGGTTTGAATTGTAAAAACTGCCACTAACCGCAAAAATATCCGTAGGTTTACTGTTGTATAGACCGGCAAGTGAGAGGTACCAGTCGTTTTTAAAGGTTTGGTCTGCCATGACAGAAAAACTGAAGGATTCCGAAGAATTTAAAGTGTTTTTTTGGGGAATAAAATAGCTCACTTCTCCTTTAAATCCGGCATCTTTAATACTTCCTGCCCAACCGCCTCCCAAGACATAATCGGTTTGATATATTCCGCCCAAAAATTGAAAATCGTATTTCCATTTGTTGAATTTATATAAAAATGCGGCTGTATGCGTGTCCATATTTTTACCGGGTTTGTAAGCCAACTCCAAAACCGAATTATTGTTCCAATTGCGTTGGATTCGTATCGCATCATTGCCTCTGCGTTCTTCATAATCAAAATCCAAAAAATCATAGGCATTGAAAATGTCATTGGGATTCCAAACATTGTTAACACCCCAGTTGATTCGTTGTCTCCCGATGGTTACTCCCCATTTTTCATCGGCGTATTGAAGCAGCATCCTATCGATAACCGAATGTGCCACGAACGATTTTTTATTAATCCATAAATGGGAAAGTGATAGCAAACCATCGTATTGATTGATTCTTTTTCCAAAATCAGCAATCTGCTTGATTTGTTCTCCATAAAAAATGCGATTCCTGATTTCGAGTCTACCGGATATTTTAGATGAGATATTGAATTTAAAATTCAAGCGATTATGAATCAGATTGGCCGAAGCATTCGAATCAATTTTACGGATAAAATAAGTACTTTGCATGTTTTTGACATAGCCATTAAGCGCTACCCAAGGTTGTTTTGCACCTTCCGTTTGCGCCACTACAGCCGAGCAACTTAAAATTAAAATAGTGGCGAATATGACGTGGCAAAGTTTCACAATCCTTTATTTGGTTTCCGTTTGTTCGTGTGCGGTAGAAGTTGGGGCGGTATCGGATACAATTTTTCCGTCTTCGAGTGTGATGACTCTTCGGGCTCGGTTGATGACTCTTTGATCGTGTGTCGAAAAAACAAAAGTCATATTTTCTTCCTGATTGAGTTTTAACATGATGTCCAACAAATTTTCAGCTGAAACTGAGTCGAGATTTGCCGTTGGTTCATCAGCCAAAATGAATTGAGGTTTGGGTGCCAATGCTCTGGCCACGGCAACACGCTGTTGTTGTCCTCCCGATAATTCTCGCGGTCTTTTATTTATTTTGTCTTCCAGCCCAATTTCTTTCAACAGTTCTAGAACGCGTTTTTTTGTTTCTTCTTTGGGGCGTTTTTGCAACAGCATGATGAATTCGATATTTTCTTTGGCGGTAAGCACCGGAATCAAATTATAGGATTGAAAAACAAACCCAATATTATTCAACCGAAAATCAATCAACGTATTGCCTTTGAGTTCGGTGATATTGGTTCCGCTGATTTCGACAAATCCCTCCGAAGGCACATCCAAACCGCCAATCATATTGAGCAAAGTAGTTTTCCCAGAACCCGAAGGCCCTTTAATTGCAGTAAATTCACCCCGTGAAATATGAAGATGCACTTTATTTAGCGCATAAACCGGAATGGTTTTTTCATCATATACTTTAGATAAATTATGTGCATCAATTACTGTTTCTTGCATAATACTTATTTTTTTAAAGATTCTGCTAAATTCATCTGCAATGCTTTTCTGGCGGGAAATATCGCTGAAACAAAGGCCGTGATCACCACCAAAAGAATCATTGTCCCAAATTGTCCCGCCGTTAGACTGGGATAAAATACGGAGCTAAACCCAAAACTGGAATAGGCATCTGAATATTGACTCAAGTTTATTCCCGTCCGGTGGGTGATTCCTATCGTAACCAAGGCTAATACGCTTCCGATGGGACAACCGACTAAGATTAGAAAAAAAGTTTCCATCACAATCATCAGGAATATCTTGAGCTTGTTCATGCCCAAAGCCATTAACATTCCGATTTCTCTTGATCGCTCCAAAACTGCCATCAACATGGTATTGACAATCCCAAAACACAAAGCCAACAAAATGATACCCATAAATATATACATCATTTTATCTCCTACAGAAACCGTATAGCCCAATTCGGGAGCGATTTCCTTCCAATTTTGTATTTCTGTTTCCGGAAACATCCGTTTCAATTTCGTTTGACTTTCCTCAAGTGATGTGCTGGATTTCAACAAAATTGCTATTTCGTTAACTTGATTTGGAATTCCCGCTAACGAATCGACATCGTTAATTTTTACAAATACATTCCTGTCGTCATAGGGCGCATTCACGGTTTTGTATATTGCCTTAATCCGGAAAGCCGCCGAAGCCAGATTACCTTCTATATCCTGAAATGTCAAAATCACTTTTTTGTGGAGATTCAGTTTGAGTTTTTTACGAAGTCTTTCACTAAGGATGATTTCATTGGTCTTTTTGGGATTGAAATAATTTCCTCGAATAATTTTTTCACTAAGTTGAGTCAACACATTTTCTTCTTTAGGTAGGACACCATTTATGGTTATGCCACTACTTCCAACAGCCGAAGCAATCATTCCCTGAAGAATTATACGCCCCGATACGGATTTTACCAAACTGTCCTGACGAATTTCTTTTATGGCTTTTCTACCTTCGGACAAATAATATTTTATTTCGTGATCCTTTCTGAATTCGGGGTGGTGCAACTGAATGTGCGACAATTCACTGGTGATAGCCGTTTTTATGCGTTGTTCGATTACACTATTATAAAATGCCGCCATGAAAATGCCAGCCCATATACCAAAGCTTACCGCGATGATAATAGTGAGACTCCTTTTTTTGTTTCTCCAAATGTTTCTACTGGCAATTTTTAACAACATATTGGTTTGTGTTTATTTTTTCATGGCTTTTACCGGATTCAGATTTTTTACATTCCATAGTGGATACAAGCCTATTATTAATGCCATAATCATCACAATCATGGATTGTTTCAAAAAAATATTTGGGTTTAAATCCGTCGGGAAGATTGGTTCAAAACCAAATTGTACGTAGGCTTTGGCCAATTCCCCTCCAAAACGGATGGGTTCTTCCTTAAAGTAAATGACAAATGGCATACTTAATAAAATTCCCAATACAACTCCCAATACCGTAATTAGTAACGTTTCTCCCAGAAGCACCAATTCTAGTTTTGATTTTTCCATCCCAATGGCAATGAGCATTCCAAATTCATATTTACGTTCCGAAGTCATCATCAAAACCGTACCGAATATTCCAAATCCTATAATGAGATACAAAATGCCCAAGAAAATATACAAGTTGAAGGTGTCGGTTTTGATGTGATTAGAAATTTCGGGCAACAATTCCTCCCACGACATGACTTCATATTTTTTATCAACTTCGGATTTCAGCTTTTGGTTTATGGTTTCCAAATCATCGGGGTCATCAATCCCCAAAGAGATAGTGGTGAGTCTGTTTTGTGCACTTAAAAAATATTGGGCCACGGTCAAGGGCAAATACACAAAAGAATCATTCATCTGCGGAGAAGCCAGATACACAATTCCTTTTATTTTGTATTTCCCAGCTGCCATCACATCATGATATCCTTGTCCAAAAAGCACAATTGTATCATTGACTTTTAGATTCAATCGATTTGCCAATCCTTCAGCCAGAAGAACTGCTTCTTCATCATTTTCGAAATATTTCCCTTTGATTAATTTCTTTTTTAATTGGGTCAAATTGTTTTCTTTGACCGGATCGGTTCCCACCAACAGACATCCTTTGGTTGTACTTACATTTGAGGCCAGTACAAAGGTTTCCAATCGTGGGACTATTTCTTGTACGGAATTATCATCTTTAAGTATTGAAAATAATTTTTCCTCCGAATCAAAACTGTTCTCTAAAACCTGTTCGTCCCAATAGCCATTGCGATGTACCTGAATATATCCTGAATAATAGCTTACCACGTTTTTTATCAGATTATTAAACACTCCCTTCTGGAAGGATTCCATCAAAACGGCAAACAAAACGGCAAACGCAATAGAGGCTATCGTGATTAGCGTGCGTCGGCTGTTGCGCCAAAGGTTCCTCCAAATCAGTTTCAGTATCATTTTACTTTAGTGATGTTTTGTGTGGAAAAAAAAGACTCTGGTAACGGTGTGTCAAAAGACAATGAATTATAGATCATCACCGTCTTGTTCCCTTTCTTGTCGGCTGGAACCATTTCCATTCTTGCCGGTAATAACCGTCCTCCCAACATTTTTATATCACTGCAATGCAAGGTGTTAATCAAGACTCCGTCTTCATCAAAATATTCGACATGCAGCATCATGAAATCTTTTTTGTCAATACTTAAGATGACTTTTCCCCATACGACAGCTGATTTTGGTTTGGGTAGCAACTGAATTTTATAACAATTTCTACCGTCGATAACCACGTCTTCCAGAAACGAATGGTTGTAATCTTCCAGAATGGAAGCTTCCTTAACCAAATCGTCATTGGTGAAATCGGTTCCCATCCAACTCTGACTCATCATCGATGGCGGCATTTTTATGCTTCTTTCTATTGATGGAATCCAGTTCCAGACTTCTTTTTTGCGTTTCAAAAAGACGACTCCTTTTTCTTTGGCTGGAGCCAAAACTAAAATCATAGACAAATCCCTTCCTTTTGTCCATGCTTTCACCTGCATTTCACGGGTCCAAGTTGGTCTTATAATTTGAATCGTAATCGTTGCGATGGAAGTATTCCCTTTTGCCTTGTCATCTGCTTTTTTGACAATATCTTTTGTCTCTTGCGTAAAAGCAATTAATGACAAATGAAAAAATATAAGTATCCATGTTTTTTTCATTCCAAGAGGTATCATTAATTCGTTATTTAACCACTCATTTCTTTATGATTAAAGTTATGAAAATTAAAACAAACAGACTAATCAAATCCATCATTATCAATGCATTATACTCTTAAAATAAAAAAGACCTCCTAGGAATTCTCCTTGGCGGCCTTAAAAAAAATACAACTATTTATTGAATAAAATTATTCCAAGTGGAATGATACTTTTCAACATCCGGATAATTGCCCGCAATAGTCATAAAATTGGTTAAACAGGTTATTAATAGTGCACAAAAAAACCGTTTCAAATCTAAATTTGAAACGGTTTCTAAATTATTAAAAACAAACGCTATTTAACTTTTCACTGTAAAAGCATTATTTCCTTTTGAATTAATTCACCAGCACCACGGCACCGTTACAAGGAATGATCACTTCAATTTCTTGATTCTTTTTCATTTTTTTTATTGTTACTTTTCCATTCAATTGCGTATCATCAGCATACTGTTTCAATTCGGCACCACCTGCAATCATTGGAAGTTTTACTTTAATTTTAACGGTTTCTTTTTGCGCATTGATTCCTGCTATATACCATTTATTTCCATGACGACGAGCCAATATTGCATATTTCCCAGGAAAACCATCAATAAAACGAACTTCATCCCAAGTTGTAGGCACTACTTTCATAAAATCGATAGCCCATTGTGGCGCATCGGTTAAATTGTTTGGTGCCAATGCAAAATGCTGCACGCCACTTTGAAACAACACTGCCGTTGCCAATGCGTAAACATCAGAAGTTATTCGTTTGGTGCCTTTATTAGGGGTGTTTTTATCATTGTAAAATTTGTTCAGAGCACTTCCGCCAAAATCCATACTTCCTACTGTATTTCGAATAAAAGTGTGTAACGTAGCGCTGAAAGCTTCCAAGTCGCAGCTTCCTTGTCCAAAAGAAAGATTCTCACTTGCCAGAACCGCTTCACTTGAGGCATAATTAGGATACATTCTTTCCCAACCGCGAGGTAAGGTTGTTCCGTGGAAAATAACCAGGATTCCATAATCGTTAGCGTCATATAAAATATCTTCGTACAACTTCATCGTTTCTTGCTTATCACCTCCAAAAAAGTCCACTTTAATCCCTTTAATACCTATGCTTTTCATCCAGGCCATTTCCTTTCGTCGAGCAATGGTGTTATTCATAATCCCTCTTGGACTTTGAGGCGCATCATTCCAATGTCCATTAGAATTGTACCATAAATACAAACCAACTCCTTTACCTGTGGCATATTTTGATAAAGTTGCTATTTTATCACGCCCAATTTGGGTGTCCCAAAGGGCATCAACCAAAACCGTTTCATATCCCATGGCAGCACTAAAATCGACATATCTTATTTGCTCATCATACACCGTGCTTTTGTCCATACCAATTATCCAACTCCAAGATCCTTTAGTAAATTGGTATTTTTGAGAAGCTTCATAACGCGGTTTCACTAAATCAAAAGGGACTGTGGTTTCGACAATAGGTGCCAATGTTTCTCCAACGGTAATCGTTCGCCAAGGCGTTTCGCCGGGAAGTGCAATTCCGGGAGCCGATGTGCCATTTCCATTGTTTTCGCCTTCCATTGGAAAACCAATAGTATACAAACGGTTCTCATGGCCTATTAATCTGCTGGCACAATATTGACTGTCTACCCCCGTTTCCGAAATCAAGACCCAGCCGTTATTGTTAACTTTGAAAAGACAAGGAAAAGTATAGCCATCACCTTTTCCATTTTCACCCATAGGAGCATCTATAGCATACGGAATCTCGTAACTAGGCATGGTGCGAGCATAACCAACCATCGCTTTACTTTGTGCCGAAAGAAATGTAGTGCTCCCTTCAGGAAACAAGAACCCAGATACTTCCTCCTGAACCACAGCGGCAAGAGTTACTTTTTGTGGATATACTTTGTACTTAAAAGCCACATCGTTATCGCTCACCCTGAAAATTACATCAATAACAGACTCTTTATTTTTTGTAAACGAAAACACCGTTTCATTGGCTACATAATGAACCTTACTTTGTTTGATATTTGGCAATTCATATGTTTCCTCTATTTTATTTTGGATTGGCTTTTCTTTTAATTGCAATCCGGTGCTAAAATCCCCTAAATTGGTTTTTAATCCAATTGGCGATGGTTCTAAAAAGAACTTCCCATTGTAAGAAACACTATAAGTTGGTGTTCCATTATTTACAACTAAGTTGACGGTAAGTTTCCCGTCAGGACTGGATATAACAACTTGTTGCGCTTTCACATGGGCAACGAAAAAACTAAGCAGAAAAAAGCAATACAATGATTTGAGATTGATAAATCGATGGGATTTTAAAATTGAAAGGATCATTTTTTTGGTTTATTGACGGTTTGAAAAAAACCAAAAATACCAAATTTTAATTGGTTTCATAATAATAAAGTGTGAATTATACGCTTTTTATATAAACGAAGAAGCAACTAACTAAAAAACTTAAACAAATCGCTAGTTGGGTCATTAAATAAGCTCCTGTACTTTCTCGAAACTTATACTTTACACTCATTATTTTACTTGTGTTTACGGGTACTATCGGGACGCTCGCGCTATCGGGCGGTGTTTATTTCTTTGTCTTTTTAATCCCGATAGCTTCGGGATTGAAATTGTTATTTTTCACAAAGTTCCTTCAGCTTGTCGAGTGCTTTTGGGTAGGTCTGGTTCATATAATCTAAAAAATCTTCAGCAGTGTCTAAGTCAACGGTAACGGTTGTAGTTCCATTGTTTTCTTCGAAGGTATAGTTTTCAAATCCGTTTGCCCATTTTTCCACTTCTGGCCCTTCTGTAATTTCCTTGTCAGCTTTAACAAGACCATAATGTTGAATAGAAACAAATCGGTTAGGAATGTTTTCAGCAATCCTAGAAACCATACCTCCCTTTTCTCCTTTCTCATCTACTCCAATAAATAGCATTTTATTTCCCTTGTCCCAACTTCCTTCATAGGTTGATGTCGGGTTAAACAAAGAGGTCCATTGCTCATAAGTTGCTTTACTGTTAATGCCAAGCATAAAATCATAAATCTTGGTCACTGGGGCATTGATGCTTACTTTGAATTGTAACTTTTTCATAATGTTAAATATTTGTTTAGATTAATCTTTCGAGTTGTTATTTTCCTTGATACATAGCAGTCGTTTCCCCGCAATTGCTGGCATCCCGTTCGTACCCACACGCATTTTCAATTCTTGTCGATTTCTAAAATCGTATGGGCATTGTTGCCGTAATTCCTTGTCGAACTAGATTTCTAACCCAACCCCCAAATTTACCTATAGTAGCCAGTAGAGTTTAGTAATAAAAATACGCAATTTTCTTTTATTTTACACTAAATTTTGATACATCAAAATCCGGAACAGCCGGGCATAAAAAAACCATCACTGAGGATGGTTTTTTAAAAATTATACTTGTCCAAATTATTCTTTATCTACATACAAATGGCGAATAATTTCAGCAATAAGACCTGTCCAGCCAGTTTGGTGATTCGCCCCCAAACCTTTACCGGTATCTCCATCAAAATACTCAAAAAACAAATGGTTCTTGTTGAAAATAGGGTCTTTTTGAAACTTCTCATATTCCCCATACATTGGTATTTTTTTATCCTTATTAGGAAGAAACAAAGACAAGAGACGTTTTGAAACTTCTTCGGCTGCTTGTTTGATTCCCATCATCTGACCCGAATTGGTAGGGTATTCTACCTCATAATCTTCTCCATAATAAGTCGAGAATTTTTCTAATGAATCTAAAATCAGATAATTCATTGGAAACCAAATAGGCCCTCTCCAATTGGAATTTCCACCAAACATATCGCCTGTTGCTTCTGCCGGGGTATAATCAACCTGAATGGTTCCTCCATGATAGTTAAACACATAAGGATGTTCTTTATGAAATTTAGATAACGAACGCACACCGTAATCAGATAAAAACTCCTCTTCATCAAACATTCGTTTCATAATCATTTTCATTCGGTGTCCACGAAGGATGGCAAGCAAACGACTCTCTCCTTTTCCGGTATGATCCCAAGTGGAGACCAAACTGGCTAAATCGGGTCTATTTTCCAATACCCATTCCACGCGGCGTTTGAAAATAGGCAATTTATCTAATAATTCAGGAGTTAAAACCTCAACAGCAAACAGTGGAATCAAGCCCACCATAGAACGCACTTTCAACAATTCGACATCACCATTGTCTTTATGCAACATGTCATAATAAAACTGATCATCTTCGTCCCAAAGATCTAACTTATCACCACCAATGGCTTGCATCGCACCGGCAATGTGCAAAAAGTGTTCGAAAAATTTGGAAGCCATATCCTGATACACCGGATTCTCGATGGCTATTTCACAAGCAATACGCAACATATTCAAACTGTACATCGCCATCCAACCCGTTCCGTCGGCTTGTTTCAAATGTCCGCCTGTTGGCAAGTCTGCAGAGCGATCAAACACCCCAATATTATCCATTCCGAGAAAACCTCCTCCAAATACATTATTCCCTCCTTCATCTTTAAGGTTAACCCACCAAGTGAAATTCAACAGCAACTTATGGAAAATCCGTTCCAAGAAAGCAATATCTCCTTTTCCACCGTTCATTTCTTTGTCTATCTCATACACTTTCCAAGTTGCCCATGCATGCACAGGAGGATTTACATCAGAAAAACTCCACTCATAAGCCGGAATCTGACCGTTTGGATGCATATAATATTCCCTAAGAATAACCGATAATTGCCTTTTGGCAAAATCAGGATCCAAGCGCGCCAAGGGCAATGTATGAAAAGCCAAATCCCAAGCGGCAAACCAAGGATACTCCCATTTGTCTGGCATTGATAAAATATGAGAGGTATACAAATGTTTCCAAGTGTTATTTCGGCCATGCTTTCGATTTTGATCCGGCTTCGGCATCGACGGATCTCCTTTTATCCATTCGAAAACATTATAATAATACCATTGTTTCGTCCAAAGCATTCCAGCATAAGCCTGACGTTGAACCGATTTTAAGTTGGCCTCTTTAATTCCTTTTTGAAGATTGGCATAAAACGCATCTGCTTCTTTGAGACGTTGTTCAAAAATTGTATCAAAATCCTCAAAAGGTTTATGTGGTGATTTATCGGTATAACGCAAGCGATAGACTTTTTTCCCGTTTGGCGGAACCATATCGTCATATTTTACCGAAGCCTTGGTTCCTATATGATTCGGATTCACAGCCACTTTTCGATTATTTACAATATAATCGTTAATACCGTCTTTCGTGTATTTTGTCAGATTAGGGGAATCGTACAAACGTTCAAAATTGGTTTCATTATCACAAAATAATAATTCATCCGCGTTTTCAGCGTACAATTTAAAATGCCCCACTGTTTTATGATCCACTTCAATGATAGAATGCCCTACGCCGGAAAGAATCGGTTTCTGATTGTACTTATCGTAACCCCAACACCAAGTATTTCTAAACCAAATTGTCGGCAAAACGGTAATTGGAGCAGCCACTTTTCCTCTATTTTCTACCGTAACCTTAATCAGTATATCTTGCTCATCTGCTTTTGCATATTCAATGTTAATATCAAAATAAGCATCTTTATCAAAAACGCCCGTATCCAAAAGTTCATATTCGGGCTCTAAACGGGATCTTTTTCTACTTTCTTTAACTAATTTTTCATAAGGAAAAGCAGCTTGCGGATACTTATATAGCATCTTTTGATAAGAATGGGTTGGCGTAGAATCCTGATAGAAATAGATTTCTTTTACATCTTCCCCATGATTGGATTCATTTCCGGTCAAACCGAAGAAACGCTCTTTAAGAATATGGTCTTTATGATTCCAAAAAGCAAAAGCCAAACAAATATGCTGTTTGTTATCTGAAATTCCACCAATACCTTCTTCACCCCAACGATACGCTTTGGAACGTGCCATATCATGAGTAATATTATTCCAGGCGTCACCATTTTTAGAGTAATCCTCTCTTACCGTTCCCCATTGTCTCTCTGTTAAGTAAGGACCCCATTTTTTCCAACCTTTATTGTCGTTACGCAACTTTAATCGCAATCGCTCTGCACCTGTATCTGACATATTTTTGATTTATTTAATTGTCAATTGCAATTTATGTAATTGTGTGAAAATAACACCCATTTATTCTGTAAAAATCTAAAACGATAAATATATATCCTTTATTTTTTATTGGTTTTAATTTTGATTTATGAAATAGGAAAATAATGGATTCTGCATTATTACAGAAAAAACATAGAAACACGGGCCTATTTACTACTCTTTTAAATACTTAACGAATCTTTTGACACTATCTTGATTTAGGATTTACTCTTTTTTTTATCTATTTTTTTTACATTTTTTAAAAAAACTCTTTTTAAATGAGTATTAAATAAAAAAACTGTCCTCTATATCTAAAAGCACTCCTTTTTATGGAACAACGTAATTATTACACAGAGATAGAAGATTTTTTAGATGACCCTACATTTTGTTTGTGGGTTCGAACAAAAAATGACCCAAATGGTTGGGAAGAATGGGCGGTAGAAAACCCCAAACGCGCCAAATTAGTCGAGGAAGCACGATTATTCCTGTTAGCCATGAAAATTCCTGAAAATAATTTATCCCAAGCGGAGATTGAAACCGCTTTGGAGACTACTTGGACAAAAATAAAACAAAAAGAAGGAAGACGAATCCCAATCATTAAACTATGGAAAAACAACTTTTTTAAAGGTGCTGTAGCCGCAATTTTGATTTTTGGGCTTCTTTTAGGCGGTCTTTATAAAAATCATTTTATTCCACAAAATAAAATCATAACCTACAACAAATTGATCAAAGAAAATGTAGAGGGTCTTGTCGAACAAACAAATAATTCCAATAAGTCTCAAATCATAACCTTATCTGACGGGAGTTCCGTTCTATTGAAACCAAAGAGTAAGTTGAGTTATCCTAAAGTATTTGCCAAAAAAGAACGAATCGTATATCTATCCGGTGAAGGTTTTTTTGAAATCAGCAAAAATCCCAAAAGACCATTTTATGTTTATGCCAATGAAATTGTCACCAAAGTTGTAGGAACCAGCTTCAGAATAAAAGCGTATTGCTCTGAACCTAATGTAGAAGTGCTAGTACGTACCGGCAAAGTTGAAGTAACTTCAAATCAAAAAATCAAACAGTCAAAAGAAAAAGAAATAGCATTACTTCCAAATCAAGGGTTACGTTTTGAACGAAAGAATCTTACTTTTAATAAAATTACTGATATTACCCAAGACGAATCTCTTACCCATATCTTAAACGGTAATATTGAGCAGCTTAGTTTTGAATTCACGGATATCCCTGTTTCCCAAATTTTAAAGTCCATTGAACAAGCCTATTTAGTAGAAATTGATTTTCCAAAAGATAAATTAAAAGAGTGCCATCTAACTACCTCTTTAAGCGATCAGCCGTTACCAGAAAAACTAAAAATTATTTGCAGGGCACTTGGCAATAATTCCAGTTATGAAATGAATGGAAACCAAATTATTATTTTATCAAATGGATGTAACTAAAACCAATTCGCCTATGTGAAAACAAAAACAAATAAAAAAGCGTCGATATGCTGTAACATATTCGACGCCTTAAAAGTTCAAGTTGCTCTCTGTAAAGGGCAAGTTGCTTTATTGCTTTAAAATACCGTACTAATAGTATTAATCAAAACAAACCAAAATTATGAAAAAAACTGTTGTCAAACAACGATTACTCATTCGTATCATGAAAATAACATTATACCAATTTGCATTAGCAATAGTGTTTTCAAGCGTGACTCTGGCAAATAATATAGTCGGACAAGGGAAATTAGACACCAAAATAACCATTACAATTACGGACATGAATTTAGGCAGTGCCCTGTCCAAAATTGAAAAAAAGGTAAATGTAAAATTTTCATACAATTCGAGAATGGCTCAATTGAATCAATTGGTAAATGTAAATGCCACTAACGAGTCATTGGCAAATTTACTCAATAAAATTCTAAAACCTTTAAATATTGGATATTCTGAAATAAGCAATCAAATCGTATTGCAGAAGCAAAGTATTCAAGAAGTAGATACTAAAACAACTCTAAATAAAAATATATCCGAAAATGTTATTGGTGAAATTACCGTAAAAGGTAAAGTAACTGATGAACAAGGAATATCATTGCCTGGAGCAACAATACTTGTCAAAAGCTCAGGTAAAAGCACCACTACAGACTTAGATGGGAGCTATAGTATTACTGCTTTAGATACTGATGTTTTGGTAATTTCTTATATTGGTTATGTATCTAAAGAAATCTCCGTTTCAGGACAAAAAATAATTAATGTATCATTAATTGAAGATGTTTCTAAACTAGAGGAAGTCGTAGTTATTGGCTACGGTGAGCAAAAACGTAGTAAAATTTCAGGATCAGTTTCTGAAATTAGCCAAAAAGAAATTGCTAAAAACCCTACAGCAAATATTAGTAACGCTTTAGTAGGTCAGGCTACGGGTATTATTGCTAGACAAACAACTGGTGAACCTGGTAGAGATGATTCAGATATTTTTATTAGAGGTGTAGGTACTACTGGAAATGCAAGTCCAATTTATGTTATAGACGGGATAGTTCGTTCTGCTAGAGATTTTTCACAACTTAACTCTAGCGAGATTGCTTCATTTTCTGTATTAAAAGATGCTGCTAGTGCAGCTGTTTTTGGTGTACGTGGTGGTAATGGTGTTATTATGGTTACCACAAAAAGAGGAAAAGAAGGAAAAATGCAAATTAGTTTTTCTTCCAATTTTGGTATCCAAGAAAGAACAAGAGAACCAGAGTTTTTAGGTTCATATGAATATGCAAAATTATATAATGAAGCCCGGGTGAATAATGGTGATGCCGTAGTTTATTCTGAAAGTGATCTTCAAAAGTTTAAAGACGGAAGTAGTCCAGATACACATCCAGATGTAGATTGGATGTCTGTACTAAAGAAAACTTCACCTATAAGAACAAGTAGTTTGTCTGCTAATGGAGGGACAGACAAAATACGATATGCTACTTCAGTTAGTCTTTTAGATCAACAAGGGCTTCTTGATTCAGATAATTTTAGAAGGTTCAATTTTAGATCCAACATTGATGCCGATGTGACCAAAACAACGAAACTCTCTTTTGATGTTTCTGGTAGAGATGAGAAAATTAATTCTGTTGCTGGTGAAGAAGTATTTAGATGGTTAGTATCTTCAAAACCAGATTTAGCACCAATAAAATTTTCAAATGGTGGCTATTCTAGTGGTCCAGCTTATTTAACTTTGTCAGAAAATGGATATAGAAGAAAAAAGAACCAAGTATTTCAAGGACGCATACAATTAGAGCAACAATTACCTATTGATGGACTTTCTGTTAAAGGAATTATTTCTTACGATAAAACATTTACAGATAATAAGAATTGGTCTTTTCTTAAAATCCCTTTTTATACTATAGATAAAACAAACGGTACTTTTGAAGAAAGTGCATATGGGGCAGACGGTGCATCGTCCCTATATCAAGATCACAATGACTATCAGTCTATTACCTATGAAGCACATTTAAATTATAAAAAGAAGATAGGAAATAATGATTTTACAGGATTGGTTTTATATACTCAAACTGGAGAGAAATGGAATTTTTTGAGTGCTAGAAGACAGGAGTTTAAGTTAGGTATCGATGAGATGAATTATGGTAATGCTTCTACTCGAGAAAATGGAGGCTATTCAGGTAGTAGTGGACGACAAGGTATTGTGAGTAGGGTAAATTGGACTTACAATGAGAAATATACTTTAGAAGCAAGTTTTCGTGCAGATGCATCAGAACAATTTGCTCCTGGAAATAGATGGGGATACTTTCCTTCTGGGTCTTTTGCCTACGTGATTTCTAAAGAAGAGTTTTTACAAAATGTAAACCAGATAAATTTTTTAAAACTAAGAGGATCTTATGGTATTTTAGGAAATGATCGATTAAGAATTAATAATCAAGAACAAAGATTCCTTTATTTACAATCTTTTAATGCAAATGGTAATGCTGTTTTTGGTGACGCAGATGTACAACAAGCAATTGCAGAAGGGCGTTTACCTAGTCCAAATGTAACATGGGAAACAGTGAAAAAATTAAATATTGGTTTTGATTCTAGATTGTTTAATAATAAATTATCTCTAAACTTCGATTATTTTAATGATAAAAGAAGTGATATTTTAGGACAACGAAATCTTTCAGTTCCTGCTCTTTTAGGAGCATCTTTACCGGTTGAAAATTTAGCTAAAGTAAACAACAGAGGATTTGAAATTGAGTTGGGACATAAAAATAATATTAGTGATAATTTAAGTTATTCCGTTAATGGAAACTTTACTTATGCTAAAAATAAAATTGTTTTTATAGATGAACCAGCATCAGACAATCTGCAGATTAGAAGAACAGGAAATCCTATTGGGTCACAACAAGGTTTAATCGCCACAGGTATTTTTCAATCGCAAGAGGAGATAGATAATGCTCCACATCAGTTTAATGATGTATTAGCGCCTGGTGATATAAGATATGCTGATATAAATGGTCCAGATGGTGTGCCAGATGGTGTAGTGGATAGATACGATGAAACCATAATTGGTGGTTCATTTACGCCTGAAATTATCTATGGATTTAATCTTGGTATACAGTATAAAAATTTAGAGTTCTCCTGCTTATTTCAAGGCGCAGGAAAAATAAAGCAATCTTATGGTGGCGAAGCATCTGTACCTTTCTTTTTAGGGACAGGACCTGCTTATGCCCATAATTTAGACCGATGGACTCCTGATAATCCTGATGCTAGTGAACCGCGTGTTCTATTAGATGGAGCACAAAATCGTAGAGGGTCTACTTTTTGGTTAAGAGATGCGTCATACTTACGTCTTAAAAATGTAGAAATAGCCTATAATGTTCCGGTAAAATTACTTAAACTAAATCTAATTAATAGTGCTCGCCTTTATGTCAATGCAAATAATGTATTTACAATAACAAAGATTAAAGACTTCGATCCTGAAAATAGTCAAGGTAGAGGCTGGGGATATCCACAGTTAAGAATTTGGAATATAGGTTTAAACGTTAATTTTTAAATTATTTAAAATGAACAGAAAAATTAAAAATATAATGCAATTTGGATGTGCTTTAATGTGCATTACGATGTTGTTTAGCTGTAGTAACGATATATTAGATCAAACACCTAAAGACTCACTTACTGAAGAATTAGTATGGTCAGACCCACAAGGAGCAATTCAATTTGTTAATGGTATTTATGGTGGAATGCAATCTGGATTTGATCGTAATTATGATGGATGGGCCAAGGGACTTTACCTTTTAGACGGATGCACTGATGATGGTGATGTGAGTATGGGTTGGACGCATTCTACGGTACTTCAAAACGCACAATTTACTCCAGATAATGTGCCATGGGGACAAACTTGGGGTGATTATTATGCATTGATTCGTAAAACAAATTTAGCTTTAGGAAATCTAGACCGTCTTCAAGATGAAACACTTAGAAACAGACTTAAAGGTGAGGTTTATTTTTTAAGAGCGCTTTGTTATCATGAACTTCTAAGACTTTACGGAATTAAATCTGCAGGAGCTGATCCAACTGGAGTACCAATTATAGATAAAGTTCTAACATTAGATGATGATTTGCAAATTAACAGATCTAGCTATGATGATGTTGTGAATTTTATTATTGGTGATTTAGATAAGGCCGTATCCTTACTTCCATCTAAAGGAAATATAGAAGATGGAAGAGCAACTTCAGGGGCGGCTTATGCATTAAAAAGTAGAGTATTACTTTATGCCGAACGCTGGGGAGAGGCTGCTACAGCAGCAAAATCTGTTGTAGGGTATACCCTTTATCCAGATTATAGAAGGTTATTTCTAGTAAAGAATAATGATGAGATTATTTTTGCTAAAAAATTCCAAGGCCCGGACAAAACGCATCAAACTAATGCTGGTGGTACTCCGAACGCCGGTTGGGATGCATACAATAGCCCAAATACATTTAAAGGAACTAGTGATGGCGGATGGGGAGGTAATTTAGTAACCCAAAATTTTGTGGATTCTTATGATATGGCTGATGGAGAATCACAAGCAACATCATCTCTTTTTGATTCTAATAATCCGTATGTGAATTTAGATCCTAGGTTTGAGGCTACAGTTGTACATAATGGATCTACTTTTAGAGGAAGAGTAATAGAAATGTTTGAAGGAGGAAGAGAAGCTGATCCAGGTGCTTTTGAGTATACTAGATATTTTCTACGTAAATTTCATGACGAAACTTTGTCTCTTTATTCGCGTTCAAGTGATCAAGATTGGATTTTTATTCGATATGCTGAAGTATTACTAAATTATGCTGAAGCTCAAAACGAAGCTGTAGGTCCAGATATAACTGTTTACGATGCAATTAAAGAAATACGTCAAAGAGCAGGAATTACTAATCCTGATTTGCCAACAGGATTAAGTAAGAGTTCAATGCGTGAAAAAATTAGAAATGAACGACGTATAGAATTAGCTTTTGAAGAACATAGATTCTTCGATATAAGAAGATGGAAAATTGCTCAAAACTTATTAGATGGAAAGCCAATCTATGGTATGAAAATAACAAAGAATCTTGATGGAAGTTTCTCATATGAAAAGCAAATAGTAGAAACACGTAGTTTTCCAGAAAGATTATATGTTTTGCCTATACCTCAAAATGAAAGAGACAAAAATCCAGTTGCAAAGCAAATTAATGGATGGTAGTTTTTAAATAAAAAAGCAAAAAGCTGCGAATACTCTATTCGCAGCTTTTTTAATATTACCGTCCAATAAAAGAGTTTATGTAGCTAAACTTGTCATTCGAATTCTAATAAATTAATGTAAATTGACTATTATTTAATAATATGTAGAGAATGAAAAAAAATATTATCCTTGTAATCTTAATCTGTCTTACAATCATTATAGGCTGTAAAAACAAAGAAACTCCTTTATTTGTTGCTTTAGATGCAGATCAAACAGGCATCTCATTTGTAAATACAATTACAGAAACAGAATCACTAAATATAATGCAATACGAATACCTTTACAATGGAGGAGGTGTCGGTGTTGGAGACTTTAATGATGATGGTTGGGTTGATGTTTACCTAACTGGGAATGCTGTTGAAAACAAACTCTACATCAATAAAGGGAATTTTAAATTTGAGAATGCAACACAATTGGCTGGTGTTGGCGGAAGAAATGGATGGAAAACAGGAACTAGTGTTGCCGATGTTAATGGAGATGGACTGCTGGATATCTATGTTTGTTATTCAGGTTTAGGAACCAAAGAAGATCGTAAAAATCAATTGTTTATAAACAAAGGGAATAACAAGGATAATGTACCAACATTTGTAGATGAAGCCGCAGAATATGGACTTGATGCACCAGGAAGTTTTAGTACTCAGGCAGCCTTTTTTGATTATGACCTTGACGGAGACTTAGATATGTTTTTATTAAACCATTCTAAAACTTTTTATTCTCCTTTTTATAATAGTACCAAATTACGAAATTCAAGACACCCCTATTTTGGTAATTCATTATACAAAAATGAAAACGGCCATTTTGTAAATGTTAGCGAAACTGCTGGGATTTATGGAAGCGGTTTAAATTTTGGACTGGGAGTTGCAATAAGTGATTTCAATCAAGATGGTTGGCCAGATATTTATGTTACTAATGATTATGATGAACAAGATTTTTTATATCTCAATAAAGGGGATGGTACCTTCCTAGATGCTACCAAAAAATCATTTGGTCACATTTCAAAATACTCTATGGGTAATGATGCAACAGACTTGAATAATGATGGTCTTGTTGATTTAATTACTTTAGATATGTTACCGGAGGATAATTTTAGACAACAATTATTAAAAGGCCCTGATGAATATGATCGGTATCAATTGGCTGTTGATAGTAGTTACCACAAACAGCAAATGCGTAATATGTTACAATTGAATCAAGGAAATGATGCAGTAGGTATTCCAGTATTTAGCGAAATTGGGGAGTTAGCAGGAATTTCAAATACAGATTGGAGTTGGTCACCGCTTATAGCTGATTTTGATAGTGATGGTAAAAAAGATATTTTTATCACCAATGGTTACTTGCGTGATTATACCAATAAAGATTTTATGAAGTATGAAGTAAATGATGCCATGGAGAAAGTAAGAGCTAAAGGAGGTGGAGAACTATTTGGCACTAATGGTAAAAAAGAATATTCAAGTCTTATTTATGATTTAGTAAAAAAAATGCCATCATCCAAAAACTCAAATTATATCTACAAAAACAATGGGGATCTTACTTTTGAAAACAAGACCAATCAATGGGGTTTATCGAATCCTACGGTTTCTGCAGGTGCTGTTTATGCTGATTTGGATAATGATGGAGATTTAGATTTAATTGTTAATAATTCGAATGAAGCGGTTGGGCTTTATAAAAATACCGTTGAAAGTCAAAAGAATAATTATCTTAGAATTAAATTAAAAGGTAAAGGTAAAAACACGAATTCTCTTGGAGCAAAAATTTGGATTACTACTGATTCTTCAACTCAATTTCTTGAAAATTATACCATCCGTGGATTTCAATCTTCTGTAGATCCTATTCTTTATTTTGGACTAGGCAAATCCAAAAAAGCAGATCTGAAAATTCAATGGCCAGACGGAAAAATATCTATTAGTAAAAACATTAAATTAAATAGTCTTTTAGTAGTTGACCAAAATAAAGTCAAATTCGAATTAGAAAAGGAAAAAGCAGTTGAACAAACTTACTTTAAAGATGTTACAACATCCTTAGGTCTTGATTTTATTCATCATGAAAATGATTATGTAGAGTTTAAAACAGATCGGCTTACGTTGAAACAAAGTTCAAAATCAGGTGCTAAAATGGCTGTTTCAGATGTTAATAACGATGGAATTGATGATATTTTTATAGGAGGAGCTGCTGGACAAAGTGACCAATTGTTTTTATCAAAACCTGATGGTAAATATTATAAATCAAATAACGAGTGTTTTGAAAAAGATAAAGATTTTGAGACCACAGGTTCCGTATTATTTGATGCCGATGGTGATGGAGATAAAGACATCTATGTTGTAAGTGGTGGAAGTGAATTTGCTTCAGGATCACCTCAATTAATGGATCGTCTTTATATCAATACCGGCAAAGGGAATTTTAAAAAAGCAGTACAGGGCACATTACCCGAAGCCTATTCTAATGGAAGTTGTGTTGCAGCAGGAGATTATGATGGTGATGGTGATGAGGATTTGTTTGTAGGCGGAGGCAATGTATCTGGAAACTATCCATTAAGCACTCTTGGAGGGATTTTAAGAAATGATAGTAACCCTAAAACCGGAGCAGTCAAATTTACTATTGTTACCAAAGAAGTAAACCCTGCTTTAAGACAGGCAGGATTAATAACCGGAGCACTTTGGGCAGATATTGATAATAGCAAATCATTAGATTTAATTTTAATTGGTGAATGGATGCCAATTCGGATTTTCATTAACAATAAAGGAAAATTAACTGAAAAAACAAATGAATTTAATCTCGCTACTACCAATGGGGTGTGGCAAAGTATTGAAAAAGCAGACATGGATGGGGATGGAGATTTAGATTTTATTGTTGGAAATTTGGGATTAAACACTCCCTTTAAAGTTTCTGAAAAAGAGCCTCTAGAAGCTTATGTCGGGGATTTTAGAGGAGATGGTTTTTTAAATACTGTTATTAGTACTTACATACAGGGAAAAAGATATCCGATAGCTTCTTTAGATGAAATGCAAGATGCTTTTCCGTTCTTGAAAAAGAAATTCTTGTCCTATAACCAATATGCATCGGCAACTTTAGATGATGTATTTGCACCCGATCAATTAAAAAAAGCGACTCATTTTACAATCAATAAACTCCAAAGTTTGTATTTAGAAAATACGGGGAATGGTTTTAAAATTCATCTTTTACCAATAAAAGCGCAGTTCTCTGCTGTAGAGGGAATAGTTGTGCATGATTTTACGGGAGATGGTATTTTAGATATTCTTATTTCAGGGAATTATTATCCTTTTAGAGTACAATATGGACCTTGTGATGCCGCAAAAGGGTTATTGCTAAAAGGCAATGGCAAAGGGAGTTTTAGCCCTGTGGATACAAATAAATTAGGAGTTTGGCTTAGTGGTGATGTGAGAGATATGAAATTATTACAAGGAGGTAAGTCCCTTAAAATAGTGTTATCAAAGAATGATGATAAAATGCAATCTATTGAGTATATATACAAGAAATAATCACCAACTAGAATATTAAATAATTAAAAAAGAATGAAATCTATAAAATATACCGCTCTGTTAATTGTAATGATTCTGTTTTGGGGTTGCAAAAAAGAAGAAGCATCAATTGTAATTACAACAGATAATTACCATAATTCAATGGATCAAATTATTAATGTAATGATTCATGATATTTTTTCGCCACCTGTTGCAAGTAGAATTTTTGCCTATCCTAATGTAGCAGCTTATGAAATTATAGCAACCAATAATAAAAACTTTAAATCATTAAGCGGACAATTATCTGGATTGACTCCAATTCCTAATTATGACAAGTCCAAAGGACCTTTGAATGTTCATTTGGCTGCTTTGGTTGCTTATATTGATGTGAGTAAATCATTAATTTTTTCTGAAGAACCAATTGTTAAATATCGGGATAGTTTATATAATAAATGGGAAACTACTAATAAAACCGAATTTAGTAATGCTAAAGAATATGGTTTAGAAGTTGCCGATCATATAAAAAAATGGCTGAGTAAAGATCATTATAAAGAAACTAGATCTATGCCTAAATATACCATTAGAACCAATGATCCATCAAAGTGGCAACCTACACCACCCGCTTACATGGATGGAATTGAACCACATTGGAGCAAAATTAGAACTTTTGTAATAGATTCAGCCAATCAATTTGCGCCACCACCACCGCCAAAGTATTCTTTAGATAAAGGAAGTCTTTTTTATAAAGAATTAAAAGAAGTATATGATATAGGAAACGATATTGTAAAAAAAGGAGATACTTGTGTAGGTATTAAAACAGCTCGTTTTTGGGATTGTAATCCTTATGTATCAGTTACGCATGGACACATGATGTATGCTGTGAAAAAAATTACTCCAGGAGCACATTGGATTGGAATCACTAAAATTGCTTGTAGAAATGCCAATTATAATTTTGACCAAACCGTTTATGCTTATACAAAAACGGCTCTTGCAATAGCAGATGGATTCATTAGTTGTTGGGATGAAAAATACAGAAGTAATCTCGTAAGACCGGAAACTTTAATCAATAAATACATTGATCAAAACTGGAAACCATTATTACAAACGCCTCCTTTTCCTGAATATTCAAGTGGGCATAGTGTTGTTTCTGGTGCTGCGGCAGTAGTCTTGACCGATATTTTTGGGGATAATTTTCAATTTGATGATAATACCGAAATGCAGTTTGGACTCCCTGTTCGAAGTTTTAATTCTTTCAATCAAGCGGCAGATGAAGCTGCGATGAGTAGAATGTACGGAGGAATACATTATAGAGCTGCAGTTGAAAATGGAATACTACAAGGAAGAAATTTGGGCGCTTATCTAGTGAAAAAACTAAAAATGAAACAATAGCCATATAGCAATCTAAGTTTTTATATTTTGAATGCACCTAACTAAAACCCGTTGGATGTAATCAATGTTCTTTACTTCAAATAATTATACTAAACAGGTTAATACGAATTTTAAAAAGAATGAAAAGAATTTTTGTATTTGTCTTTCTACTATTCAGTGTTATTTCGAATGCCAATGTCCGTATGCCTTTATTGTTTTCGGAAAAGTAATTGTATTTAATGATACCGTTAAAAATCCAGATGCCGTTCATTACAATTGGGCAGATGATGCAAACGATGGAAATCTTTATATCACAGAGGAATTTCCGGCTTCACCTTTCAGAACCGATAATTGGGAAATGATAACATCGAATGGTAAATATGATTTTACGAAGTGATATTTTTGATTAATTTTGAAATTCTTTTTAATACGTTTTAATACCATTTTTTCAATGAAACTAAATTTTCAAATAAAACTATTTCTTACTAGTATTTCTGTTCTTTTCTTTGGAAAAATAACGGCACAATCCAATCATATTCTTTGGTACAACCAACCGGCCACTTATTTTGAAGAAAGTTTGGTTTTAGGGAATGGGAAACTTGGCGCTACTGTTTTTGGAGGTGTTCATTCAGATAAAATCTATTTGAATGATGCGACACTTTGGTCGGGAGAACCCGTAAATCCGAATATGAATCCTGAGGCTTACAAGAACTTACCGGCCATTCGAGAAGCCTTAAAAAAGGAAGATTATAAACTGGCAGATCAATTAAACAAAAAATTACAAGGAAGTTATTCCCAATCTTTTGCTCCTTTGGGGACAATGAATATTGTTCATTCCGGTAAAGATAAAATGGCTAAATATTCTAATTATTACAGAGAATTGGATATTGCAAATGCCATTTCTAAAGTCAATTATACCATTGATGGAGTAAAATATACCAGAGAATATTTTGTTTCGGCACCAGATCAAATTATGATTATCAAATTGACTTCCAGTAAAAAAGGCAGTTTAAATTTTGATGTAAACTTTGAGAGTTTGATGAAATACAATACTACAACTAGTGGTAATGTTATGAAAATAAATGGTTATGCTCCTGTTCATGCTGCACCAAGTTATGTAAATGAAGAGAATCCAATTGTGTTTGATGAAAATAAAGGAACTCGCTTTACAAGTTTAATTCAAATTAAAAATACGGACGGTATTCTAACTAAAACAGGTAATGAAGTAGGATTGAAAAATGGTACAGAAGCTCTGATTTATGTCGCTATAGCAACAAGTTTTAATGGATACGATAAAAATCCTGCTACCGAAGGATTAAATGCTAGGGAAATTGCAACTGAAAATTTAACTAAAGCATTATCCAAATCATATGCAGTTTTGAAAAAATCTCATATTGCAGATTATCAAAAATTTTATAATCGGGTGAGTTTAGATTTAGGCAAAACTACAGCGCCAAATTTGCCTACTAACGAACGTTTAATACGATATGCAGAAGGAAACGAAGATAAAAATTTAGAAATTCTGTATTTTCAATATGGAAGATATTTACTGTTAAGCAGTTCCAGAACATTAGGTGTTCCGGCCAATTTACAAGGCATCTGGAATCCCTATATGCGTCCACCATGGAGCAGTAATTATACCACAAATATAAATGTAGAAGAAAATTATTGGTTAGCGGAAAACACCAATCTTTCTGAATTGCATCAGCCTTTGTTGCATTTTATTAAAAACATAGCACAAACCGGGAAAATAACCGCCAAGACTTTTTATGGAGTCAATGGATGGGCGGCTGCCCAAAATTCAGATATCTGGGCGATGAGTAATCCAGTTGGTGATTTTGGTGGTGGTGACCCCAATTGGGCTTGTTGGAATATGGCAGGAGCTTGGTTGAGCACCCATATTTGGGAGCACTATTTATTTTCTCAAGATATAAACTTTCTAAAAAAAGAGGGTTATGAGATCCTGCGTGGAGCTGCCCAATTTTGTTTAGAATGGCTGGTAGAAGATAAAAACGGAAATTTAATAACCTCCCCTTCCACTTCACCAGAAAATAAATTCATCACTCCTGATGGCTATGTGGGCGCTACTTTGTATGGTGGCACCGCAGATTTGGCCATGATTCGTGAATGTTTTTTAAACACCATTGCAGCTTCTAAAGTCTTAAATACTGATGCTGAATTTAGAACTAAGTTGGAGATGGCGCTTTCAAAATTATACCCTTACCAAATAGGAAAAGCAGGAAACTTACAAGAATGGTATTTTGATTGGAAAGATGAAGATCCAAAACACCGTCATCAATCACATTTGTTCGGACTTTTTCCCGGCAGTCATATCACGCCTTTAAAAACTCCTGAGCTTGCCAATGCTTCTAAAAAGACTTTGGAAATAAAAGGAGATGAAACGACGGGTTGGTCTAAAGGATGGCGCATCAATCTTTGGGCTAGACTTTGGGATGGTAATCATGCCTATAAAATGTTTCGTGAATTACTGCATTATGTGGAACCGGACGGCAAGAAATCAGACAAACCCAGAATAGGAGGAACTTATCCAAACTTATTCGATGCGCATCCGCCATTTCAAATTGACGGAAATTTTGGTGGAGCAGCTGCCGTTGCCGAAATGTTGGTTCAATCGAGCGAAACCGAAATCAGGTTGCTTCCTGCATTACCTGATGCTTGGGAAAATGGCTCCGTAAAAGGAATTTGCGCCAGAGGCGGTTTTGAAATTTCGATGGATTGGAGTAAAAATTCGCTAAATAAAGTAGTAGTCTTTTCCAAAAATGGAGGGAAAACAACATTGATTAGCGGAGATAAAAAACAAACGATCACATTGAAAAAAGGAAAAAAACTAAAAATAGTCTGGTAAGAAAGATTAAAAAACGGTTATACCATCAAAAATAATTAGCTAGGTTCAAATAAATTTTGAACCTAGCTTTTTTTTCAAGTTGATTTGTTTATATGCATTTTTTAATTACTTTTACAAATGTACAAAGTACACTTATTAAGTGCGCTATTTTAGCTAAAAAAAGCTTACCAATATTAACCAACCAAAAAAATTACTTCAATGATTCGAACAAAATCGTGCAGGATTGTACTTTCTACTCTACTCTTTTCGGTATCAACTTTTACCATTCAAGCCCAGACTAAAAAAGATTTTCATGATTGGGCAGCTACTCCTCCTATGGGCTGGAACAGTTGGGATTGTTATGGACCTACTGTTACAGAAGCTGAAGTGAAGGCCAATGCTGATTATATGGCTAAATATTTGAAACCATATGGATGGGATTATATAGTAGTCGATATCAGATGGTATGTTGGGAACGATAAAGCACATGGTTACAATGAAAAAGATCCTGATTATGTATTAGACGAATACGGTCGATTTATGCCAGCCATCAACCGTTTTCCTTCGGCTGCAGGAGGAAAAGGTTTCAAACCATTGGCTGATTATTTGCACAAAAAAGGATTAAAATTCGGAATTCACATCATGAGAGGAATTCCGGTAATTGCAGTCAAACAAAATTTACCTATCAAAGGAACCAATCTAACTGCCCGTGATATTTATTCAGAAAAAGACCAGTGTCTTTGGTTACATGATATGTACACCGTGCTTCCGGAAAAACCAGGTGCACAAGAATATTACAATTCTCTTTTTGAATTATATGCTTCTTGGGGACTTGATTTTATAAAAATAGACGATCTCTCCTCTCCTATTTATTTTGAAGGAGAAATAGACATGATTCGGAAAGCCATAGACCGCACCGGACGTAAAATTGTATTGAGTACTTCTCCGGGTGAAACCCCAATTGCTCACGCAGATCATGTACAGAAAAATGCCAATATGTGGAGAACTGTAGGTGATTTTTGGGACAGCTGGCAACAATTAAAAGAACATTTCGAAGTTTTTGAACGCTGGAACAAATGGAGAGCCTACGGCGCTTATCCAGATGGTGATATGTTGCCGCTGGGTCATATCGGTATCCGTGCAGAAAGAGGAGATCCCCGTATGTCCGCTTTTACCAAAGACGAACAAATTACATTAATGACCCTATGGAGCATTTTTAAATCTCCTTTAATGTTTGGTGGTAATCTTCCTGACAATGATCCTTTTACACTCTCGCTACTTACTAATAAAAATGTATTGAAAGTGCTTAACGAAAGTACCAACAACAAACCGCTTTTTACAGATAAAGACAAAGCGGCTTGGATCGCTGATGAACCAAAAACTGGAGCTAAATACTTAGCGGTTTTTAATACCGTAGATCAAAAAATGGTTACCGAAGAAAAAGCGATTTGGAATAGTGGATTGATAACTAGATCAACACTTGGGCAAAGTGCATTAGCCGATATTGACATTTCTGGCGCCAAAAAGCTGTATTTGGTCGTAAATGACGGTGACAACAAAACCGACTGGGATCATGCAGATTGGATTGAACCCACTCTTTATAACGGAAAAGATTCTATAAAACTGAATAGTTTAAAATGGAAAAAAGCAACCTCTGGGTGGGAAAAACCAAAAATGAATCAAAGTGTTTCCGGGAATGAACTAATTGTAAATAATGTAAAATATGATAATGGTATCGGCACACATTCCAACTCTATTATTGAATTTGATATCCCTGAAGGCTATAATGGTTTCAAAGTTCTTGTGGGATTAGACAATGCCTGTATTTCACAAAACACGGGGGCAACCATCAAATTTTTGGTATTTACCCAAGACCCTTCAGGAACCCCACCTCCACCAAACGCAAAAATTCCAATAAATCTTAAAAATATTGGACTTACAGATTCCTATTTGATAACTGATTTATGGTCTGGCAAAGTAATTGGTATGTTTTCTGGTGAATTTGTCCCTGAAATCAATTCACATGGCGCAGGCCTTTATAAAATTGTAAAGTCAAATAAATAAAAAAGCATAAGCAATAAATCTAAAAAAAAATAACACAAATGAATACATATAAATGGTTCGGTCTGTTTTTAGCCCTAAATACTCTTAGTCCAGTTACGGCTCAACAAGTTTCCAAAAAGAAAGCTTCAAAATCTGAAATTAAAGCTTCCAACAAAAAAACAACAGCCTATCTGTTTACTTATTTTACAGGTAATTCAAAAGAGGAAGAACAGATTCGTTTTGCTATCAGTAATGACGGATATAATTTTAGAGCATTAAACGACAATAATCCAATTATTAGCTCCGAAAAAATAAGTGCAACCGGTGGAGTAAGAGATCCACATATTCTACGCGGATCAGACGGAAAAACATTTTATATGGTCGTGACCGATATGATTTCAGCAAAAGGTTGGGATTCTAATAGAGGTATGGTTTTATTAAAATCAAATGACTTAATTAACTGGTCTTCGAGTATCATTAACATCCAAAAAAGATTTCCAAACAATGATGATTTGCTTCGTGTTTGGGCGCCTCAAACGATCTACGACGTAAAAGCAAAAAAGTACATGATTTACTGGTCTATGAAAAATGGAAATAATCCGGATATCATTTATTATGCTTATACCAATAAAGATTTCACCGATTTTGAAACCGCACCAAAACAATTATTTTTCAGTCCTACAAACGGAGCCTGCATTGACGGAGATATTATTTTTAAAGACGGAAAATACAACCTATTCTTTAAAACGGAAGGAGATGGTGCCGGAATAAAAATTGCAACTTCAGACAAACTTACAGAAGGATATGTTTTGAATGATAAATATGTGCAACAAACCAAAGATCCCGTAGAAGGTGCAGGAGTTTTCAAACTGAACAATAGTGAAGAGTATATCTTGATGTATGATCTTTATACCAAAGGAAAATATCAGTTTACCAAAACCAAAGACCTTAAAAACTTCACGGTTGTAGACCAAGAAGTCACGATGAACTTTCAT
The DNA here is from genome assembly GCA_023259675.1 of Flavobacterium sp. Classification (GTDB taxonomy): domain Bacteria; phylum Bacteroidota; class Bacteroidia; order Flavobacteriales; family Flavobacteriaceae; genus Flavobacterium. The sequence continues at coordinate 48,371 of JALRGT010000013.1, forward strand.
CCAAGACACGGAACTGTTCTTCCTATAACAGCTACAGAAGCTGAAAGACTGGAAAGTAAATGGGGTAATGCGTCAGATGTTATCGGTTCGGCCAATGCCAAAGAAATCAAAAAAATAAATACTACGATTGACTCTGAAAACAAATCGGTTTACTTATCTGTAAAACCAAATACCAATTTGAATGCTTTCAATCCATCTTTTGTTACTTATCCGGGAGTTCAAATTCAACCCAATGCGCCACAAAACTTTAATAATGGACCTGTACAATATACTGTTTCAATTAAAGGACAGCCTTCAGAAACTTGGTCTGTTTATGCTGCCGAAAATCACAATGCTGCCCTAGAGGGACTTTATGCCGATCCTGATATTATGTATTCTCAAAAAACAGGGAAATTCTATATCTATCCTACCAGTGATGGATTTGACGGTTGGTCTGGTACCTATTTCAAAACTTTTTCCTCTCCGGATTTAGTAAACTGGAAAGACGAAGGTGTAATTTTAGACCTTCATAAAGATGTGAGTTGGGCCAATAGAAACGCTTGGGCACCTTGTATTACTGAAAAGAAAATTGGCGATACCTACAAATATTACTACTATTTCTGTGCTGCTCAAAAAATTGGTGTAGCCGTGGCTGATACTCCAACAGGTCCATTTGTGGATTCCGGAAAACCATTGATCGAAAATAAACCAAAAGGAGCCAATGGCGGACAACAAATTGACCCCGATGTATTCACAGATCCTCAAACCGGAAAAAACTATTTGTATTGGGGGAATGGGTACATGGCATGCGCAGAACTGAATGATGATATGGTTTCCATCAAAGAAGAAACTATAAAAATCATGACACCTGATAATACTTTCCGTGAAGGAGTGACTGTTTTTTATAGAAATGGCACATACTATTTCTTATGGTCTGAAGACGATACAAGAAGTGAAAACTACAAAGTACGCTATGGAATTTCTAAATCTCCATTAGATCCAATCGAAATTCCAGCAAACAATCTTGTAATTGCAAAAGACAAAGTAGCTGGAATATTAGGTACAGGTCATAATTCGGTAATTCAAGTTCCTGGTAAAGACGAATGGTACATTGTGTATCATCGCTTTAATTATCCAAAAGGAAATACCATGGGCGAAGCTGCAGGGTATAATAGAGAAGTATGTATCGATAAATTGGAGTTCAATGCCGATGGAAGTATTAAACAAGCAATACCAACCCATAAAGGAATTAATCCAGTTAAATTGTAATAATTTATATGAGCCAACCATTCTTTTTTCGAAAACTAAAAAAACAACTTCTTAGCTTAATGCTTTGTGGTCTTTGTGCAATAACATCCTATGGAAATCATCCCGATTCTGCCTATATTTTCTCCTATTCCTCAGGGAAAAGTTTTGACGGCCTCCATTTTGCTTGGAGCACCGATCAAATCAATTGGCATCCTCTAGGGCCAGAATTCAGTTATATACATTCTGATTACGGAAGTTGGGGTTCCCAAAAAAGAATGATTACTCCCATTTTAATTCCCGGTGCAGATGGTCAATGGCATTGCCTTTGGGGATTAAATGAAACAGATGGGACTTTTGCCCATGCAGCTTCTAAAGACCTCATCTATTGGGGGCGTCAATCTTATCCGGCTGTTATGACCGATAAAAACTGTCTTGCTCCTGAAGTAACATTCAATAATGAAAAAGAGGAATACACTATTTCATGGTTAAGTAAAGATGCAACAGAAACAACTGCCTGGTGTACCACAACCAAAGATTTCAAAAAATATACAGCAACCAAAAAAATTCCGGTAACTGCATATAAAAATTCACGCAGTACAATTGTAATAGATGGAATAACGCAAACGGGGTCCATTAATAAAGTAGACTGGAAGATTGTTGACGAATTAATAAAAACCCATCAACTAGCAACTTATAAAAACCAACTTTGGTCAGAAACCACCAAGACAGACAAGGAACGTTTTGCCGACTTAAAACCAGTTGAAGCGAAGTTTAGTTTGGATGTATCCAAAAGCAAAAAAATCAGCAATTCATTAATCGGAATCTTTTTTGAAGATATCAATTATGCCGCCGATGGTGGATTGTATGCCGAACTCGTTCAAAACCGTGATTTTGAATACACCATCAATGACACCAAAGGAAGAGACCTTTCGTGGACCAGTACAAAAGCTTGGAGTATAAAAGGAGAATCGGTTAATTTTACCATCGATTCTATAAATCCGATTCATCCCAACAATAAACATTATGCAAAACTTTCGATACCTAAAATAGGAGCTTCATTAGTAAATGAAGGATTTGATGGTATTGCCATAAAATCGGGTGAAAAATATAATTTGGCTGTTTTTGCTCGTGTAACAGAAGGCAAATCCGGAAAACTATTGGTTCGTTTGGTTGACAAGAATGGAACAGTTTATGGAGAAACAACAACTCCATCAATTGCTTCACATTGGAAAAAATACAGTGCTACTATCACGGCAAAAAACACGGTAGCAGATGCACATCTGGAGATCATTCCTCAAATGACAGGAACAATTGATTTAGATATGATTTCACTTTTCCCTCAGAAAACATTCAAAGGACATAAAAATGGTTTGCGTGCCGACTTGGCACAAACTTTAGCCGATTTAAAACCTAAATTCATGCGTTTCCCTGGTGGCTGTGTTTCCCACGGTGATGGTATTGCCAACATCTATAATTGGAAAAACACGATTGGCCCTCTTGAAGCACGCACACCCATGCCCAATCTTTGGGGATACCATCAAACGGTTGGTTTAGGCTATTTCGAATATTTTCAGTTTTGTGAAGATGCAGGAGCCGAACCATTGCCGGTAATCGCTGCTGGTGTACCTTGTCAAAACTCTTCAACAGGTGGAGCCGGACAACAAGGTGGCATTCCGATGTGTGATATGGATAACTATGTACAAGATATTCTGGATTTAGTTGAATATGCAAATGGTGATGCATCTACCAAATGGGGTAAAAAACGTGCTGAGGCTGGGCATCCAAAACCATTTAACCTGAAATATGTTGGTATTGGAAACGAAGACCTAATCACCGATATTTTTGAAGAACGTTTCACGATGATTTTCAAAGCGATGAAAGAAAAACATCCTGAAATCACAGTTATTGGAACAGTAGGGCCTAATTTTGAAGGAACTGATTATCAGGAAGGTTGGGACATTGCAACAAAATTGGGCGTTCCCATGGTCGATGAACATTATTATCAATCTCCTGGTTGGTTCATCTATAATCAGGATTATTATGACCAATACGACCGTTCGAAACCAAAAGTATACCTTGGCGAATATGCCGCTCACCTTCCTGGCAGACCTAATAACATAGAAACAGCTTTGGCGGAAGCCTTATATTTAACTTCAGTAGAACGCAATGGAGATGTGGTAAGCATGACTTCTTATGCACCATTACTGGCAAAAGACAAACATACACAATGGAACCCGAACCTCATCTATTTCAACAATACAGAAGTAAGACCAACGGTAGGCTATGAAGTACAAAAGCTATATGGACAAAATTCGGGTGACCAATATATCCCGAGTGAAATCAGTCTTTCCAACAATCAAGAAAAGGTAAAAAAACGTATCGCTATTTCTGTGGTTCGTGACTCTAAAAGCAATGATGTTATTGTAAAACTGGTCAATCTCTTGCCTGTTTCGGTTAACGCATCCGTTGATCTTAAAAATAGTAATTTGGGAAATACCGAAGTTGTAAAAACTGTATTGAAAGGAGAACCTAGCGATAGAAATGCAAAACCAGTAATTGCTACTTGCTCCCTTTCAGAATTAAATAATGCTGAATTACCGGCATACTCATTTACCGTCTATCGCATTAAACAATAATGTAATTATTCCGCTTAAATAAACACAAACAAAATGACACGTATTAATATAAAAAAAACGCTTTGGTTTGCACTACTATTAGTTTCGACCGCTACCGTTTATGGACAAAAAACTACATTACAGAGTTTTCCTTTGTCTTCAGTTCGTTTACTCAATAGTCCGTTTAAGGAAGCGCAACAAACCGACATGAAGTACATTTTGTCACTTGATCCTGATCGTCTTTTGTTCCCTTATTTGAGAGAAGCTGGAATTGAGTCTAATGCTAAGAGTTATGGGAATTGGGAAAACACAGGTCTTGATGGACACATTGGAGGACATTATCTTTCGGCCTTATCTGAAATGTATGCTGCAACCGGAAATCAACTTATAAAGGAAAGACTCGATTATATGCTGGATTGGCTGGAAAAATGCCAACAAAAAAACGGTAATGGCTACATAGGTGGTGTTCCGGGGAGCAAAGCTTTATGGGAGGAAATTGAACAGGGTAAAATTGATGCCGGAAGTTTCTCCTTGAATAACAAATGGGTGCCTTGGTATAACATTCATAAAGTATATGCCGGATTGGTAGACGCATATAAATTAACCGGAAATGAGAAAGCCAAAAAAATGCTCATCCAACTTTCGGACTGGTGTTTGAACCTTACGGCAAATTTGTCTGATGACCAAATTCAACAATTGTTGCGCAGTGAACATGGCGGAATGAATGAAGTTTTTGCCGATGTTGCTACCATTACTGGATATAAAAAATACCTAACGTTAGCCGAAAAATTCTCCCATAAAACGATTCTTGATCCCCTTTTGAAAAATACCGATGCACTAAACGGATTGCATGCCAATACACAAATTCCAAAAGTAATCGGTTTTATGCGTGTTGCCGAAGTTTCTGGAGATAAAGATTGGGCGAATGCCGCCGATTTTTTCTGGAACACAGTAGTGAATAACCGAACAATTTCTATTGGTGGAAACAGTGTGAGAGAACATTTCAATCCTGCCAATGATTTTTCTTCCATGATAGAATCCAGAGAAGGTCCAGAAACATGTAACAGCTATAATATGTTGAAATTAAGCAAGCATTTGTTTCTTGACAATCCTTCTTCAAAATATATGGATTATTATGAACGTACTACTTACAACCATATTTTATCATCTCAACACCCTGATGGTGGATTTGTGTATTTCACTCCTATTCGACCACGTCATTACCGAGTATATTCGGAACCACAAGAGTCTTTTTGGTGCTGTGTTGGTTCAGGATTGGAAAATCACGGGAAATATGGAGAACTGATTTATGCTCATGACGATAAAAATCTATATGTAAACCTTTTTATTCCTTCTACTTTAAATTGGAAAGAAAAAGGAATTACATTAACTCAAAACACCAAATTCCCTTTTGAAGAGAAAACTTCAATCGAATTGAAACTGAACAAACCACAAAAATTTGCCATTAAGTTCCGTTATCCTTCTTGGGTTGCAGACGGTAAAATGAAAATTAGTGTCAACAATAAAGAAATGAATATCGAAAAAGATTCGAATTCCTATGTTTCCATTGAACGAAAATGGAAAACAGGAGATGTTATTTCGATTATTTTACCAATGCAAAACAAGACCGAACAACTTCCGGATAAGTCCAACTGGGTTTCATTTGTGCATGGCCCAATCGTACTCGCTGCTGTTACCGACACAACCGATTTAGTTGGTCTTCGTGCCGATGGAAGCCGTATGGGTCATATCGCCAGTGGTCCTGTTTACCCAATTGAAGAGGCGCCTTTATTGGTTTCTAACAATGCTGATTTGGCCAATTCCTTAATTACTGAAAAAGGGAAACCATTTGCCTTTACCGCTTCGGATATTATTTACCAAGAAAAATATAAGAATTTAGAATTGGTTCCATTCTTCCAAATTCACGATGCCAGATATATGCTCTATTGGCCATTTACAACCAAAGAAAAATTGCCAGAAATACAAAAGGCCATGAAAGAGAGAGAAACCGCTCAAATGAAATTAGAAGCGGCAACAGTTGATATGGTTACTTCAGGAGAACAACAACCGGAATCAGACCATAATTTCAAAGGAGAACAAACCGATACCGGAATCTTTAAAGAACGCCATTACCGTAATGGAAAAGGTTTCTTTAGTTATGATTTGAAAAATCCCCTTTTAGAGGCTCGAAAGTTACGTTTCACCTATTTCGGTACCGATAAAAATAAAAATTTTGACATTTATGTAAATGATATTTTAGTGTCTTCAATTAATATGGATGGATCAGAAGGAGACCAATTTATTGATAAAATGATTGAACTTCCGGCTGCAATTATCAATAATGAAAATAAAATTTTACGAGTAACCTTTAAGGCAAAACCAAATTCAATGATTACCGGAATTTATGAAGTACGTTTAATGAAATAGGAATAGAACCGGAGAATAGAAAATCCCTGTTGTTTTTTATAAAGTATTAATTCTAGTTGTCCTCTCAAAGTACAAATTATAAATATTTTGCTTAATGTGTTCTTGAAATTTTTCAACCCAGATAATTCTTGCATTAAAATTTTATTTCATTGGTATTTAGCATTATAAAAATAAAAACACCAAGATATTTTTTCCAATCATTGAGAATATTACCTGAAAATTATTAAATTTAGACGATTCTTTTTATAAATTGAATTTAATTCCGAAACATTTGAAAAACCAAAATATTAATTCTTTAACAAAAGAAGATACAATCTTGTGGAGAGAGATGAAAGAGGGGAATGAAAAATCGTTCTCTGCTCTTTTTGAAAGATATTATGGTTACCTCAATCATTATGGGAACACATTGTGTCTTCATCCTGAAAAAGTTCAAGACAGTGTACAAGATGTTTTTACCGATATTTGGATTTATAGACAGTCACTCAATGATTCTGTAGTGGTAAAAGCCTATTTATTGTCGTGTATCCGTAAACGTTTGGCAAGACAAAATGAAAGAGATCATGTGTTTCGCAAAACGACTTCAACAGATACCATTGAATTTTTGTTTGACTTTTCCATCGAACATCAACTCATAATAGATGAAGTAACCGCCGAAAAAGTAGTACATCTTAATAAATTATTGAATGAATTACCCGATAGACAAAAAGAGGCCCTATATTTGAGGTACCATCAAGGCCTGACGATCGAGCAAATTGCCGAAATGCTAGAGGTTAATTACCAATCTGCAAATAATTTACTTCACCGTGCACTAATTAACCTTCGCAAAGAATGGAAAGAAAATCTTACTCTAATAATGCTTACGCCTTTGTTTTTGAATTTGCTGGAAAAAAATTAATTTCTAAATTTATTTTGTTAAAAAATAATCAAACCAAAAATGTGTCTTATCTTTCACAATAAAAAACGGATTGGTTTAGAAAATCATTTATGTTGGCTCTGTAGTTCAACGGATAGAATGGGAGTTTCCTAAACTTTTGATCCAGGTTCGATTCCTGGCAGAGCTACTGATTCAAACCATTTCGTACAAAAACTTAAATAATTAAACTCATGAAAAAATTCGCTCCCCTGTTACTTATACTAATTTTAATCAGTTGTAATGCACAGACCAAACCAAATGACATTCCCATTAAAGAGGAAGTAATCAACTACACGTTTGAAACTGTCGTGTCTGGAATTAATAATCCATGGGGGATGACTTGGCTTCCAGATGGAACCATGCTTGTGACTGAAAAAAGTGGAATAATTTATCAAATAAAAAACGGAATAAAAACAGAAGTTAAAAATGTCCCTTCTGTATATAATCGTGGACAAGGTGGCTTATTGGATATTGTTTTGCATCCCAAATATCCTGAAAATGGTTGGATATACATCACTTATGCCTCTACCGATGGCGAAGGTGAAGGGGGAAACACCAAACTCATTCGAGCAAAATTGGAAGGAGACAGCCTTACTCAAATTGAAACACTCTATAAAGCAAATCCAAACAGCACCAAGGGACAACATTTTGGTTCCAGAATTGTGTTTGACAACCAAGGATATCTCTATTTTTCTATTGGAGAACGAGGGAGTCATTTTGTAAACCCACAAGATATTACACGAGATTGCGGAAAAATATACCGATTAAATGATGATGGAAGTATTCCGAAAGACAATCCATTTGTAGGACAAGCTGGAGCGAAAGAAGCGATTTATTCGTATGGACACAGAAACCCTCAGGGTCTTGCCATAAATCCAATTACAGGAGCGATTTGGGAGCATGAACATGGTCCACAAGGTGGTGATGAAATCAACCTTATTAAAAAAGGGGCTAATTATGGTTGGCCGGTAGTCACTTACGGTATTGATTATGATGGTACCACTATTAGTAAGGAAAATGAAAAACCGGGAATCGAAAAACCAATTTTTTATTGGCTTCCCTCTATCGCACCTAGCGGAATGACTTTTGTAACCAGTGACAAATATCCAGAATGGAAAGGACATTTGCTAGTAGGTTCTTTAAAATTTCAATATTTGGAATTAGTAAAACTAAATGGGGATGAAATTATAGGACGCCAAAAGATAGCGACTAACATCGGTCGTTTACGAAATGTAAAACAAGGACCCGACGGTTTTATATATATGGGCGTAGAAGGAAAAGGAATTGTTAAAATTATACCAAATTAATAAAGATGAATACAACTAAAATAATTTTTGGCCTGGCAGTAATCGGTATTGGATTTGCTTCTCAATCCTTCTCAAAAAACGAATACACAAATGTTACTGGAGTACAACAGCAAAAAACACCTTTACAAAAAAGTATCGCCAGCGGTAAAGAAATTTATACTGATTTTTGCATGCAATGTCACGGCGGAAATGGTGAAGGGAATGCTTTAAATTTTCCTCCTTTAAATAATTCTGATTGGTTGAAAAAGAAAAGAACCCAAAGTATTCATGCTGTAAAATTTGGCCAAACGGGCGAAATAGTTGTCAACGGCAAAAAATACAACAATATAATGCCTCCCGCGGGACTTTCTAATCAGGAAGTGGCCGATGTAATGAACTATATCATGAATTCCTGGAACAATAAAAACCACAAAATGGTAACTGTTGCAGAAGTAACCAAAATAGTCAAATAAAAACACTCAAAATTTCTAAGATAAACACCTAACATAAATAATTCTCTTCTAAAAAACTTTATCTTTATAGGACGTATAAATTATTCATAATCTTATGAAAAGTAGATTTTATACATCCGTTTTTTCTATCCTTTTTATATTGTTTTTATTTAATTGTAGTTGCAATCGAGGAAAAGCAGCCGACACTGAAAATAATTACATTGAAAAGAAGACTCCACATGAGCAAAAAGTAAAAACTCCCGTTATCGACACTGCCGATTACAATCGCAGGATGCTTTTGTTAAGCAATAACGATAAATCCGGAAGATGGCCGGTAAAATCGGCTTATCCGTTACCGGGAGCTATTTTACCCTATAAGAGAATCGTGGCTTTTTACGGCAATCTTTACTCCAAAAGAATGGGAATCTTGGGAGAATTACCCAAAGAACCGATGCTAAAAAAATTAAAAGAAGAAACAGATCGCTGGAAAATAGCGGATCCCGACATCCCTGTAATTCCTGCCTTGCATTATATTGCAATCACAGCTCAAGGGTCTCCCGGCAAAGACAATAAATACCGATTAAGAATGCCCTTTAAACAAATTGATACTATTTTAAGTTGGGCAAAACCTATCAAAGCATTAGTATTCCTCGACGTTCAAATAGGTCAAAGTACGGTCAAAGAAGAAGTTGTAACATTAGAAAAATATCTTAGCCTTCCTAATGTACATCTGGGAATTGATCCCGAATTTTCATTAAAAAATGGTGAAGTACCTGGAACCAAAATTGGCACCTACTCCGCATATGATATTAATACGGTTATTGATTATTTAGCTCACATTGTTCGAAAAAATAAGCTTCCTCCAAAAGTGCTGGTCGTACATCGATTTACGCAAAGAATGGTAACGAACTACAAAAATATAAAAAGAGTTCCCGAAGTCCAGATTGTAATCAATATGGATGGTTTTGGCAGTAAAACATTAAAAAAATCAACCTATTTGGATTATATCTACCGAGAGCCGGTGCAGTTTACCGGATTCAAATTATTTTACAAAAACGATACCCGTAATAACCCAAACGGATTGTATACTCCAACCGAAATACTAAAATTAAAACCAAATCCTATTTATATCCAATATCAGTAATTCATTAATTATAATTTTCGAATAATGAAAAATTGTAGTCAACTATTAATCCTGATTCCAATGCTGTTATTGGGTTTTCAATCCATGACTGGAGATATAAATGTTTTGGTTAAAAAAGAAATACAAAGTGAGATTCAGAAAAAAGAGGTTCCTGTACTGTGTTATCATCGAATCCGAAAAATACTGCCTACAGATGGTGAAAACATGAAAACCTATTCAGTAACACCAACTGCATTTGCTGCACAAATGAAATCTTTATATGATAATGGATTTCAAACTATCTTACCAGACCAATTGTATAATTATTTGAAATATAATGAACCACTACCTCCAAAACCGGTAATGATTACCTTTGATGACACCCGAGAGGAACAATATCGAATTGGAGCAGTAGAATTAAAAAAATACGGTTTTAAAGCAGTATTTTTCATTATGACCGTAAGTATCGATAAACAAGGATATATGACCAAGAGTCAAATTAAAGAATTATCAGAAAACGAACATGTAATTGGTAATCACAGTTGGGATCATCATAGTGTAACCAAATACACTGCAGAAGATTGGAATACCCAACTTATAAAACCCCAAGAACAATTAGAAAAAATTACGGGAAAACCCGTAAACTATTTTTCATATCCCTTTGGATTGTGGAATACAAACGCCATTTCTGTTTTAAAAAAACAAAATTATAAATTGGCCTTCCAACTTTCCGATAGAAAAATGGCTGCCGAGTCCGAATTTACAGTAAGACGATTAATAATTCCTGGAGGGTGGGATGCCGCCAAAATGATTAAAAACATGAATGATGTTTTCCGTAAAACTACTCCAAAATAAGAGAAGTAATTTAGTTTTAAATTCAATCACCCCCAATACGGCAGCTATTTGAAATAAAAAAACAATAAAAACAAAACCCTATACCCTATAATTAGAAGGGAGTTCTTCCATTTTTTGTTGTGAATTCGCAAAAAAAAGCAATTTGGAAAAGAGTAATTCGTAAAAAAACACTTCCTTTAAAAAGAATGCCACATTAGTTATCAAAATCGTAATCATTTGCGAAATTAAACTAAAAAAATTATGTAAATTAGTCATTAAATTATGTAATTATATCAAAAAACATAATTTTATTAATTTTTTAATAATTTGGTAACATGGTAAAATTAACCCCTAATTTAAATCCAAAAGGATGGGATGAAATGTTTTCTAAAGATGGAGTAAGAGACTCATACCGTCAAGTTTTAAAGACACTGGAAAACTTAAATCTGGCAACATTGAATCAGAAACAGCAACAAGCTTCTGATATTTTTATGAATCAAGGGATTACTTTTACTGTTTATAGTGATGACAATCAAGGCATAGAACGGATATTTCCATTCGATATTATTCCAAGAATTATCACTAAGGGAGAATGGAATGAGGTAGAAACCGGAATTGCACAAAGATTAAAAGCACTAAATTTATTCCTGGAAGATGTCTATAATGGCCAACAGATTATCAAAGATGGCATAATCCCAGCAGCTTTAATTGCGAGTTGCCCTCATTATTTACCCGAGGTTCATGGAATAAAAGTGCCTCACAACATTCATGTGCATATTGCAGGTATTGATTTAATTCGTGGTGCTGATGGAGAATTCTATGTCTTGGAAGACAACCTCAGGTGTCCGAGTGGTGTAAGTTACATGCTGGAAAACAGGGAAATAACCAAACGTGTTTTTCCAGAGATGTTTGCATCAAATAATGTCAGCATGGTGGTCAATTACCCAATGATCTTTCATAATATTCTGATATCCTTATCTCCAAGGAATGTTTCTAATCCTAATGTAGTTTTATTGACTCCTGGAGTATACAATTCTGCTTATTATGAACATACTTTTTTAGCCAGACAAATGGGAATTCCGTTGGTCGAAGGTCGTGACTTGGTGGTAAACAACGACAAAGTTTACATGAAAACTACATCAGGACTTCACCAAGTGGACGTAATTTATAGACGTATAGATGACGAATACATCGATCCACTTGTCTTTAAACCGGATAGTGTTTTGGGTGTACCCGGCTTAATCAATGCATACAAAATGGGAAATGTAGCCTTGGTAAATGCCGTAGGAAATGGGGTCGCCGATGATAAAGCGGTATACGCCTACGTACCGGATATGATAAAGTACTACTTGAACGAGGAGCCTATTTTGAAAAATGTTCCCACCTACCAAATGGAAAACAAAGAGGAACGCGAGCTTGTTTTTGCCGATATGGAAAACATGGTAATTAAGGAAACCAACCAAAGTGGAGGATACGGAATGGTTATGGGAAATAAAGCGACAGAACAAGAATTAGAAGCTGCCAAAAAAGCCATACTAAATAATCCCCGTAATTTTATTGCGCAACCGATTATACAATTGAGTACGGTACCTTGTTTTATTGATGGAGAACTCAAGTTGCGTCATGTTGATTTACGTCCTTATGCCCTTTGTGGTCCAAACGGAGTAGAAATTGTACCTGGTGGATTAACCCGAGTGGCATTAACAGAAGGTTCCCTTGTTGTAAATTCCTCTCAAGGTGGAGGAAGTAAGGATACTTGGATATTAAAATAAGTAATGAAATTAGTATAACTAAATAAAAATAGTATGGAAGTAATGGATGTAAATATGTTAAGCCGAGTTGCCGATGGCATGTTTTGGCTTAACCGATATATGGAAAGAACGGATGGAATGTTACTTACTCTCAACACGCTTTATATTTTGTCTTTTGATAAAGAATCGAATGATTACCAAGGATATAAACCCCTATTAGAGTACTACACCAATCTCTCCGATGAAAAAGTAGCTGAAGTTCAATTTGACACCAACTTTGTTTTAAAATATATTATCTGTGATAATTCAAACAATAATTCGGTCAAAAATTTAATTACCAAAGCACGGGAAAATGCCCGAGGATCTCAGGACAAAATAACAAAAGAGTTATGGGAACACATCAATTCGATGTACCATTATATCAAATCACCAGAATTACCCAAAAAATTAGAGACCTCTGAAGCGATAAGTATTTTAGCGAAACTAAACAAAGATTTTCTATTGTATAACGGCATATTACATGTAACGATGCCAAGAGGATTAGGATGGTGTTTTTCAAGTATTGGCAAACAAATAGAACGTTGTTTACAAACGATTTCAATGACACAAGCTTATTATAAACCCATTGATTATAATCTAGACGGGAAGGAAGATTTACTGTATTGGAGAAAGCTCCTTTTGTCTTTATCTGGATATGAATTATATTTAAAAAGTTATAGCTACAATACCCACAATCGCAAAGTAATGCAACATCATCTATTCAATAAAGATTTTGCCCATTCTGTGATATATACTTTAGGTTTGATTGAAAATTACTTAGATTGCGTTACCAAAGACAACCGATTAAGCGAAGCAAAAGCCATGCGCAATCAATTTGGAAGACTAAAAAGCAGCATTGAATTTACCGATTATAATCACCTAACAAATAAACAATTGGAAGAATTTCTGGAAAACACCAAATCACAATTAGTTCAGTTTTCTATCGATTTTTCTAAACTGTTTTTCTCCTATACATAAAAATTAATGGCAATTTATAAAATAGTACATGTTACGAAATACAATTATAATTGGCCAATAAAAGAAAGCATCAACGAAATTCGTATGTTCCCGCACCACTTTGACAATCAAGAGGTGTTGGCGTACGAACTCTTGATAACACAAAATCCAAAAGTCACCCTTTCGACCGATTTTAATGGCAATCGAGTTGGAAATTTTTGTCTTTTAGCTCCTCATTCTGAGATGACAATCGAATCCAAAATGACGGTCAAAGTCAACCATTCACTTAAAATTCCAGAAATAGACGGACTTAGAGTTGAAGATTTAGCCCAAGAAAAAGAAAAAAATGTTTATTTGTTACGTCTCAGTTCTCCCGAAGCCATTGAAAAACAAGATCAAGTTCAGTTTATTTTAGACCAGATTGATTACACCAATAAATCCGTTATTGAGATTGCACAACTGTGTAGTCAATATATCTTCGAAAATTTCACCTATACCAAAGGAATTACAAATATTGAGACTACTATTGACGAAATTCTAGCCCATCGACAAGGTGTTTGCCAAGATTTTGCAATTGTTCTGCTACAACTCTTACGCACTGTAGGTATTCCTACCAGATATGTAAGTGGATACATTTGTCCTTTTGAGACAGCATTGCGTGGAGAAGGCGCTACACATGCTTGGGTAGAAATACATACCCCAAAACAAGGTTGGCTAGGCATTGATCCTACCAATAATATTTGGACCATGGACAACCATGTAAAACTGGCGGTGGGTAAAAACTTTAAGGAATGCAGCCCCGCCAAAGGAACTTTTAAAGGGCTGTCCAAACAAACACTTTCTGTTTCAGTAGCCATAAGCTATGAAAATGGAAGTTATGTTGAAGAAATTACCGATGTACAATTACAAGAGCTATCTCCAGATATCCAACAGCAATTAGATTATTTAGAGCAGCTTCAACAGCAGCAATAAATAATGTTTAAACAATATCAAAAAAGCGAATCAAAATTTGATTCGCTTTTTTAGTATTATAATTTCAAGTTTTATGACTTTTATTTATAGGATAACCACCCTTGAGGATTGGTATAGGTTGTATTCTGTAAAAGTAAAAATTTAATGATTGTTTTTCCCGTTTCTCCATTGGTTCTCACTCTTCCTAAATTTTGTTTGACACTCACCTTATCTCCTTCAGATACGGAAACTGAGCTCAAGTTTTGATAAACAGTAAAATAATCTCCATGTCGAATAAAAACCGCTTTATTAACCGGAGATATTATCTGTACACTTGACACTTCCCCTGCAAAAACGGCTCTTGCATTCGAACCTTCTTCTGTAGTAATTTCGACTCCACTATTATGAATTACCAAGGTATTATAAATAGGATGTGGTTGGTTACCATAACCTAATGATATAAATCCTTTTTCCACAGGCCAAGGTAATTTACCTCTATTGGCCCTAAAATTATCTGCAATTAATTTCGACTCTGGTGTGAGTTCAATTCTAGAGGATGATACATTTGTTTTGGCCGCTTCTTTGGCAATTTCTTTAGGTGTTGATGTCGAATTTGTTGCCAATGCTCTAGCCTTCGCTTTTTCTAAGGCTGCCTTTCTATTGGCTTCAGCGATAGCTTCACGGATTAAACGATTAATTTGAGCATCAATTGATTTAGACTCTCTTTGTTTTTTTCTAATATCTGATACGATTCTATTCTTATCTTTTTTAATGGAATTAACTACTTTTTCCTGTTCTTGTTTTTCCTTTACCAGAGCCAAACGTTCCTTTTCATTCTCGTTAAATAATTTTTGTTTGACTATTTTTTGAGCGCTCAATTTATCATTATAAACAACCAATTCCACTGATTTGGACTTGATCTCCTCCCCTTGTGCTTTTCTAAAACTGGTGTATTGTTTTAAATATTGTGCCCTTTTATACGCTTGTAAAAAATTCTCGGAAGACAGAATAAACATAGCTCTACTTTGCTCTGAACGGCTTTTATAGGACTTTAAAATCATACTGGCATAATCTTCTTTTAATTCCAAAAGCTCTCTGTTGAGTTTGTTGATTTTCAATTGATTGATATACATATCATTCGCCAAAATTTTCAATTGTTTGGCCGTGGTATTAATCAACGCTTCTTTCAGTCTAATTTTGTTTTTTTGAATCGAATAGACATTCATCGCCGATTTCTCTTTAGACTTAACCGATTGGAGCATCCTTTCATTATCTCTTATTTCCTGCTGAATTTGCGCTTTTCGCTGTTCTAACTTTTCTTGTTGGGACGATTGACTCCAAAGTGCTGAAGTCATACAAATGAAAATTAGGCTTAGGATAAATTTTGGCATCTTAAAAAAATATTTTTTGCAAATTTACTTAATTATAATTCTTTTGTAGCCATTTGGAACACTATATGGAAAAGAAAGTTCTTCATTGAACGATACGGTATTATAATCTAAGTTAATTTCACTTTTCCCTTTTGGTTGGTAGGTGTTTATATTCACCTCCAAAGGCAATAATGCTTCATTAAACTCTTTGTTTTTAGAGTAAGCAACCTGAAACATCCTACCCTCAGTCGTCTGTGTGATTTCTTGTTTCTTTACAGTAAAATCGTCCGAATCGATATAAAATGTTTTTTTGGTATTATCATTTTTCAAATCATCCAATCGGTATAATTTTTCTACTAGGGACTCGGCATATTTCCCTTTTGTCAAGTCATCAATAGCTTCTCCCAACAACATGTTTTGAATTTTATTATAATCCAAATCGGTTCCAAGCCATTGGCTTAAAGAGCTAAAATCTCCTTCAAAATAACTCCCTTTTATTTTTTCATAATAACTAACCGACGAAGGTGTAATGGATGCTTTTGCCATAGTGATTCCAAGAAAACGGATGCTCACCAAAATCTGCTCGTCTTTCTTTATTTTAATCTCTGCGGTAACATTTTGAGCCTGTTTTTCATCTGAAAACCGGGCGTTGGCTTTAATGTATAACGTAGAAAACTCTCTTTTAATGTTATAGTGATTGGCAATAATATTTTTAGCTTTTAAATAGGTTGCCGGTTCTTCTGTTGAAGTTCCTGAAACAGCAACAGCTTTCGATTTGCAGGACACTACTATCAGTGAAGAGATTAAGCAAATGATAAAAACGATTGCACCTTTTGATTTAAATTTATTCATCTTGAATTTATTTTTTTAATAATTGATCGGCTTTAGAAAAATACCATTCTTTTTTTGTTGTATCTCCCAAACCATTATAAGCTTCTCCGAGTTGTATATAGAAATTGGTTTCAAGCATCGTATCATCGACAACATAATCTAAGCCCATTTCCAACATTTCTTTCCCCTTTTTGTATTGTTTTAGTTGATTGTAACCCAAACCCGAATAAAAATAAAACTGGGGTTGAGATGGAAAAACCTCTACCATTTCTGTGCCTTTTTTGACCAACAAATCAAATTTTTTAACTTCTGTATATATTTGAAGTAACAATATATTGGTTTCAATATCTATTTCAGAACTTTTACCAACGGCTTTTTCGTAATACAAAAGAGCTTTGTCCCATTGCTTTTTATTATGATAAAATTTACCAATTTCCTTGGCTACATTTACCGCGGGATCATGATCAAAATAACTGATGGCTTTTTCTAAATCGGGAGCAAATTCGGAATGCGAATTAGTAAAAATCAAAAATTCGTTCAACATTCTGTGTTTGATTTTCGAATCTACTTTGGTACTGGCAAAAACCATATTCATGGCTTTTACGGCTTTGGTTCCTTCGTTATTTTCCAGATAATTTTTAAACAAACTCACCTGCGCCCATACCGAGGTTGGAATTTCCGATTCCAATTTCTTGGCCATTTCCATTACTTTTTCGACATCGTCATTTTTGGAATACAAATAAATTAACGAAATGTAGTTGGACTCCTCTTTGGGATATTTTTTTATTTGTTCGATTAAATTGGTGATTTCGGCATTTTGGTATTTACCCTGCGATAAAATTTGTAATTTATACGATTCTCTTCGGTCTGATTTACCAACGCTTTCATTCAACTCATTTATCAATGCCAAGGCTTTGTCAAACTGCCCCGTGTTCATATACAATGAGGTAAGGTCTTCCTTAAATTTTGGGTCGAAAGTGATTAATTTAGTAATCGTATTTATCGCGTTATTGTAATCTTTTGTGGCATATTCCACATCGTAGATTCCAACCCAAAACCATTTATTTGTTGGGTCTATTTGTGTGGCTTTTTCAAAAGAAGTATAGGCGCTCTTATAGTCTTTTAATGCTAAATAATTTTTCCCTAATTCAAAATGAACGGTTGCATTTTCGGGTTGTAATTTTATACATTTTTCTAAAGCCACAATGGCTTTATCATAATTTTCTATTGCCTTTTGTTTTAAAGACTCATAAAAATAATCCTGAAAAACATTGCTATCCGGTTTTATTTCTTCCGGCTCGGTTTGTGCCCATGACAAAGCCGAATTGCCCAGCAAAACTAATAGAAGAAGTAATAGACGTATATTTTTCATCTCTAAATTAATTAAACTTCAAAGCAGCAGAAACAATTTAACCACATAGAACTATTTTCAAATTTATCCAACAAACACTTATCTTTTCATTCGAATCTTTGAAGTCAAAAACTATTCCAAAACAGAATAGTCCCCAATACTGATGCTGGTAAAATTTCCATCATAATTCACATGATTTCCAATCATGGCGTTATCCAAATTGGCATTTTTGATGTGCGCATGCGTTTGAACCAAACTGTTTTTGATAGTACTGTTGATTATGTGACAACCTTTCCCTAAAGAAACATTAGGTCCCACAGTAGCATCAATCAACACCACATCTTCGTCGATATAACAAGGTGGAATAATCGTTGCATTTTGTAACTTCACTTTTTCATGTACCAACTGTACACCATCTTTTTCTAGAAACCCTAACATTCTGGAATTGGTTTCTACCGTTACTTCCTTGTTCCCACAATCCATCCACTCATCTACACTTCCGGTTTTGAAAACTTTTCCGCTGGCCATCATCCCTTTAATTCCGTCGTTAATCTGGTATTCACCTCCATTTTGAATGTTGTTATCCAATACTTTTTGAAGCTCTTGTTTTAAAACGCCTACTTCTTTGAAATAGTATATCCCGATAACGGCTAAATCACTGACAAAAGTTGCCGGTTTTTCTACCAATTCTATGATTTCATTATTTTCATTCAACTTAACCACTCCAAAAGCTTCTGGCTTGTCTACTTGTTTTACCCAAATGACAGCATCCGCTTCCGGATCTAGTTCAAAATCGGCTCTGATAAGCGTATCAGCATAAGCAATTACCGCTGGTCCCGATAAAGATTCCTTGGCACACATAATGGCATGTCCCGTTCCTAATGGTAAATCTTGGCGGTAAATAGAGGCTTTGGCTCCTAAGCCATTTGCTAATTCGGTTAAACTCGCCACCACATCATCACCAAAAAAAGCAGCATCACCTAATACAAAGGCAATTTCTTCAATAGGTTCTTTAAGAATCTTAGCGATATCTTCTACCAATCGATGCACGATAGGTTTTCCGGCCACTGGAATTAAGGGTTTTGGAACGGTAACTGTATGTGGGCGAAGACGAGAACCACGTCCGGCCATGGGTACTATTATTTTCATGTTGATCCCCCTATCCCCCGAAGGGGGAATTCCTATTAGGGGTCAATAGGTTTTTAATTATCTAACTTATAATCTTTTTCAATTCCCCCTTTGGGGGTTAGGGGGATTATTTCACACCTGTACTACCAAAACCGCCAGCTCCTCTTGAAGTCTCAGATAATTCTTGAACTTCTATCCAATCGGCGCGTTCGTGTTGGGCGATGATGAGTTGGGCGATGCGTTCTCCGTTTTGAATTACAAAAGCTTCGCTTGACAAGTTAACCAAAATCACGCCAATTTCGCCACGATAATCGGCATCTACCGTTCCAGGACTGTTAAGTACGGTAATTCCGTTTTTGAAAGCCAGTCCGCTACGTGGTCGCACTTGCGCTTCATAGCCTATCGGCAATTCGATAAAAAGACCTGTTTTAACAATGGTTCTTGCCAGAGGTTGTAAAGTTATCGATTCGGTAAGATTAGCTCTTAAATCCATTCCAGCAGAAGCTATGGTTTCATAACTTGGCAGTGCATGTTGGGATTTATTGATAATGTTTATTTTCATTTTATTATTTATTTAGAAGGGACAAATCGCGACTTGTCCGTACGTGTTTTTTTGTTTTTTAGCCCTGATGGAAGCGGCATCCTCTTGTGGCGGTGTTCGCCACAAGAGATATAGCGTACAGCAGGAAATTGCTCCTAAAATTGATTAGGATCCATCAATTATTTTTACGTTTAATGATTCTTAAAAGGGTTTCTTTTTCATTATGATAAATAAAATATAGAAAAGCGATTAGCAGTGAAATTCCAACGAAATAATTCTCTCTAAATCTGTAGAATGAAATCACGGAAAAAAATATAGATAAACCGAGATAACCTCCGATTTTTTTGAAATCATAAGGGATCGGATAATATTTATTTCCTAAATAGTAAGAAATCAACATCATGCTTCCGTAAGCAGCCAATGTGGCAATAGCCGAACCTTGATAACTCATCGAGGGAATCAATAAAAAGTTAAGTACCAAAGTAATAATGGCTCCGACAATAGAAATATAAGCACCAACATACGTTTTATCGATCAATTTATACCAAACTGAAAGATTCGTATAAATACCTAAGCAAAAATTGGCTAAGATAATCAAGGGAACTACTTTCATGGCTTCCCAATAAGCTTCTTTTTGAAGTAAAACTAATTTGAACAAATCAGCGAAAACAATTACAGAGAGCATAATAAATGAACCGAAGATGACAAAATATTTAGTCACCATTGCATAGGTTTGCGGTGCATTTTTATCGGAAGCATGGCTAAAGAAAAACGGTTCTATTCCAAGAGTATAGGCGGTTCTATACAAAACCATGAACAAACCTAGTTTATAACAGGCAGAATAAACCCCTACTTCGGCTTCTGCAATATTGGGAGGTAATAATTTATACAAAAGAATCTTGTCAAACTGTTCGTTGATGGCAAAAGCGATTCCGGCAACCAAAATAGGCAATCCATAACGCATCATACGTTTCCATAAACTAAAATCAAATTTCCATTTTAGAAAAACATAATCTGGAGATAAGGCCACAAAAGTTAACAGACTTGCGATGATATTCGCCAGGAAAATATAGCCAATTTCGAAATTTTCGATATACAAGGTACTTACAAAACCATCTGGATTAGCTTCAATGATTTTAGGAACATATAATAAAAATAATATGTTTAAAACTAGATTGATTAATACATTACTGATTTTGATTACCGCATACACCATTGGCTTCTGAAATGCCCGTAATTTTGAAAATGGAATAATAACTAAGGCATCTAAAGCCAGAATCCAAATCGTATACGTAATGTATTGGGAGTCGATTCCAGACCAGATCGCTAAGGTATTTCTATATAACAAGGCAATAAACAGAAAGGAAATGGTAGTCCAAAAGATAGAAACCATCGAAGTCTCTACTACCGTTTTTTTATTATCTTCACTATTATAAAAACGAAAAAAAGCAGTTTCCATTCCGTAAGCGAGGATTACGTTGAAAAAAATCATCCAAGCAAATATAACAGTTACTTTTCCATACTCATCTTTTGGAAGTAAATCTGTATACAGTGGCACCAACAGAAAACTAAACATTCTAGGCAAAACCGTAGCAAGTCCGTAAATGGCTGTTTGTTTGAAAAGATTTTTATATAAACCCAAAATGATTTGTCTTATTGCTATTTGAAAAACAAAAATAACTAAATCTTTGGTTTAATCGATGAAAGGATTACTCCGATTCAATTTTCTTTTTTAAAATATTAAATAAAAAAAATAGCCGCGTAAAAAACGCGGCTATCTTTATATGTAAAAATTAACTTTTCCCTTATCCATTCAAAGCCTCTGCACCACCAACAATCTCTAAGATCTCGTTAGTAATGGCAGCCTGACGTGCTTTGTTGTATGTTAATTTCAACTGATTTCTCAATTCAGTAGCATTATCAGTTGCTTTATGCATCGCAGTCATACGCGCACCATGTTCTGAAGCAAATGAATCACGGATTCCTTTGTATAATTGGGTTTTCAATGATTTTGGAATCAAAGTCAACACAATCTCTTCTTTAGACGGTTCGAAAATATAATCTCCTGGAGTAACGTTCAAATCAGATTTAATTGGTGCCAAAGGCAAAAATTGCTCCGTTTGCACGATTTGAGTAGCGGCATTTTTAAACTGATTGTAGATCAATTCAATTTTATCGTACTCTCCAGAAACAAATTTTTGTGTTAACGTCTCAGCAATTGCCGCTACATTATCAAAAGTAAGGTTATCAAAAACAGCACTTTGATTATCGATTACAGTATTTGATTTACTTAAAACATCATTTCCTTTTTTACCGATGGCAAAAATATCCACTTGTTTTCCTGCATAAAATACGGAACGGTTTTTAGCTTCCTTAATAACATTAGTATTAAAAGCACCACATAAACCTCTGTTAGAAGTTATGACTACAACCAATACTTTCTTTACTTCACGTTGTACAGTAAATTCTCCTCCTGTATCACTATCAAGTGTTGCAGAAAGGTTTTGTAATAATTCCGTTAATTTTTCGGCATAAGGACGCATGGCTGTAATTGCATCTTGTGCTTTCTTCAGCTTAGCTGCAGAAACCATTTTCATTGCCGATGTAATTTGCATCGTAGATGAAACGGAGTTGATTCTGTTACGTATTT
>JALRGT010000013.1:70826-71057 GCA_023259675.1 Flavobacterium sp.
TGCCATTTATTTTTAAGTAAATAGTAATAAGTAAATAGTGAATAGCCTAATTGCTATTCACTATTCACTAATGACTAGATTAGTTATATTTTGCTGAAACTTCTTTTGCCACAGATTCGATTACATCAGTAATTTCGTCTGTTAATTTTCCTGCTTTCAAAGCATCAAGAGTAGCTCTGTGTTTGTTGTTCATGAATTCTAAGAAATCTTTCTCAAATTCTTTCACTTTAT
>JALRGT010000140.1 GCA_023259675.1 Flavobacterium sp.
TGTTTTTCTGCCTGCTCAATTCTAATTAATGCCTGCTCTTTTCTTAAAAAAAGTTTAATATCTCTATTTCTTTGCTTTTCTAATTTTATTTCATCCTTAAGCGCTTGTTCTTTAATCTTTGTCTTTAATTTTTCTTCTTCTTCTTTTTCTTTTTGAAGTTTTATTTTTTCTAATTGTTCTTTTTCTATTTGTTCTAATTTTAATTTGCGCCTCTGATCCTCTTTTAAAGTTTTATATTTTTCAATTGTTTCAGAAATTTTATCAAAAAAAGATTGGATATACTTTTCAAGATTAAAACTTAATTTAAAGTTAAATTTTGGTTTAAGTGATAATTGAAATTTAACAACTTTAGAGATTAAGTCTTCATCAATTTTTTTATTTACTTTTGGTGTTTTTTTTATTTTTTTAAGTTTTGTTATTTTAATTTTTGAATTTCTTTTATTTTTAATTTTTTTTTGTTTTCTAACTTTAGAAGTTTTTTTATTTATTTTATTTATTTTATTTATTTTTTTAAGAAATACAGGTTTGCTTTTTTTTCTTTTTTTAACCTTGTTATTAGATGATTTTTTTTTTCTTTTTTTCATTTGAGTGAATTTAATTATTTATCAATTATTTATTGATAAATATAGTCTCTTGTAACTGGTGTGGAAGAATAGTTTTTGGTTAGCTGAAACTGATATACAACTTGGTCTCCCCATTTAAAAGCCATTTCGCAACCAGCTAAATAGAATTCCCACATTCTA
>JALRGT010000141.1:0-234 GCA_023259675.1 Flavobacterium sp.
AGAGGGTGTTTGCCTAAAAAGATCTTCAGATTCTATAAATAAGGAATTGCCAACAGGAGAAATTGAAGTAGCAGTGAAGCGATGTACAGTTCTTGGATCTTGCAATGAATTGCCAATGCCTGTGTTTAGTGACCAGGAATATTCTGAAGATATTAGATTAAAATATAGATTTATTGATTTAAGACGAAAAAAACTTCACCAAAATATAATTTTAAGATCAAAAGTAATTTCTTT
>JALRGT010000141.1:244-742 GCA_023259675.1 Flavobacterium sp.
TCCTGAAGGTGCAAGAGATTTTTTAGTACCGAGTAGATTGAATCCGGGAAAATTTTATGCGTTACCTCAGGCTCCACAACAATTTAAACAGTTAATTATGGTTGCTGGTTTTGATAAATATTTTCAAATTGCACCTTGTTTTAGGGATGAGGATGCTCGAGCCGATAGAAGTCCGGGAGAATTTTATCAATTAGACATAGAAATGTCTTTTGTAGAGCAAGAGGATATTTTTAAAATATTAGAAAAATTAATAAATGATGTATTTAGTGCTTTTTCAAATAAAAAAATTCTTAATTCATCTTTTCCAAGAATTACTTATGAAGAAGCTTTATTAAAATATGGGTCTGATAAACCTGATTTGAGAAATCCATTAATTATTTACGATACTACAGAACTATTTTTAAGTGACGATGTAAAGTTTGAAATATTTAAGAATTTAATAAAAAAAGGTGCGGTCGCAAGAGCAATATGTACAAAAAATACTACTAATAAGCCAAG
>JALRGT010000142.1 GCA_023259675.1 Flavobacterium sp.
AACTCTAACTAAACAATCGTCTGCTAATTTGTGTGCAACAATATTTTTTGCTAAATGTCTCGCAGCATAAGCAGCTGACCTATCAACTTTACTCGGGTCTTTACCTGAAAATGCTCCTCCACCCACTGGCACAGATGGGCCGTAAGCATCGACTACTATTTTTCTACCTGTGAGTCCTGTGTCGCCAGCTGGACCTCCTTTAACAAATGACCCAGATGGGTTCAAATCTAACTCAAATGCAGATTCAACATTACTAGCAACAATATCAGAAACCTCTTCGAATAATTTCTCCATATCAATATCTTTATTGTGCTGGGTTGATACTACAACTTTTGTTTTTTCTCCTCCACTAGTTACTTGAACTTTTGAATCAAGATCAAGCATCTCATCTGAGTTTTGAAGATCCCATAAAGATTTTTGTATATTTCTAGACATATCAAACGTTGGAGGCATAAATGATTTTGTTTTGTTGGTTGCAAATCCTACCATTATTCCTTGATCACCAGCACCTTGATCTTCATCGTCTTCAACAGCTGCACGAATTTCTTCAGATTGTGGTGTTAATTCGTTATATATTGAAAGGTTTTCTAAATCAAAATCTTCAAAGCTAGTTTTGATAGTTTTGTTAAGTGCTTCTTTAACAATCGTAAGAACATCATCAGTAGTTATTTCTGCAATTTCACTAATTTCTCCACCTACAAGTACTAAACCGCCATTCTTTGTTCCAGTAAGAAAGG
>JALRGT010000143.1 GCA_023259675.1 Flavobacterium sp.
ATTTTTTTTTCATTTAGATCATCAAATAGATCATTGTTATATTTAATATTAATTTCCCTGAAATTTTTTAATTTATCTGAAATAATTTTATTAATTTTGTTTGCATAGTTCCTTCTCATTAAAAAAATTTCATAAATATTTTTTCCTTTAAGTTCCAATTGAATAAATTGATCAGTTACATCAACAACAGCACCTAAATTCGTTTTTGAAATGCTATTAAATAACATTTCATATAGTTCGTATTTATTGTTATCTTTGTTTACAAGTTCATTTGAAACTATCATCCATTCATCTGGGCTAAGCCATATTGCTGTTAATTTATCACTCGTTGTTGAAGTGTTTGCCTCTGTAGGTAAGATCATATTAAGATTTTTACCAATATTTGTTAAAAATTCTCTTTTTTTACCTCTTAAATTAATTTTCATTACCGGTGATATTTCTTTTACTGAAACACTTTCTTGATTAATTTCATTTTTAATAACTGAATTATAATTAAGCATTTAACCTCTCATTTTTTTCATCATAAAAGACTGGATTCGCAATAGTGACATTAATATTTTTATTTTCCATGGGCACAAAAAGTTTTTTTCCCATCATATCTTTTCCACCTCTAACTACTGCAAGTGCTATTGATTTCTTTAGGTTTGGACTGAAATAACTTGATGTTACATGTCCTAGCATTTCAACCGGACTTTGATTTAACTCAGAAACTATTTGTGCTCCTTCTTCTAAAACT
>JALRGT010000144.1 GCA_023259675.1 Flavobacterium sp.
GTTTTGGTGGTGGTACTCCAAAAATACAACTCGTAACCCTTTATTTTTTAATTTACTTCCTTAACTTAATGACATTGGTCTAAGGGCGGTGAAAGAGTTTTAATTGTGAGATGTAAGTCGTAAATTGTGAGTTATGCGTTGTGCGTTGTTCGATATCCATTATTGGTTATTCGTTGGTTGTTGGTTGTTGGTTGTTGGTAAAAAAACAGAACTATTGTTTATTGTAGAGAGTACTGATTTTCTTTAAAAAGGAATACGATGGTGCTAAAGATGGTATTCTGTTCTTTTTTGCATTGCCCAAAAAAGAACCAAAAAGGTCTAGCCCTGAACTGTTCGCTGACCCGTGATTTTCTTTATGCCTAAATCCAACCAACTCGCCCGAAAGGATTCGGGCTCAGACAGTGTTGGATTTTACGGCCTATTCGAAAAACGGGTCCCCAGCTGCCACAGTCTAAGGGCGGTGAAAGAGTTTTTAATTGTGGGTTATGAGATGTGAGTCGTGAATTGTGAGTTATGTGGCGTGCGTTGACCGTTGTTCGATATCCGTTATTGTTTATTTGTTGGTTGTTGGTAAAAAAACAGAACTATTGTTTATTGTAGAAAGTGCTGATTTTCTTTAAAAAGGAATACGATGGTGCTAAAGATGCTATTCTGTTCTTTTTTGCATTGCCCAAAAAAGAACCAAAAAAGTCTAGCC
>JALRGT010000145.1 GCA_023259675.1 Flavobacterium sp.
CTGTGTATTCGCGCTAAGTTGTATATATAAAATATAAGGTTTTTTTATGAACATACAAATGTTTACTCTTCCTACATTTCAGAATACAACTGAAGTTGAAAAAACATATTGCGAACTTCTTTCGGCAAAGCGATCCGGAGAAGTTCTTCCAGAAGAAATCCTCGATTGGATGGATACTGCAAACACATGGCTTACTGAGGTCTCTTTATGATGAAAATTAATAAGGGTGGAGTATTTGCTCCTGCAGATACCAAACTAATTTTGCGCGCGTTAGAGCATTATAAACGGCATTTGGTTTCGTTAGAAGAATCAGAGCGCACACCATCTGCAGAGCTGAATCAGCTTGCAAATCTTCTTCATCGTATTTCAAATAGAACATAAAAGAAGGTCCCGTAGCTCAGCTGGATAGAGCACGTGCCTTCTAAGCATGGGGTCAGAGGTTCGAGTCCTCTCGGGATCGCCATTATGGTGTTGCTACCTAATAAGCACGCGAGAGACCATGGTTAGTCTCTCATTCACCCTCATCTAAGGATATAGATTATGACACTTTTTCTTTTCGGACTAGCTATTTTTCTTTTACTTGTTTATCTTTGCATTAGAGATATGGACCGTGAAATAACGTCGCTCAGATCGGGTACCTTGTGGGCTCTTACCGGGTTTTGGGCATATGGATTGCTAGACACACTTGTTAGAGCAATATGACGCCGCAAGAAATATCTGATCATAAAATGAG
>JALRGT010000146.1 GCA_023259675.1 Flavobacterium sp.
GTCAACAAGAATATGGATATTGCATAAGAACAGGGGAAAGAATTCCGTTCGATCCTTCTCGTCCATTTTCTTATTACTCTTATCAAACTTGGGCTCAGTTTGAAAACTGGAATTATCCTGAAAATTATTGTCACAGAACAGGAAGACCTTCAAATGGGAAGACTTCAATGGCTAGTCCTATTTTGGATTAACAAATAGTAGATTTTTTGACAACGAAGGATTAAACATCACGGGCAATCAATAGGTCTCTCTCCGGTCGTTCGCTTTGTTCCGTTCGGCTGTTCCAGTCGTCCCGCAAAAAGGCGGGACTCCATTCCACAGTACGGTCGTCAGCATAGCGTCAGCCAGCCCAAAAAAAGGGCAGGCAGCCACTACGCTTCCTCGCCCTCATCTTCACACGCTCACTTCCTGCGTTCGTCGGGGCTATTGCATCCGCATACCGCTTCATTCATTTCGCTTCACTCCACGTGCCGGTTTCGTAAACTCCACCGTCACTCTTCGTTCAGCTCCATTCATTCCAGCAGTATTTGCGTCTGCAGCCCCTTGTGTTTTGTGCGGTTGCTCTTTCGCCCAGCCATCGGGCTTGGCTCCGTTCGGTAAAAACCTCACTTTGCCCTAAATCAAGGTAAGCCAAAGGCAGTTTTTTTTGTTACCCCGCCGTTACACGCTGCTATCCCTTCTCTCCATTGCGTTAACACTTCATTCCGTTCCCGGTCTAGCGTGGCTGCTCGAT
>JALRGT010000147.1 GCA_023259675.1 Flavobacterium sp.
GAAAATGGTTGAAGAAGAAATTGCAGAAAAGTATGTAACAACTGCTTTTTGTGAAAAAGAATATGCTAAAATTGAAACTACTGACGGATGGAGTTCTAAAATGATTCCAAGATTGTTAAACGTAATTTTCTACGAAATAGTAAAAGAGGAAAGTTGGAATTTTGTAAAAGAAAATCGTAACCCGACTATCAATTTTAAAACTTTACAGCATTTTGTTTTCGCTAAAGTTCGTGACAGACTGCCGAACGTCTTTTAAAATAGCCTGTAACTCCTATATGTACAACCCCTGTTAAAACCTCAGTAAAATAAGCTAGTAACAACAAAATCTCGGAAAGCAATCAATTATTAATTCCAACAACAAATGACAACATGGATTTAAAAAACACCAAAGTACAGGTAATATTTACCGAAGATAGTATTCCAAGAATAGTCAATGCTGATTTGACCGCAAAAGGAATAGAAGATTTAGAGAAAATCCAAGGTAATTTCTCAGTAAGATTTGTGAAGTGGTTGATGTTGCATTGTGATTTCAAAAAGCATATTGCTTGGGAATACAAAGGAGTTGAATATTCAGAAGAAGAATTGTTGGAGATTTTTAAAAAAGAAATTGGATTATGAAAACAGCAATGCAAGAATTGATAAATGAGTTTGAAAATATTAAACAAACAAAATGTAAAACGCTTCAAGAAGTTATTTTTTTTGATGGAG
>JALRGT010000148.1 GCA_023259675.1 Flavobacterium sp.
TTATCATTTCGTCACGTTTGAAACCGTTTCTTTTTCTGTTGATTTTTAATGCGATTCCGATAATTTCTCCTTCCGGAAATCCTATTTCCATTAATTCAAATCCGTTGATTGCTGTTTCCATACTATTTCTTATTTTATAGTACAAATGTTTGATATAAGTACGCAATCATTCTGCGTAGTAAAAATTAATTTTTATATTTATTGTCACAAGCAAAGTGGAAATAATTCCACTTTTGAAAATAACTGTTGCCATTTACACTGAATTGCGTGAGGGATAGAAGCGAAAATCCTTTTATGAATGCAGCGAAAGCGGAAGTCATAAAAGATTGAAGCGAATAGCCCGACCCGTAGTTTTTACGAAGGGACACGCCCAAAAATAAAAAATCAACACCATGTCACAGAATAAAAATGCGCTTATTCGCTATAAAACTATCGATAAATGTTTACAAAATCAGTATCGAAAGTGGACATTAGAGGATTTAATTGAAGCGGTTAGCGAGGCTTTGTATGAATATGAAGGAAAGGCAAATCCGGTAAGTAAACGTACCATACAATCGGATATTCAAATGATGCGAAGCGAAAAATTGGGCTATAACGCACCCATTGTGGTTTATGACAAGAAATATTATAAATATGAAGAGGATGATTTTTCGATAACGGATATTCCGCTTACGGAAACGGATATGAATGTACTGACCGAGACTGTG
>JALRGT010000149.1 GCA_023259675.1 Flavobacterium sp.
CAACAAACTCGCCCGAAAGGATTCGGGCTCAAACAACGTTGGATTTTTCGGCCTATTCGAAAAACGGGTCCCCAGCTGCCACAGTCTAAGGACGGTGTTGCTGTTGATTCTTTTTTCATTCACAAATGCTCTTCATGATTTTTTTTAATACAGACAAAGTATACTGACACACCCCTACCCCCTCTAACTCTAGTTTCTATTTTTTTTAGGAATCATTTCATCTTCGATTTCAAAAGATAAATACGTTTGTGCTAATATACCATACTGTTCTTTTTTGCATTGCCCAAAAAAGAACCAAAAAAGTCTAGTCCCGGACTGTTCGCTGATCCGTAATTTCCTCTATGCCTAAATCCAACAAACTCGCCCAAAAGGATTCGGGCTCAAACAGCGTTGGATTTTTCGGCCTATTCGAAAACGGGTCCCCAGCTGCCACAGTCTAAGGACGGCGGTGTTTCTGTTGAAAACTTTTCAATTATGAGTCCTCTGCATGATTTTTTCTCCCTCCCCTCTAACTCTAGTTACTATTTTTTTTGGAATCGTTGAATCTCCGATTTCAAGAGGGGAATATGATAGGGCTAACTGAGATTTATTTGCTTTAAAACATCTTTTTAAAAGGACAAACTGCCATCAATCCGTTTCTTAATAATTCGAGTATTTCAATATTAGGTAAACTTGGATAAACAGTAAATAAATCCTCCATTTGTG
>JALRGT010000014.1 GCA_023259675.1 Flavobacterium sp.
GTAAAAGATGAGAGTAATATGCCGATACCCGGGGTGAATATTTTGGAGAAAAATACTAAAAATGGAATACAAACGGATTTCGACGGGAAATTTTCAATCCGTGTCAGTGGGCCAAACAGTGTATTGGTTTTTTCTTTTATAGGGTTTGAAACATTAACCAAAACAGTAGGGCAAAATAAGACTTTAAATGTAGTGTTAAAAGATGCCAATTCAACTTTAGATGAAGTTGTTGTCATTGGTTATGGGACAGCACGTAAGAAAGATTTAACAGGTTCAGTCGTTTCAATTTCCGGAGAAGATTTGAAAAAGCAATCTATTTCCAGTGTTGCAGAAGCTTTAACGGGGCGTATGGCTGGAGTACAAGTGACTTCTGCGGAAGGATCTCCGGATGCTGAAATTAAAATTAGAGTTCGAGGAGGAGGATCTTTAACTCAAGATGCATCTCCACTAATAATTGTGGATGGTTTTCCTGTGAACAGTATGAATGATATATCTTCTTCTGATGTAGAAACTATTACTGTTTTGAAAGACGCATCATCTACCGCAATTTATGGTTCCAGAGGAGCAAATGGAGTTGTAATTATAACGACCAAAAGTGGAAAAGACGGTAAAATAACTGTAAATTATAACATGTTCTATGGTGCAAAAAAGATTGCGAATACTATTGATGTTCTTGAACCTGAGGATTTTGTAAAGTGGCAATATGAGTATGCTTTACTTAGGGACAGGCTAGATACCTATGAGCAATATTTTGGTTCCTATCAGGATATAGATTTGTATTCAGTGTTGAAAGGGAATAATTGGCAGAAACAGATTTATGGTCGTTTAGGTGAGGTTCAGAGCCGTGATTTAGGAATTCGTGGTGGTTCTGAAAAGCTTAATTTTAATTTTAATTATGCTCACTATGATGAAAAAACAATCATGGTCGGTTCAGATTTTAAAAGAAATAACTTGTCTTTTGCCGTAAAGAATAAAGCCTCTGAAAAAGTAGATCTTAATTTTACATTACGTTATTCTGATACCGAAGTCAATGGAGGAGGTGCTAATGAGCAAAATGAAATTTCATCTGCCGATTCTCGTTTAAAACATAGTGTTGGTTATTCCCCATTTCCTTTACCTGGTTTAACAACTGATAATACGGACGAAGCTGTGTCGAGTTATCTTGTGAATCCTTTCGTGGCTGTAGATGATAATCAACGCAAACAGCTAAGGAAAAATTTCAATATGCTTGGAAGTGTTTCGTGGAAAGTAATCGATAATCTTCTATTTAAAACTGATTTAGGTTTAGATAACTATAATAATTTAGATTATCGTTTTTATGGTCGCTCTACTTATTATGCAAGTAACCGGCCATCGGCAGAAAATCAAGGGTTGCCATCATTAGTTTTTAGTGATGAAAAACGAGTGAGATTCAGAAATGCGAATACAATTAATTATGACTTTAAAAAGTTATTGAATGATAATCATAGATTAAAGGTGCTTTTAGGGGAAGAAATGATTATTTCTCGTACCAATGAGGTAACTTCTGAAATCCAAGGTTTTCCAAAGTTTTTTGATTTTGATACTGCAAGAAAATTGACTACCCTAGGTACGCCGCTAACAGTTGAAAACTATTACAGTCCGGACGATAAACTACTGTCTTTTTTTGGACGTATAAACTATGATATTTATGATAAATATCTTTTTACGGCTACCTACCGTGCAGATGGTTCCAGTAAATTCTTAGGAGATAATCGTTGGGGGTATTTCCCTTCTGCTGCTGCAGCATGGAAGATTTCTGAAGAAAATTTCTTAAAGAATGTAACTTGGTTAAATGCACTTAAAGTTAGATTAAGTTATGGAGAGGCTGGTAATAATAATATTCCATCCGGACAGCAAGTACCCGTTTTTAGTCCTTCTACGACTACATTTATAAATAATGTTGCTAATTATTGGGCAACAGGCAATGTCTTAGCCAATCCAGAACTAAAATGGGAAACAACTGTAACACAAAACTTAGGTCTTGATTTTGAATTGTTCAGTGGCCGTATAAGTGGTTCTGTTGAAACATATAAAAATAAAACGAAAGACCTTTTACTTAATTTCCTAATAGGAGGTAGTGGTTATGCTTCTCAATATAGAAATATGGGAGAAACTCAAAACACAGGTATCGAGGCTTCCTTGAACGTTGTTGCAATAGATAAAGAAGATTATGGTTTGAGTTTTGGTTTTAACATATCAGCAAATAAAAACCGTATCAATTCACTTGGTATTATGGACAACTTTGGATGGTCCTCAGGTTGGGCTTCTACTCAAATTGGAAATGACTACCGTGTAGATGTTGGACAACCTTTGGGTATAATGTATGGTTATAAAAGTGACGGACGCTATGAAGTATCCGACTTTGATTACAATGGGGCTACAGGAGACTATACTTTAAGATCGGATGTTGCAAATAGTTCAAATGTTGTAGGAACGGTAATGCCGGGGACTATGAAATTAAAAGATATTAGTGGTCCGGACGGTGTTCCAGATGGTATAGTAGATGCAAATGATAATACTGTTATTGGGAATGCGAATGCAAAACATACGGGTGGTTTGGTAATCAATGCTAATGCTTACGGTTTTGATCTTTCAGCGGCTTTCAACTGGAGTGTGGGTAATGATGTTTATAATGCCAATAAAGTTGAATTTACGACATCCAATCTAAATGGACAATATAGAAATCTAAGTACAACAATGGCGGATGGAAATAGATGGACAAATTTAGAATCCGCTACAGGTGAGTTAGTAACAGATCCTGCCGAATTAGAAGCGCTAAATGCTAATTCAACAATGTGGTCTCCATATATGAAAAATTACGTTTTCAGCGACTGGGCAGTTGAAGACGCTTCGTTTTTAAGATTAAACATGCTTACGTTGGGTTATACGTTTCCAGAAGCTATGGTTTCTAAATTAGGTATTTCTAAATTGAGATTTTATACTACGGCTAATAATGTTTTCATTATTACAAACTATTCTGGTCTTGATCCTGAGGTTTCTACAAGAAGAAAGACTCCTCTTACTCCAGGGGTTGATTCTTCACCATTTCCTCGTAGCAGACAGGTAGTGTTTGGTTTAAACCTTAATTTTTAATTAAAATATTTATTAGAAGATGAAACATATAATTATAATTTCAGGAATAATAATCGCTGGGCTTTTTAGTAGTTGTCAAGAGTTATCAGATGATTTCTTAGATGCACCGGCAAAATCAACTTTAGAAGAATCTATTATTTTTTCTAATGCGGGTTTGGCTAAAGGAGCTGTAGACGGTATTATGGAGCCGTTTGGTCAAACGAATTCTTATAGAGGACGTTTCCTTCCTTGGTATGGGTTGAATACAGATACAGAATGGTACAATACTTCACAAACGGCTAGTGATAATACTGATTTGTGCGTTTATGATGCCAAGTGGAATAATGCTAATATGAATACAACTAATAATGTTTGGGCGATGATGTATTCAGGTATTGAGCGTGCAAATATTTGTATAAGAGGAATACGTGATTTCGGTGATCCAAGACCAGGAACTGAACTAGGACAACTTTTAGGGGAGGCTTTGACATTGCGTGCTATTTATTATGCTGACTTAATGAAAACTTGGGGAGATGTTCCTGCCCGTTTTGAGCCTATTAATAAAGAAACTTTGTATTTAGAAAAATCAAATCGTGATGTGATTTATAAACAACTTATTGCTGATTTAGGTGAAGCTGCTACATTAGTTGCATGGCCTAACCAGTCCTCATCTACCAATACAGTAGAAAGAATCAATAAAACTTTTGTAAAAGCATTCCGTGCTCGATTAGCAATGGTGGCAAGCGGATTCCAACTATATCCTAATCCTGACGTTGTTAGAAGAAGTACAGATCCAGAACTTTCAGTTCCATTAATGTATCAATTGGCTTTAAATGAATGTCGTGATGTAATTCAAAGTGGAACAGCTCATTTAGAGACAACATTTGAAGGTTTATGGAGAAAATACAATGAAGAAGATATAACGGCTGGAGGTGAGTCACTTTGGGAAATACCTTTTGCTGATGGGCGTGGTCGTATGTTATTCACTTTTGCGGTTAGACATTCCGGTGTAGATCAATTTCAAGCTCAAGGTTCCAGAGGAGGAAGTGCAGGACCGCTACCAACGGTTTTTTATGATTTTGATGAGACGGATAGCCGTAGAGATGTTACCTGTGTACCTTATAAATGGAGTTCTCCGGTTAATGGAATTGCGAAACAAGAGTTAGGAAAATCAGATTTATGGTATTTTGGAAAATACCGTTATGAGTGGATGAAACGTTATGTTACTTCAACGAATGATGATGGAGTTAATAAAATATACATGCGTTATGCTGAAGTGCTTTTTATGGCAGCTGAAGCTGCAAATGAGTTAGAAGGTCCAACTGCTGCTGCACCGTATTTGAAAGAAATTCGTAAAAGAGCATTTGCATCTGAACTTCATGCACAAAAGGTAGATGCTTACGTGAACGCATTGACAACTAAACAGGCTATGTTTGATGCTATTGTCAAAGAACATATGTATGAGTTTACAGGTGAAATGGAGCGTAAGCAAGCATTGATTCGTTGGAATTTACTTAAGGCGAAATTAGATGAAGCCAAGGTGAAAATGTCAGATTTACAAAATCGTACCGGGGAATATGCCGATGTGCCAACAACTTTATATTATAAGTATCAAGAAGACAACATAACGCTAGATGTTTATGGACTGAATAGAGGTGAAACGGTAAGCCCAGGTTCTGATTATTCTAGTTCCACTTGGAATTCCTTAGTTGATACCAAGGTGAATTCTCTTTACAAAACTGGAGTAAATCCAGATAATAGACAGTTTTGGCCAATATGGCAGGTATTTATTGAAGCAAGTAATAAACAACTTGTAAATGATTACGGTTATCAAAACATAGCAAATTAATAATAGATTTATAAGTTATTATGATTATGAAAGTAAAATATATATTAAAAGGATTAACAACCATGCTATTACTGGCATTTGCTGTCTCAAGTTGTGATGGTTATAATGTTGATTTAATAGACGAATTAATGGTGGATCGTGCATTTTCTCCTATTGGAATAAAAGCAATAGTTCGAAATCAGACCAACGTGGAACTGAATTGGACGGTACGTGAAGATGTAGATCATTATGTTGTTGAATTTAGTGCAGATGATGAAGAATTTACCACTATTTATAAAACAGTTAATGTATTACCAACGGAATTACCTGTTACGGTTGCTCTGGAAGGGGAAACAACTTATTCTATTAGAATAAAAGCGGTTAGTACAACAGGGGCAGAAGATTCTAAATGGGCAATTGGGCAAGTTACAACTCTAACGGAGCAAATTTTTACTAGTATTATTGATGGTGATGTTTTATCAAAAGAAGCCACATTACGTTGGACTCCAAATAGCAATGTGACTCAAATTACACTTTCTCCGGGTGATATTACCCACGAAATTACTGCCCAGGAAAAAGTAGATGGTATTGCTGTAATAAGAGGCTTGTCTGCTGAAACTGGATATACAGCCACGCTGTTAAATGGTACAAAAAAGAGAGGGGTAATAACTTTTACGACTGGTATTGACGTAGGTGATGCAACATTAGTGAAACCTACAGATGATTTACTTCAAAAAATTGCTGAAGCATCTTCTGGTGATATCTTGGTTTTAGAGCCAGGTGATTATAGGGCACAGAAAGGCTTGATAGAACTTACTAAATCAATAACGATTCGTGGATTAAGAAGTTTTGATAAGCCTCTTTTAAAAGTTGGTTTTTCAATTAAAGCTGGTACGGCCAATGTAAGTTTAATCGATTTAGATTTAGAAGGTGATGGCCCGGATGTAGATTCTTATAATGATGTTGTTCGATTTAATGATCCGGCAAACTTTAATTCTTTATTAATTAATGGTTGTAATATTCATAATTACAGAAAATCATTTATTGCCGGTGATATTGCTTCATCTCTTGTGAGCTCTGTTACTGTTGAAAATAGTATTGTAACAGACGTTTGGTGTAATGGTGGTGATTTTATTGATTTTAGAAAAACGAATGTTCTTGACCTTACAGTTAAAACGAGTACATTTAATAACTGTGCTTCCAGTGCTGCTACGGGATCTCGAGACTTCTTTAGAATTGATGCTGCCGGTGCAACAGGAACTGGTTTAACAACGAACGTATTATTAGAAAAATGTACATTAAACAATGTAAGCAATAGCGCATCAAAACGTATTTTTTATGTTCGTTTTGCGAGTCATACTTTGGTGTCTAAAAATAATAATATAGCGAATACTTTGGCTTTATATGCAAACCAATCGACTACTAATGCACCAACATTTCTTAATAATAATTATTTCAATGCGGCTAATTTATATACAACAGCGGCTTCTCCAATTCGATATGACGATTCAGGGTCTCAATTAGATCCCGGATTTACAAATGTTGCTTCAGTTGATTTTACAATTAGTAATCAAACTTTAAAGGATAATCTAGTTGGTGATCCACGTTGGATTAAATAATGGTTGAAATCTTATTTTAGAATAAGGAGGTATGCATTTTCTTGTATGCCTCTTTGTGTTTAGTTATAATGTTAAAAATTCATTTGATATGAAATATATAAAAATAATAGTAATCTTGTTTTTTAGTCTTTTTTCTTGTTCAAAGGACGATGCCGGTGTGGACAATCCTGTTCCTGATAACAGTATTTATGTGACCTCAATTTCTCTTACAGGAACTGATATAACAGCGGGTACAACTTCTCAGATGTCTGTAACTGTTTTGCCGACAAATGCAACCAACAAAACTCTTTCGTGGAAATCTTCAGATATTTCAATTGCTGAAATTTCCTCAACAGGACTTATAACTGCAAAGAAAAACGGGACAGTAAAGTTAACTGTCACGGCCGCAGATAAAGGAACTGTGTTTGCTGCCAAGAATATAGTAATTTCCAGTTTTGCAGTAACTCCAACTTATGATCATGTTGTTTCAAATGCGACTGAACTTTTGTCTGCTTTAACCAAAGTTAAGCCAGGTGAAACCTTGTTTTTGAACGGAGGAACCTATGTTATGAACAGTAAAATATCCCTGAGTGCATCTGGCACTTCCGGTAATGAGATCAATATTCTTGGACAAACCGAGGGCACTCGTGCTAAGTTGGATTTTTCGGCAATGCCTGAAAATTCGGCCAATCAGGGAATCGTGCTTTCAGGAAATTATTGGCATATAAAAGGAATTGATATTTACAATGCAGGAGACAATGGGATACAAGTGAAGGGAAACAATAACATAATCGAATTTTGTACTTTTTCGGAATGTTCAGATACCGGTTTACAAATAGATAATGGGGCTTCAAATAACACCATCTTAAATTGCGATTCTTATTTCAATGCCGATTCTACTCTAGAAAATGCCGATGGTTTTGCCTGTAAATTATCAGCCGGGACGGGTAATAAATTCATTGGATGTAGAGCCTGGCAAAATCTTGACGACGGATGGGATGGTTATTTAAGAGGAACGGATAATATAACGACTACTTATACGAACTGTTGGGCTATCAAGAATGGTTACCTTAAAAATGGAACAATTGGTGCCGGTGACGGAAATGGTTTCAAAACAGGAGGTAGTGATTTAAAGGATTTGAAACATAATGCAATATATAAAAATTGTATTGCCGCAGGAAATGTTGCAGACGGTTTTGATCACAATAGTAACAGAGGGAATGTTGAAATTTATAACTGTTCAGCTTATAGCAATGGAACCAATTATAATTTTAGTAGTACAAATCCATTGGCGAAACTGACCGTTAAAAATTCTTGTTTCTTAGGTGCATTCGGAAGTGTTTTGGCAACAGTTGTTGATGTCACAAATAACAGCTGGCAAAATGGACTTGTCACAGATGCATCTGACTTCGAAAGTATCGATATAAGTCAGTTAATTAAAGCTCGAAAAGCGGATGGAAGTTTGCCGGATGTGACTTTTATGAAACTGAAAGCAACCAGCGATTTAATTGATAAAGGTGTTGTTATTGAAGGGATTCCTTATTTGGGTACAGCACCAGATATAGGTGCATTTGAATTAAAGTAAAATCTAATTCTTTTTATAATTAAAAAACTTACTTTTTCCTAAAAGCATAGCTATTATTCAGTTAGTAGTGTTTTTAGGAATAGTTTTTTTAAATTCATACTTTCAATAAAATAAATTTACTTACACAAATGAGAAAAGTAAAGTTTCATTGTAAAAGCAAAAGTTTAAATCTGGTATTGATTTTGGTTTGTATGATTTTTTATCAAAATCTAAATGCTCAATATTTAAAAGGACTTACATCTGTTAGAGATACTTCTTACACAACTTATAGTGCTTTTAAAAAGACCTTGAAGGATTATCCAGATTGTACGATAGCTACAGTTAAGCATTTTGATTTTGTGAAACAAAAAAACAATATTGTTTATTGTAATTATGGCAAGCGCAAAATGAAATTGGATGTTTTTTATGATAAAAAAGCAACGAAAAAACAAACAGCCATTATCATTATTCACGGAGGTGGTTGGCGTTCTGGAAGCAGAGAGCAACATTACCCAATGGCACAAAAACTAGCCAGTTTGGGTTATGTCTGTTTTACTCCTGAATACAGACTGTCTACCGAAGCACTTTTTCCGGCAGCGATTTATGATATAAAAGCAGCTATACGCTGGGTTCGGAAAAATGCAGCAAAATATAACATTGACCCCAATCAAATTGTTTCTCTTGGATTTTCGGCAGGTGGAGAAATGGCTGCTTTTATGGGAACAACTGGAAATATGCCACTTTTTGAAGGAGTGGTGACCAATTCTAATTCGCAATCTCAAGTTAATGCCGTTGTCGATATTGATGGAACTTTGTCATTTGTGCATCCTGAAGGAGGAGAAGGTGATGATAGCAAGAATATTTCTGCAGGGACTTATTGGTTTGGCTATTCAAAAAAAGACAATCCTAAACTTTGGGAAGCGGCTTCTCCATTGAGTTATGTAAGTGCTCAAACACCTCCGACCTTGTTTGTTAATAGTTCAGTGGCTCGAATGCATGCAGGGCGAGAGGATTACATAAAGGTTTTGAATGAAAACGGCATCTATTCTGAAGTACACGAGTTCGACAATTCGCCACATTCTTTTTGTCTTTTTAACCCTTGGTTTGAACCGACAATTCAATATATAGATAGTTTTTTGACTAAAGTTTTTGAGAATTAGAAATCGATTTTTAGCCGAAAATAGTACTTTCGAAAATGCTGCGCGAAGAGTATGGCAAGTCGTAGCTTTTTATTTCAATGAAGACGAAAAGGAAAAAAGAGACATTATTTTGAATAATAGGAAAATAATTAACCGAATAGATTCGTAGATTTCTAAATATTAAAAAGAGAATGTAAAAAAGAACTCTATTCTTCAGATATTTAACATTGTGTTAAAAAATGTAAACACAATGGGATAAAAAAAAAGGCTCGATAATCAAATCGAGCCTTTTAATTTTTGGTTTACCAAAGTTGGTGTACTTCTTTTTTGATGTATTTATCATAAATGGCATTCATCGCCGCAATTTTTTCTGGAGTTAATTTTGGCATGTCATATACCGATAAATTGGATAAGACATGACTTTCGCTCGAAGCACCAGGAATGATACAACTCACTTCATTAAAACTTAAAATCCATTGTAAAGCTATTGGAGCCAAATTAGGCGTATCCGGAAACAAGGCCTTTAATTCTTCAACCGCTTTTAAACCCAGTTCATAATTAATTCCGGAGAAGGTTTCTCCTTTGTCGAATGCTGCACCCTCTCGATTGAAATTACGATGGTCTTGCGCATCAAAAGTAGTTTGTGGACTGAATTTCCCCGTCAAAAGTCCACTCGCCAATGGAACTCTCGCAATAATACCTACATCTTTCTTTTGCGCTTCCTTGAAGAACAATTCCGAAGGACGTTGACGGAAGAGGTTAAAAATGATTTGAATTGTGGTCACATTCGAATATTCGATTGCTTTTAGAGCTTCTTCCACTTTTTCGACACTTACTCCCAAATTCAAGATTTTTCCTTGTTCTTTCAAACGGTCAAAAAGTTCAAAAATTTCGGGACGATAAAAAACTTCAGTTGGAGGACAATGTAGCTGAATTAAATCTATCGTTTCTAAATTCATTCTTTTCAAACTGTCCTCGATATATTTTTGTAATACTTTAGGTTGGTAGCCTTCACTCACATGCGGATTGATAAAGCGACCACATTTGGTAGCTACATAAATACGTTCGGAGCGGGAACGAACAACGCGACCAACAGCCGTTTCGCTCAAACCATTTTCATATACATCGGCTGTGTCAATAAAATTTACACCATTATCAATAGCGGTGTTAATGAGTTCGTCAGCCGATTTATCATTAAAAGGAGAGCCCCATTTTCCGCCTACTTGCCAAGTGCCCAGTGATATTTCTGAGATATTAAAATTAGTTTTTCCGAGTTTTCTATAGTTCATATTGAATTTTTTAAATAATTTATTTTTTTGATAAAACGCTTTGTATGGCTTTTTCAGCAAGGGGGGCCATTACTTGGTATCCCAATTTGTTGGGATGTACACCATCGCTTGAATAGTCAGCTTTTAATCCCTTTTGCTCATTTACCATGGCAGAATAATAATCTAGATATGTGATTTTATTAGCATCAGCATATTCTTTTATCATTTTATTAAGTGCAATTACTTTTTCGGCAGGATTTTGATTGGGTTTCCAAGGAAAATCAAGGGCAGGCAATACCGAGCAAAGAATGACTTTGATGTGATTTGCTTTAGCCAATTCAGCCATCGAAAAAATATTGTCTGTAATCATATCTAATGTTGATGGTCCAGTGTTGCCGGCAATATCGTTGATACCCGCTAAAATGACTACTATTTCTGGTTTTAATTCAATCACATCGGCTCTAAAACGAATTAACATTTGCGGTGTGGTTTGTCCGCTAATACCTCGATTGATATAAGGTTTTCCAGAGAAAAAATCAGGATCATTAGGAGACCAGAATTCGGTTATGGAATCTCCCATAAGTAC
Organism: Flavobacterium sp.; assembly: GCA_023259675.1. Classification (GTDB taxonomy): domain Bacteria; phylum Bacteroidota; class Bacteroidia; order Flavobacteriales; family Flavobacteriaceae; genus Flavobacterium. The sequence goes on from JALRGT010000014.1 coordinate 11,077, forward strand.
GATTCTGTTTTTGCTGGTTCCTGCCGGTTCCAGTTTGGTATTTTCCGTTTGGTATTTGTTTAAATTAGCCCAGTCCTGTGCCTTTGTTTTTTGTCCCATAAAGATAGATAAGATCAGAATGCAATACGTTAATTTTGTGTTTTTCATTTTTTAGTTTTTATTTAAAATGGATTAAAGATTGATCCTGATTTAAAAATTAAGGTTTCTTTTTTGTGTTTAATCAAACAAATCAGAAGACAAATAACGGTCTCCACGGTCACAAATAATAGCAACTACAACGCCTGATTCTAATTCTTTGGCAACTTGAAGTGCAGCAACAACTGAACCGCCGCTGCTCATTCCTGCAAATATGCCTTCCTCTAGAGCTAGTCTTTTGGTCATTAATCTTGCGTCTTTTTCAGAAACCTCAATCGTTCGGTCTACTTTTGAAGCATCAAATATTTTAGGAAGATATTCCTGTGGCCATTTTCTAATTCCCGGAATTTGTGAACCGTCACTCGGTTGGGCTCCTATAATTTGAATTTCTGGGTTTTTTTCTTTTAAATAGGTTGAAGTTCCTATAATGGTTCCTGTTGTTCCCATAGCCGAAACAAAATGAGTTACGGAACCTTCGGTGTCATTCCAGATTTCAGGACCGGTCGTTTTATAGTGTGCTTTCCAGTTATCGTCATTTGCAAACTGGTTCAGCATGATATAACCGCCTTCGGCTACTTTTTTATCGGCATAATCCCTAGAACCGATGATTCCGGTACTTGCAGGGGTTAAAATTACGGTTGCTCCATAAGCACGCATTGTTTGAGTACGTTCTTTGGTGGAGTCTTCTGGTAAAACCAACTCGATTTCGATATTGAATAATTGGGCAATCATGGCCAGTGCAATTCCAGTATTTCCACTGGTGGCTTCAATTAGTTTGTCTCCTTTTTTGATATCGCCTCTTTCAATTGCAGCGGCAATCATATTGTATGCCGCACGGTCTTTGACACTGCCTCCAGGATTGTTGCCTTCGAGTTTTAATAAAAGTTTTACGTTTTTATTTTTTACCAAATTGATTGTTTCCACCAAAGGGGTATTGCCAATCAGGTCTACTAGTTTTTGAGGTTTCATGTTATTTTATCTCTTTGATTTTTACTTCTGTTGTCGTTGTGTTTAGGACAACGGATCTTGGGGGAATTGATTTGGTTACCCAGGCATTTCCTCCAACAACACTGTTTTTGCCAATGACAGTTTCTCCACCCAAAATAGTGGCATTGGCATAAATACAAACATTTTTTTCAACGGTAGGATGTCTTTTTGAATTTTTCATGTCTTTGCTTACGCTCAATGCGCCCAAAGTAACACCTTGGTAGAGTTTGACATGCTTCTCGATGACACAAGTTTCACCAATTACAATTCCTGTGGCATGGTCGATAAAAAAGGGTGAATCAATTTGTGCGCCAGCATGGATATCGGTTCCGGTAATACGGTGTGCGTATTCGCTCATCAATCTAGAAAATAATAATAAGTCTAAATGATAGAGTTCATGGCTCAGGCGGTAAATCGCAATGGCATAAAATCCGGGATAAGCTAGATAGACTTCTTCAATACTGTTGGAAGCAGGATCGTTTTCCAGAATATAGGCCGCATCTTGATTCAGTTTTTCAAAAACAGAAGGTATCTTTTCAAGGAATTGTTCCCAAATAGAATCGCATACCGGTTGTGGTTTTTTGCAAGCTATCGCTGCAATTTCCTTAAATTGTTTTTCCAGTTCGTCAATACTTTCGCTTAAAGGAGCATTCGCGTCAAATAGCGTGTAGAATAGTTTTTCTGTAAAGGCTTCTGTTTTGGTCTTGATTCCGTAATTAATGGAAAAATGACTCTTTAAAGTGCTAATATTATTGATAATCAGATCTTTTGTCATGATTATAGGATTGAATTGTTAATAGGATTGGATAAAAATAGGGTGTTTTTTAGAAATTGCAACAACAATTTCTAAAAGAAAGTGAAAAGAGAGGGTTGAATTGATTGTGTACGTGACTCATTAACCTATTTTTTTTGGGTGATTTGATGTAACAAATATATTGAACTATTTTTAATTATTCTTCAATTATTGAAGGACTCTTTTATTCTTCATTAATGGAGTTGTATGGTTTGTAGTTCATGTGTTTCTTTATTGTGTATATTAGATTGTTAAAATATTTGTTATGAAAAACATTCCAACTTTCGTAAGTGATCTTTCAAAAAAGGTATTTCCGTTATCCGATAAGATATCAGGAAAAATAATTCGGAATCCAATTTTGGTTTTAATGAAGAAGGATTTTCCTGAATTTACAAGCGATCAATTTTTATCGATTACGGAACTGAATTTATACAGGGAAAGATATATTTCGAATTATTTATCCAATGAAATCGAAAATTTATCGGAATTAAAAGAAAAGATTTCGAATGAATTAAAAGAAGAAGATACTTCAGTAAGTAAAATTGAGGAAGAAGTTGAAATTAGGACTTTCGGCCAAATGGTAGCCGATAAAGTAGCTGATTTTGGAGGAAGCTGGAAATTTATTGTTTTGTTTGCTGTGTTTATTTTGCTCTGGATTCTGGCGAATATTTATATCTTGTATAATAGAGGTTTTGATCCCTATCCATTTATTTTGTTGAATTTAATTTTGTCTTGTTTAGCAGCACTTCAGGCTCCAATTATTATGATGAGTCAAAATAGACAAGAGGAAAAAGATCGGGATAGAGCCCGAAAAGATTATTTGATTAATCTAAAATCAGAACTTGAAATCAGGATGCTTCACGAAAAATTAGATCATTTGATACAAAACCAACAAGAAGAATTAATAGAAATTCAAAAGATTCAAATCGAAATGATGAATGATATTTTGAGTCGAATTGGAAAGTGATTACCAAATTAATAGTGTTTGTAGATATATCCCATTACCATAAAAGCGGAATTTAATATCGCCAGACGAATCATTATTTTTTGGGTAAATACACGTTTGTAAATAAAATGCCCTCCCAAAAAAATCAAAAAAAGGAGTGTGGTAAAGAGGGCAGGATACATTTGAAAAGCAGCATTAAATTCGCCTTTCAAAAGAAGTAAAAATGCTCTCTGGAATCCACATCCTAAACACTCAATTCCAAAAAGAGATTTGAATAAACAGGGAAGCATATTGTGTTCTAAATTCATTAGAATTTTTTTCTACAATTTACAAAATACATTGAAACCTTTTTAATAAAAAAGGAAGACCGATTTAAATTTATTACTTTTGGAATCTGATACATTTTAACATGAGGAAATTAATAATGCCAATAATGATACTAGCAATTTTAGTTGCTTTTTATGAGCAGGTGAGTCCTGATAAAAACATCTACGTGACGGTTGTCGCTATAGTAGTTTTCATGTTTGGAATGATGAAGTTAAGTGCCAAAACACCGAGTAAAAACCAAGATAAAAAAGATAAAGATGTTTAGTAAAGGAGACGAAGTTTCAGCATTGGATGAAGATGTAAACGGTGTAGTGTTGTCGACCAAAGACGATGAGGTAACCGTTGAAACATCGGACGGATTTGTGATGACATTTAATGTCAAGGAATTGATTAAAGTAAACAATTCCAATAACTTAATGGATTCTATTAAAAGAATTAATAGAGATGAAATTGAAAAGGAAAAAGAGACGCCAAAACCGAGAAGTTTTGTTAAAGAACGTAAAGATAAACGTGAAATTCCTGCTCCTGAATTTGATTTGCATATCGAAAAGTTAGTCAAAAACAAACAGGGTATGTCGAATTATGATATTCTGACCATACAGTCTGAAACAGCAAAAAGGCATATTGAATTTGCTATCAAAAATCGTATTCCAAAAATTGTTTTTATTCACGGAGTTGGTGAAGGAGTATTAAAAGCAGAGCTTGATTTTTTATTGGGACGTTATGATAATATTGTTTTTCAAGAGGCCAATTATCAAAAATATGGACAAGGGGCAACAGAAGTTTATATTAAACAAAACGCCAAATAGACAATTAATTTTGTCCAAAAAAAATACCGTTTGAATAGCTCAAACGGTATTTTTTTTGACTTTATTTTTAATCCAAAAACAGCGATTTTAAAGTCTCATTTCACAGTGTTTTGAACAATGAAATTGGATATAAATTTGCAGCTGTTTTTGCGAAATACAATGCCTTAAATTGTCGTGATTAATTCGCCCAAAGTATAACTGTCGCCTAAGGTAAAATTGCTGTTTCCTTTTTTCAAAATAACTTTCTTAAGCACTATGGTATGAATAAAACTTCCGGGACCATTCGTTGTAGTAGTTACTTCAATAATACCACTTGCATCACTCACGCCTGCTACGGCATCCCATTGTTGATTGATTGCAGGAATGGTAGGAGTTACAGCTTTACAAAAATAATCAGCGGTTAAAAGCTCTTTAAATAAACGATAAGTAAGTATGTTCTGCGTAGTTCCAATTAATCCTGTTCGAGGAGAATTTAACGGAGTAGCTTCGTTTGCTATTAAGGTAGGATCTACCGTTAAGATAATAGCCTCGCTGCTGTTATAATTGTAAACTTGATTGGAGTCACTGCATTTTTCAAGTGTCTGGTCAAAATTAAATGGCAGGTTTGTGGCGGTAGTGATATAATCTCCAAATGGGAATGTTTCGTATACCTGTGTTCCATTATTTTTGGCAAACGTAATATTTTTGAAAACAATATTATGGTTGTATCCGGTAATTTTGGTACTGTTATTTGTTGCGTTTGTTGTTTTGACCATTGTGGTCGTGATTTGTATTTGACCATCAGCGGCATTCCATTGATCAACAACAACAGGTGTAGCAGGAGGGATGGTTTCGCAAATATTGTCAGTTTCAATTTTTCCGTAATAAAAGCGATACACCACGCGATTGTTGGCGTTAATATTGATAATTGTAGGGTCGTCAACTGCTGTCGGTTCACTGGTAAAGGAACTTTCAGGAATTTCCAGAAGCAAGGCTTCATTTTCCTTTAGCTTATAGATAACATCATTATTACTGCAACTTTGTGTTCTCACGTCTTCAAAACTGATGTCTTCTTGGGTTAAATTACCGTCGTCACAACCGGTTATAACTATTGCAAAAACCAATAGGCTTAAAACTTTTTTCATTGTTTACTTAAATTTCAACAAAAATAGCTAAAAAAATGACAATTGATATTGGACATTTCACAATTGATATTTCTTAACTTTGTCGCAATGAAAAAAGTATATCTCGATAACGCATCAACTACAGCCATTCGTGCCGAAGTCATTCAAGAAATGACGAAAATAATGACGAATGATTATGGTAATCCTTCCTCAACACACAGTTTTGGTCGAAATGCCAAAAGTATTGTGGAACTTTCCAGAAAATCAATTGCCAAATCGATTAATGCTACTGCGCAAGAAATCATTTTTACCTCTTGTGCCACTGAAGCAAATAATTGGATTTTACGTTCGGCAGTGGTCGATTTAAAAGTGGAACGTATTATCAGCAGTAAAATTGAACATCATGCGGTATTGGATACGATTAAGGCTTTACAGCTAGAATATAAAATTCAAGTCGATTTTGTCGCTCTTAAACCAAATGGGGAAATAGACCTTACAAATTTGGTTGAATTACTTTCAAAAGAGGGTAAAACGTTAGTGAGCCTGATGCATGTCAATAACGAAATTGGAACCATTTTAGATTTGGATAAAGTGAGTTTAATTTGTCAACAATCTAAGGCGTTATTTCACTCCGATGCCGTACAATCTGTTGGTAAGACTACAATAGATTTACAAATGTTACCTATTGATTTCATAGTGGCCAGTGCACATAAATTTCACGGTCCTAAAGGAGTTGGATTTGCATTTATTAGAAAAAATTCAGGTTTACAACCTATATTTTTTGGTGGTGAGCAGGAAAAAGGCTTACGTGCCGGGACCGAAGCAGTACATCAAATAGCAGGAATGGCCAAAGCATTGGAGTTGTCCTGTTTTAATTTAGAAACAGAAAAGACTTCTGTTTTAGCTCTAAAAAAATATTTGATAGAAAGATTGGAGAAAGATTTTCCTTCTTTTAAAATCAATGGGGAAGAAGCGGGTTTTTACACGCTTTTGAATGTTTTATTGCCTTTACCGGAAGAAAAAACCGCCATGATATTGTTTCATCTGGATATGAAAGGAATTGCGGTATCGCGTGGTAGTGCTTGTCAAAGTGGTAGTCAAAAGCCATCCCATGTTTTAGCTGAAATACTTTCGAAAGAAGACCTGAGAAAACCGAGTTTGAGAATTTCTTTCAGTCATTATAATACCAAAGAAGACATTGACATACTTGTTGAAGCTTTAAAAACACTATAAAAAAATCCGCCTTTGAGCGGATTTTTTAAATGTAGAAGCGATTTATATGTTTTCTTCTTTGAGTCTTTTTCTTTGTTGTAAAATGGTTTCCCTTTTCTTAGCCGTTATCATCAAACCAATCATCATAATAAGGGCGGTCAATAATACAACTTGAATAATAATAGATTCATTGATTAAAAAGATTCTTTGGGCAGGTGCTATGGAAAAAAACAACAAAATAGTTATAAGTCCCCTTGGAGCAACATATACCAGTGGAAAAACTAATGTGGAGGACATTCTTAATTGAATAACTCGCATCGTAAAAATAAGCACAACAATTCCTACTGACCACGGTAATGTTTCCAAATTAATGATTTGACGTGTTTCCATCATATAACCAAATAGCAGAAAAAATAAGGCTCTAACCAAGAATGTGGCTTCTATAGTCAGTTCTTTGAATTTTAATACCTCTTTATTCAATAAATCAAGTCGAATTTTTTTCATCCAATCGTGATTTTTAAACTCATCCAAATTTCCAATTGTTAATCCAAATACCAGAATGAATATTAATGCCGGTAAATGAAATATTTTAGAAAGTTCATAGATTAAAATCACCAATAAAATGATTGGTACAAATTTAATATGATGGTCAATTTTGTTTAAAAGAAAAGAAAGTAAAACGGTAGCTAAAACAGAAATGATAATGATAAATAATATCTGCAAAATAAATTCTCCAAAAGTATCAAATCCAAATCCGTCGTTAAGAGCAATAAAATTGAAAAAAATTACACCAAAAATATCCGACAAACTACTTTCATAAATGATGAATTCCCTTTGTGCATAGGAGAGAAGTCGAACGCTGGGTATTGCTATAGCACTACTGATGACACAAAACGGGATGGCGTTTGTTAAACTGGTTTTAAAGGAGTAGCCACCAAAATACCAAATAAAAGTAGCTAATGTAAACGCTAATATGATTAAGGTGAGAAAGGCACCTAAGGATGTTTTTTTGATAAGACCAATCTTGGTTTTATTGAGTTCGAGTTCCAGAGAACCTTCCAAAACAATAAGTATTAATCCCATTGTTCCTAAAACCGGTAGAACAGAAGTGAAATCAGGTAATTTTATATTTAAAAAAGTGGTAGACTCTCTAACCGTCCATCCCAAAAGCAATAACAATATCACGGAAGGGATTTTTGTTCTAGATGCTGTAAGATCAAACAAATAGGCCATTAAAAGCAAAAGACAAAGAGGTATTAATATTGCCATATGAATTATTTTATGATATTCTATTCTTAAAATTTGATAGATTCAAAACGTAATATACTACTTTTTGTGGAATCAATTTTAAATTTTATATCAATAAAAAAAATATTTGGGTTTGCTTATTTTGTGTTTTTTGAATATTTGGGACAAAAAAAACGGGCTTAAAGAAGTCTTTAAAATGCCCAGTATGTTATTCATAAGCGGTATAGGTTAGGTAATAGGTGTCTTCGATTTTTACAATTCTGGGATCTTCCACTCCTTGTTTTTCATAGTCAAAGTCTCGAACGATTATTGGTCTATCCATCCTTTCGACTATTTTCATGGGAACGTTTAATTTAGCATAACCTATTGTTGAAAAATTACCTTCTTCGGTAGCTCTATAAAAAATAGGTACGGTATTCCCCTCTTGATATACTCCTGGGTTTAGCACCCCGGCATTCTCAAATTTTAAAGACATAGGACTTAGTACTATTCCTAATTTTTCTACAATAATCATGGATTAAATATTTTATAATCATTCAGACTGTTTTATTTTGGCGTATTTTTCTTTTGTTCTCTTTCCAGTTTTCTAAAATAACCGCGAAATAAGAAATTATGTTTCATCGCCTCTAAATTTTCATTCAGACGATAACTGGCTTCATTAACGTTTGTCATCGTAGAATCAATTTGCTTGACTAATTTTGGATCGTTTGCGAGGTAGTTCAGGGTTCCTTTGCCCTCTTTGACATTCAAGATGGTTTGGTTTAAATTAATTATGACTTTATTGATTTCTTCGCTGGTTTGGGTAATGTTTTCAACCGTTGTCCGTAGGTTTTTCGCAACATTCGAGTCATTAATGACTCCAATCACATTATTTTTATTGTTTAAAGAAGAAATAATTTTATTTAAATTAGAAACAGATTCTGAAGTTCCTTTACTGGTGATTTTTAAATAATGCAAGGTTTCTTTGATATCGCCTGCTAAATCTGCATTGTTTAATAACAATCCCATGGTGCCTTTTCCTTCATTAATTTGATTGGTGATTTTAAGTAAGTTCTCTGTTAATTGAGCCGCATTATTATTGGTTTTACTCAAAGTGTTCAAGAGTTCATCGGTACTGACACGATTTAAGGATTCTATCACATCTCCGGGTTCTACAGGTCGCTTTAATCCTTTTCCGGGTAAAATGTTTATAATCATACTTCCTACGAGACCATCCGATCCAATACTTGCCACAGCATCTTTTTTAATATGTTTGAAAATAGTTTTATCAATAATCATATCCACTTTTATACTGGTATCATTAACCATTTCAATGCCCAAAACGGTTCCTACATTTACACCGGAATAACGTACATTATTGCCTATTTGTAAACCGTTTACATTATTAAAAATAGTTTCCAGATGACTGGTTTTTCCAAATAGTTTTTGCTTATCGCCAATGAAATAGATCGCTACGACAAAAATGATTAGCCCGATGATGACAAAGAAACCTAGTTTTATTTTTTGTGCTGATGTTTTTTCCATGTGACTATTATTTAAAGAAAGCTTGTATTTTGGGGTCTTTTTTTGTTGATATCTCTTCGAAGGTTCCTTCAGCATAATTGATTCCATCTACCAATAAAATCATTCTGTTTGAAATCACTCTTGCACAATCTACATCATGTGTTATGATAATTGCAGAGGTGTTGTATTTTTGTTGAATGGATTTCATTAAAAGTAAAATTTCTTTTGCTGTTATGGGATCTAATCCCGTTGTGGGTTCATCATAAAGAATAATTTTGGGTTGTAAGATTAAGGTTCTGGCCAATGCAATTCTGCGCTTCATTCCGCCGGAAAGTTCCGCTGGCATCAAGTCTATGGTATGTGCCAATCCAACATTTTCAAGGGCTTCCATTACCAAAGGAGTGGTGTCTTTCAGCACTCCGAATTTTTTAGTATGTCGCCTCAGTGGAAATTCTAAATTTTCACGAACAGTCATAGAATCATATAAAGCACTCCCTTGAAACAGAAAGCCAATTTCTGTCCGAAGTTCATCTAGCGTTCTCCGGTTTAGTTCGCCAATTTTTTCTCCCATTACTTCTATAGTGCCACTGTCAGGATATTCTAAGCCAATCAGACATTTTATCATTACCGATTTTCCGGAACCAGATTTTCCCATGATAACCAAATTTTCCCCTTCGTATAAAACCATATTAAAACCGTTTAAGACATGATTGTCCCCATAGCTTTTTCTCAATTCTTTAATTTCTATAATCGGTTTTTTATTTTGGGTTTCGGTTTTCATAATGGTTTACAAATCATAAAAAATATCAGTTATAAATACGGCTATAAAATCTATGATAAAGAGCAGCATTGAGGTGAAAACTACGGCTGTATTTGCAGCAATACCAACACCAGCGGTACCTTTATTACAATAATATCCTTTAAAACAACCCACTAATCCTATGGCAAAACCAAAAAAGAATGTTTTTATGGTTGCCGGAATGATGTCTCCAAATTCCAAGGCCTCGAAGACTTGGTTGAAATACAATAAGAAAGAAACATGACCTTTGATATTTTCCACCAAAAAAGAGCCAAATAAAGAAATGGCATCTCCAAAAAAGACCAATATTGGAAGCATAAAAGTAGTTGCCATGATTCGGGTAACTACTAGGTATTTAAAAGGGTTGGTTCCCGAAACTTCCATGGCATCAATTTGTTCGGTTACTCGCATCGAACCTAACTCGGCTCCAATTCCGGAACCTATACGTCCCGCACAAATCAATGCTGTTATTATGGGGCCAATTTCTCTAATAATAGAAATACTAACCATCGAGGGCATCCAGGAAACAGCACCAAATTCTAATAGGGTAGGACGGGATTGTAAAGTAAAAACCAATCCAATGATAAATCCGGTTACACCCACAAGCAATAAAGAACGATTCCCCATGTTGTAACATTGGCGAATAAACTCTTTAAATTCCCAAGGGCGGCTTAAAACTTCTTTGAAAAATCGACTGGCAAAATAAGAAAGCTCGCCTATTTCAAGTAAAAAAGATTTAAATATTTCGATTATTTTAAAAATACTATTCATAAGCAATATGATAATAATTTTTAACAGGAAACCATACTCAAATATACGATTATTATGCTGATTTTCAGCTGTGTTATAGGCGTTTTGTGATTGTTTAAGGGAATAAACGATTCAAAATAAAGTTTAGGAAAGTAATAAATGACTAATGTCAATTTTATTGCTTTCATGTAATATTGTATTACAGGTTACTACATCCTGCACTCCGGATTTTTTAATTTCCTCAAAAACATTTTCAGTAAATAAGGCATGAATTCCAATGCAAATGGCAGGTTTCATTTTTAGTTCTTTCAAATGTTTGGCGGTTTCAATTAGGGTTCTTCCAGTTGAAATAATATCATCCACGATTACGGGAGTGTGATTTTTATAGTGCGCTACATTTGGAATAGAAACAGAAACATCAAAGTCACTATGGCGCAGTTTCGATAATATTTCAAAAGGAGCATTTGCGTTTCCGGCTATTTCTTGAACCCATTGTTGACTTTCACTGTCGGGACCAATTAAAACCGGATTTTCAACATTATTTTTGATATATTCAGCGATAGGGATTGTCGCGTGTTTAACCTGAGTTGGAATCGCATAAATTTCAGATAAAGATTTTCTTCTGTGCAAATGGGGATCTACGGTTATTAGACAATCTATAAAACTGGATAGAAATTCCGCAAAATAGGTCGAAGTGATCGCCTCACCTGAATTAAAGACTTTGTCCTGTCTCATATAGGCCAGATATGGCGCGATGAGACAAATGCTTTTGGCACCTAAATCTTGGGCTGTTTTAGACAAAAAATATAATGGAAATAGTTTGGAATCCGGATGATTCAAACTACAGACCAACATTACTTTTTTATTCCTTACATCAGACAATATACGAACATAGGTTTCACCATCCGGGAATTGTCTAATTTCAACCACTCCTTTTTCTGCTTTTTCTTTTTGGATAAGAATCGAGCAAATTTTTTCGTTTCCGGGTAAAGCAAAATAGATTTTGTCCATGGTGTTTTAGTGTATTAAAATAATATCGTGCTCAGAATGAAGATATTCTAAGGCATATTTTAATTCTCCATTGGTTTCTGAATAAACAGTGAAAAGGAGGTCCCCTTTTTTTACCCTTGTGAATAAGGGGGTTAGAAGTAAAACTCCAGCTTTGGGATCCTGTGGAGCTCCGGCCAGTTTCGCTATTTTGGCCAGTTTTCGATTGTCTATTTCAATTACCACTCCTTCTTTTTTCGCCAGTATTTCCTGTTTGTATGGGGCAAATGAAGGTTCTTTTATACCGCCTTGGGCCTTACAGATTGCTAAGAATTTTTCATAGGCCTTACCAGAGGAAAGAATTTTTTCAGCCAATTCAATTCCGTTTTTTTGGTTTGAATCATTGGCCAAATCAATAATTTTACCGGCAATAAGGATTGATTTGTTTCTTAGATCCAGTGGTGCATTTATTTCATTGCGTAGAACGCTCAACACATCCATTCCTTCAAGGGAGGGTCCTATTCCTCTTCCTACGGGTTGTGAACCATCCGTAAAAAGTACTTTTATTTTAATGCCCATGGCTTTGGCAACAACTTTAAAGTAATATTCTAATTTTTGGGCGTCTTCTTCTGTTCTTACTTTAGCTGTTTTTCCAATCGGAATGTCAATAACTACATGGGTGGAACCGGCAGCCAACTTTTTTGATAAAACCGAAGCAATCATTTGCCCTTCACTGTCCACATCCAAAGCTCTTTCGATTCGGATTAAGATATCATCTGCGGGACTTAGTTTTATGGAACCGCCCCACACAAAGCAACCCTTTTCTTGTTCGACAACTTTTTGAATTTGGTTGATATCAAGATTTACTTCTGTTAATGTTTCTACAGAATCTGCTGTTCCTGCCGGAGAAGTTATGGCTCGGGAGGAGGTTTTGGGAATCGTAAGTCCATATTCTGCTACGATCGAAACCACAATGGGCGTTGTTCTATTGCCGGGAAGTCCACCTACACAATGTTTGTCAACGACAATTTGCTTGTTCCAAGAGAGTTTTTGTCCCGACTGAACCATGGCTTTGGTGAGTCCGATGATTTCATTTATGTCGAGATTGTCACCTCCGCAGGCAGTAATGAATGCCGCAATTTCAATATTAGAGTATTGCCCTTTTACAATGTCGTTTATTATGTTTTGCAGCGCTTCATAATTCAGTTTCTTGCCGTACATTTTAGATCGTATACTTCGCATGGAAGTTACCGGTTGCACATGGGCAAAACTAATTTCGTCACCTTCTTCGGCATTCAGATTTTCCCAGGCACTGTCTGAAAGTCCGGCATCTCCATCGCCCAAAATCCCATTTGTAATTATATAAAGTGTTGCAATTATTGATTTTCCTTTTACGGTGACCAAAATTCTGTTATGCGCCTCAAATCCCTCCGATTTGCAGATGTGACAATCTTTGCGCATAAATACGACATGTTCTTTTTGGGTGTCAATGCCAAGATAAACCAGTTTTAGCGTGTTAAATGTAATTTTCATCACAGTTTCGTTTAAAATGTAAATAAAATTAGTGTGTCAACTCCCTTTAACCTTTTTGCTAATGGAAATATAAATTAGCGATTTTGGATATAAATGAGAAATTCAATTCAAATACAATTGGTATTATTGGAAAATAAAGATCTCTCAATTTTCATACAATCGCAATCGGTTTCTAACAGTATGAATCTCTTTTTTAAGCGCGTCAATTTTTTGTAATAAATTGAAAACCACATCAATTCCTTCAATGTTCACTTCTAAATCCTGATGCATTCGAATCATTTTTTCAATTTCATAAATAGAATCTTGATGTACATATTGCAATTCTTCAATGGTTTGGATTTCAATCAATCCAATCGTGTTCAGGTTGTTGAAAAAAGACAGCTCTACTTTATAATGAGTGCATAAAGTGTTTACGGGGATAAAATTTTCGATGCTCATGATGTTCTTAGCTTAGCAAGTTCAGTAAATAATTCCTTTTCTTTTTCGGATAGGTTTTTTGGGATTTGGATATTGTAGGTAATGTATAAATCACCAAATTCCCCTTCTTTTTTATATACCGGAAATCCTTTTCCTTTTAGTTTTACTTTGGTTCCGTTTTGTGTTCCGGGAGCCACTTTTAGTTTTACTTTTCCGTCAAATGTTGTCACTGTTGTCTCTCCGCCCAATATGGCGGTATATAAATTTAAATCAGCAGTAGTATATAAATTTTCTTTATCTCGCTTGAAATGAGTATGGTTAGTTATGGCAAAAGTGATATACAAATCTCCTTTTGGTCCGCCGCCGGCACCTTCACCACCATGTCCCGTTATTTTTATGACCTGACCGTTTTCTACACCGGCAGGGATGGTCAATCGGATGTTTTTTCCATTTACGGTTAAAGTACGTTTGTGGGTGGTGAAAACGTCTTTTAAATCAAGATGTAATTCGGCATTAAAATCGGAGCCTTTAAATTGTGTTCTGCCGCGACCGCCACCTCTTGTAGATCGCCCACCAAACATCGATTCAAAAAAGTCGGAGTAATCACCACCGGAAGCGTAATTTCCAAAATCTCCATAACTGGTTTGTTGGCCACTGCGTTGGTATTGCCGTTGTTGCTGTTTGGCTTTCTCATATTCTTCGGCATGTTGCCAGTTTTCTCCATATTCGTCATACTTTTTACGGTTTTCGGCATGGCTCAGAACTTCATTGGCCTCATTGATTTCTTTAAATTTCCTTTCCGCTTCCTTGTCATTCGGATTCAAGTCGGGATGATGCTTGCGTGCTAATTTACGATACGCCTTTTTTATCTCGGCTTCGGTTGCTTTTTTATCCACTCCCAACACTTTGTAATAGTCTATAAATGCCATGGTCCGATGTTTTTGCAATTTGTATTTAGCGACTGGTTTTTGAAGTTACCCTTTAGCATAATCTGCCAAATCTATAAAGTCAATGATTTATTGACTCTCTCAAATTTAAGGATTTTTTAGGTTAAAAGATAGGATTAAGCCGTTTTATTTCAGTGGATTGTAAATGTTGGAGTAGGTAAATATTGGAAGGATTTGAAAAAAGGAAGGCATTCAAATTTAAAGAGGTAAAAGAAGAATAACCTCGTTCAAAAGGCATTGAACTAAGAGTAGAAGTAATTTTATTGGATGTTTTTTTTAAAAAATTACGTCTGAAATTTAGTTGGTAGATTCAGATTGTTTATAGTTGCGTAATGCAATCAATCCTAGTATGGGACCGATGGCCAAGAGGGAATAAATATTGGTTGAATCGGTTGTGTTTTTGATGCCGTTAATTAATTGGATGCTGATTATTGTTATTGAAAAACCAATGCAATTCACAATGGTTATGGCTGTTCCTTTAATTTCGGTATTGGCATTTTGAACGACCAGAGTAGAGAAAAGGGGAGAGTCGGCAATAACGGTGATACCCCAAAAAAGCAAAAAGGCAATAAATAGATATTCTGATTCAGTTAAAAATAAAAAGGGAGAGACAAGACAGCAAAAACAAGATAAAGTTAATGCTATCGAAGCGGTTTTTTTGACACCTATTTTTTGTGAAACATAACCTCCCAGTACACAGGACAATCCTCCAATGGCGATAATTAAAAATGACCAAACCGGAATATTAAATCCTACGTGTGGATGCAATGCGCTATAGGTTTTTAGCATGACAGGGACAAATGCCCAAAAGGCATACAACTCCCACATATGACCAAAATAACCAAAAGCCGCCGATCTTAAGTTCCGATTTTTAAATACTTGAAAAAAAGCAGAAAGATCTACCTGTTGACTTGGTTTTCGATAAGGCCCATCAGGAACCAATACAAACATCATTATGCCACCCAAAACAGCCAAGGAAGAAGTCGTCAAAATTACATATTCCCAAGGGAACGTTTCCGTAATTCCTTTCAATAGATGGGGAAGGGCAGTGCCCAGCACTAATGCACCAACCAAAAAACCAAGGGCTTTACCAAGACCTTTTGTATAATAGTCTGCCGCTATTTTCATCCCAATCGGATATATTCCCGCCAGAAAAAATCCTGTAAAGAAACGAAGTGCAAGTATAGTGGTTAAACTGTTGCCGTCCCATATTACAGCAGCATTAAATAAGGCTCCGAGTAAGGCATTGGTCATGTAAATTTTAGAAGGCGAATAGCGGTCGGCAATCATTAAAATAGCAAAGAGGAGTGTACCCATTATAAAACCGAATTGAACCGCTGAGGTTAAATGACCTAAAGCACTACTTTGAAGATTAAAATTTTTTACAAGATCACTCATCACCCCGTTTCCGGCAAACCAAAGGGAAGTGCAACAGAATTGTGATAGTACAATTACCGGTAATACTAATGCCGCTTTTTTCATCTTTGAGATGTTATTTTTAAAATATGTTTTAGGATGAATGGTAAAGTAAATATAGCCGATTTTATCGAAAAATAAACTTTTAATACTTGAGTTGTATTTGTTTACTTTGCGGGTAACTATTGCAGTAAATTCTCAGGCCATTTATAACTTCCCGGTTTTAAAGTAATGTGTTTTTTAGGATCTAAATCGTATTGCATACGCACTACTCCAAGAGCCAATTCGGCAACAGGAGTAAACGATTTCCAGTTTAATTTTTGCAACACATCATAAGCAGTGGCACCGCCTTCAATAAATAATTCGTTTATGTTTGAATGTTCCAAGAGTTGTTGGACGACCAAACTCATCCGGTTTTTTAAAATTTTGGAACTGCTCTCAAACTGAATGATAGAATCCGAAACTCTTAAAGCCAGTTTTTTGTTTTTGGAATAAATGGAGATTAATTCTTCCGTCCATGCTGCCAGTTCAGAATCGTTAGAGTCTTTTTTTAACAACGGTTCAGGAAATACTGCGACAGGACAATTCTTTTCTTGTAGTTCTTTGGCAAACTGAATGCTTTCCGGTTGGGTACTACCAGAAATGAGTAAGTAACGGTCTGAGAAACGATATTTTTTGGGTTCCCTTTTTACCAAGGAAGGAAATTGTTTCAGTAGAAATTGTTCGAAAAAAGCAGCGCTTCCGCCAATAATCATTTTTTCATTGAAAAGTTCGACTGCATTTGCCAAATCTGTTTCCGAATTGCAATCGGGAATATAAAAACCGTCCGAATTTATGGATTGAATGTTTCCGAGATGAATTTTTTCGGGGTTTGAAATTCGGGAAGTTCTGTTCAGAAGCAATTGTTGAACAGAGGAAGTTTGGGCAGGAAAATCCGGGTCGACCTCAAATCCAGTTTCAGTAATAAGAATATCATTTATGAAATAGGAACCAGTACGAATGCAACGATTGCCAACGGGATTGGCTGGTTGCAACAATACGCTATTTTTTCCCGTTGCTTCAAGCAGAGCCACGAGTTCCGTTAGAACATAGCCCCGTAGCGCCGAATCGCATTTTTTGAAAATAATCTGGTTTTCTTTTTTTGTTAATACTTTTTCTGCCAGCCGACGATGGATTTCGAATGCTTGATTTTCGGTCATCGAACGGGAATCAGTAGCAACAATAGTAATTGGGGCCACTTTTTCGGGTAAGGTATCGATACCAAAAGCAACCTCCAATCCATAACGAAGACAGATGCCAGTTATTTCGGCCGCACCTGTTAAATCGTCTGCAAGAACAGTAATCATTTTTTTCTGTGTTTGGCCATGACAATGGCGTAATCTATGGCAACCAACATCGCATCAGCCGAAGCGATTCCTTGTCCCGCAATTTCAAATGCGGTTCCGTGATCTACTGAGGTACGGATAATAGGTAATCCAAGGGTTATGTTTACTCCTTTTACACTTTTCATGGTTTGTTTTTCATTGTCCCATTTGAAACCTTCGAGCTTAAACGGGATATGACCTTGATCGTGATACATTGCCACGCAACCGTCAAATTTTCCTTGAACGGCTTTTACAAACATGGTGTCGGGAGGAAAAGGTCCTTCCACGGTAAAACCGAGAGCGTTGGCTTTTTCTATGGCAGGAATAATCTCTGTGATTTCTTCATCTCCAAACAATCCGTTTTCTCCTGCATGCGGATTTAATCCCGCAACGGCAATACGTGGTTTGTTGATTCCTAATTTAACACAGGCATCATTTAATAAAGTGATGACCTCCAAAACGCGATCTGTTTTGCATAAATCACAAGCCTGACGCAAGGAAACATGGGTGCTCACATGAATTACCCTGAAATTATCATCGGCCAAAAGCATGGCAAATTTAGAAGTGTTGGTATAATGGGCATAAATTTCGGTATGACCCGAGAATTTATGTCCTGCTTTATGAATGGATTCTTTGTTGAGTGGTGCGGTAACCGTGGCATCAATTTCTTCGGCTAAAGCCAATTCGATTACTTTTTTCACCGCTTCAAATGCCGCTTTTCCCGCCATGGCAGAAACTACTCCAGGTTGTAATTTATTGGTATCAACATTTTTCAAGTCGAAAACATCAATGGTTCCATATTCAAACTTAGCTACAGCAACAGATTGAATTCCATTGATTTTTAAAGTGGAGTTCAATGATTTAATTTCTTTTTCTAAAACGGCAGCATCTCCAACAACCAAAGGACTGCAACGGTCATAGACCTCTTTTAATGCCAATGTTTTTATAATAATTTCGGGTCCGATTCCTGCCGGATCTCCCATTGAGATTCCAATTTTTGGTTTCATTTTTTGATGTTTATTTCAATTGTATAATTGAATAGTTTTTATTTTAAATCTAAAGCAATTTGGTATAAATCGCAATAGCATCTTCTTTGGTCACTTCACGTGGATTATTTTTCAACAGCCGAGTTACATTCATGGCGATGTCGGCCAATTCAGGTACTATTTCTGCTGTGATTCCAATTTCAGTCAAACGTTGCGGAATATGACAGGCTTTTGATATAGCGATCAATTTTTCAATTCCGGCCAAAGCCACTTCTTCGTCGCTTCCTGTTATAGTTATTCCTAAAGCTCGAGCCACTTGGGCATGTCGTTTTGGACTGGCAGAAAGATTAAAGCGAAGTACTTCGGGCATCAAAATCGCATTGGCTAAACCGTGTGGGACATGGAATTTTCCGCCTAAACCATAGGATAACGCATGAACCGCCGAAGTATTTACAGGCCCTAAACACAAACCGCCGTACATGGAACCCAGTGCCAGTGCCGAACGCGCCTCTATATCTTGACCGTTTTCACAGGCTTTCTGGATATTATTGGCAATTAATTCGATTCCTCTCAAAGCATACGTATCCACTGTTGGGTGAGCAAATTTATTGGTGTAGGCTTCGATACAATGTGAAAGTGCATCGATTCCGGTTTCGGCCGTTAGGCGAGAAGGCAAGCTTATTGTCAAGATTGGGTCAATATAGCAGGCATCCGGAACCAAATAGGGACTTATAATTCCACTTTTGGCAGCAGTAGTTTCATTCAATAAGATGGCATTGGGAGACATTTCGCTTCCTGTCCCTGAGGTTGTTGGTAGACAAATCAATTTTTTGGCACGTCCATTTAGAAAACCAATTCCAACGATATCTTCCAGTTTTTGGGTGTTGCCAATAAGTGCCGCCAGTAATTTGGCACAATCCAACACACTTCCTCCGCCAATTCCAATCACACAATCCGGATTAAAATCTTCACTCATTTCCAATAAAGAATTGAATTGGGTAAAGGTAGGCTCTCCCGGAAAAACATATTCGATCAGTTGAATGGCTTTGTTTTTATTTTTTAATGTTTCAATAATGGGAGCAATAGCTTCCAATAATGGAGTCGCCACTAATAGAAGTATGTTTTCGGAATTATTTAGAATAGAGTCATCGACAAGTTCTGCCAATGAATTGACGCCAAAGACTATTTTTCTAGGTTGTAATAAAGTAATCGATTTCATTTTTAATGATGTTGTAATCCAAAACGCGGATGGTTACTCAAGTGTTATAAAATTATTGTTTTTCTTTTAAATAGCCATAAATGGTTAATTCCTTATCGGCCGGTTCCGATTTAAAGAACAAGCTGGCTGTATACCCAACGACCAATACAATTAAATGACTGTATACGCCAAGCATGTATTTGTGTTGCGGAAAATTATATTGTCCTAAGTCCAGCATGAGGACGTCATCAATTTTGGTGGTTGTTAGTACTGCATAAGCCGTAAAAAGAACACAAACGGCAAGTCCTATATGTAGACCTTGTTTGTTGGCACGAGTCGAAAATAATCCTAAAAGGAAAATCCCCACCACACCAGCCGAGAAGATGGCATATAATTGAAAAACAATACCCAAAACGCCTTCACCTTCCCAGGCAACATATAAAAGTGCCACAATAGTCATGGCTATTCCGGAAAATAAAACCAGTAATCGTCCCATGAACAAGCGTTCTTTATCGGAACAATTGGGTTTCAATTTTTGATAAAAATCCTCTACTCCAATGGCCGCCATACAATTCATGTCTGAGTCCAAACTGGAAACGGCAGCGGCAATCAAAGCTGCCATAACTAATCCTACGGCACCCACAGGAAGTTGTGTACTGATAAAATAAGGAAAAACTTGATCTGCCTTCATATCCGTTGGAAGAACAGCGCCTCCCGAATTGTAAAAAACATATAGCAATGAACCAATTAGCATAAATAAAGTCCACACCGGTACACTCGCAAAAACGCCAATATAAGCGGCTCTTTTGGCATCTTTATCACTTTTGGCAGTTAAATATCGTTGTACAATAGTTTGGTCAGTTCCATATTTTTGCAAAGTATAAAACGCTCCATTAACCACCATAACCCAAAAAGTAAGCTCCACAAAACTGAAATTGTAAGGGCCAACATCAATTTTTTTCATGTTGAAAGCTTCTGTAAGCATATAAGTTGGTCCACCCTCTGATTGGAAAAGTAAAATGCCAACACAAAGTAAACCACCACCAATAAGTAAAAATCCCTGAATGACATCCATCCAAATAACGGCTTCAATTCCTCCCAGCAAAGTAAGTAATAGGATTACGATACTTAGTGAAATAATAAATCCAGTTACCGGAAATCCAGTTAAACTGGATAAAGCCAAACTAACAAGATAAAGAACCGTTCCCATTTTGGAGAAGTGAGTCAAAATAAAGGCTATCGAGCTGTACATTCTGGTAAAAAAACCAAAACGACGTTCAAAATATTCATAAGTGCTCAATCGGATTACTTTTCTAAACAAAGGAACGATAAACCATATAAAACCTAATAATACTACGGGTACCATCAACCCTTGAACCAGTAAAATCCAGTTTGATTTATATGCAGCAGCGGGGTAAGCCAAAAAAGTCACACTACTAATTAATGTGGCAAAGATTGACATACCAATTGCCCATGCCGGAATGTTTTTACTACCTGCAAAGTATTGTTCTGCACTTTTTTGTTTGTTGGCAAAGTAAAAACCAGTACCTAAAGTAATTATTATCGAAATGATGACTATCAGGATATCAATCCAATGGAGGTGTTGCATAATTCTTTAAATTAAATAAGTTATAGTTTTTTGGTTGGTTTAGTTAACAGCGGTTAGGGGAGGCATCATTATCTTATTGCAAATTCCTTTTTTTTGCATCAAAAATTTTAATACCGCCAAGGATTCTCCCAGTGTTTTATCTTTTTGATATAAAAGGGCAATTTCATCGGTTTCCTCTTGCCATTTTTTGCATTCTTCCCAATTGCCTTTTTTTGCGGCAGCATATAATTTTCCGTACAATTCGGGAACATAATTTCCGGTACTAGGAACAATTCCATCGGCACCCAATTGTAAACTACCGGCACCTTGGGCTCCCCATCCACAGAAATAGGAGAAATCGGCAGTGTTTTTATACTTTTCAATAAATGCCTTCATTCGGTCATAATCGCGCTCTGAATCTTTTAATCCCCAAATGTTGGGGTGTGAAGCCAGATTGGCAACCACGTCCATAGGAATAGACATTTGCGTTGTGGCTTTTATGTTGTACATCATCAATGGACCGCTGATTTTATCGGCCAATGTTTGATAAAAAAGTGTCATTTGAGCTGGAGTAAGGGTATAATAAGAAGGTAAGGTGGCCACCACGCAATCAGCACCAAGGTTGATGTATTTATTGCCGCGTTCTATTAATTCATCTACTTGATTTCCAACTAATCCGGCATAAATGCATTGATTTAATCCTTTTGCTTTTACGGCGACGTCAACCAATCGATAACTTTCGGCGGCACTTATTGAACTTGATTCTCCTGTTGTACCCAAGACCAAAGGATGAATTCCATGTTGGTCAAAAAGATTTACGAGATGATTTACAGCGACAACATCTACCGTAAAATCTGGATTTAGTGGGGTTACCATTGGTACGACCACACCCGAAAAACGTTTTTGCATGTTATTGAGATTAATTACTTATTTCGCTTTAACGATTAAGCAATAATAGTAATTTTATTTAGGAACTCAAAAAAAACGGAGATAATAATTGTTATTTTGACAAATTAAAACACAAATAAATTATAATTGCATAAAATAGTAGTAATCTAACGGTTGATTTACTTAAAAATTAACAGAAGCTCCACCATCGACAGGCAATACAATACCAGTAATATATCTGCCCGCATGGGAACTCAGATAAACAGCGGCATTGCCAATATCTTCCGGAGTACCAAAGTCGGGTAGTGCGATTCGATTGATGATTTTTTGTTTGCGTTCGGGATCTTGGTTGATGGCATTTAAAAACATATTTGATGTAATCCAACCCGGAGCAATACAATTGACTCTAATATTATATTGGGAATATTCGGTTACCAAGTTGTTCATCAAGCCAATTAGGGCCGTTTTAGAGGTTCCGTAAGCCGATACTCTATCGATTCCAAACAAACCGGCCATTGAACTGATTAGAATGATTGAACCGGTTTTTCGTTGAATCATACTTTTGGCCACTTCGCGTGTCAATGCAAAAACACTCAACAAATTAGTTTGAATGATTTTAAAGAATTCTTCGTCTGTCGTTTCTTGTGCCCATTTTTTTAAATGTATTCCGGCATTATTTACCAGAATATCAATGCTTCCAAATTTGGATTCAATGTTTGTTACCAATTCCGGAATCGTATTGATTTGACTCAAGTCACTGACCATATAATGGGCATTTTTCCCCAATTGGGAACAAGCCTCTTTTAAAACATCTTCTCTTCGTCCGGTCAGGATTACTTTTGCATTAGCATTTATTAATTCTTTGGCAATACCCAAACCAATACCGGTTCCACCTCCGGTGACAAGTGCTGTTTTTCCTTTGAGGGAGAATGCGTTTGAACTCATGTCTTATATTTTTTTCAAGTAATCATCAATAAAATTAAAGCCCCATCCCGGCTGTTGATGCGGATAGGCAAAACCGTCTTTTACCAACATTGGATTATCGATATAATCATCAATCCAGTCAAAAGATTCTGCGCCAACTCCATTTGGAATCGTACACAATAAAGGCACATCATAATCCTTATAATAATGCGGTAATACCGGAATATGGAAACCTGCAGCTATGGCAGCACTTTCTTTCCAGGCTTCTACACCGCCAATTCTTAGAATATCCGGTTGCCAGATATCGATGGCTTTGCGTTTAATCAATTCGATCAAGGGTTGGGTATTGAATTCTCGTTCTCCCATTGCCAATGAAATTCCTGTTTGATTTTTCAGTGTTTGGTACCCATCGAAATTTTCATGGTGTAAAGGTTCTTCAAACCAATAAATATTTAAATCATTGGCGGCTTTTGCCAATCGGATGGCTTCGGGTAATTTCATTCCTTGATTGGCATCAATCATGATATTCACTTCATCTCCAACCGCTTCTCTTACTTTTTTTAAACGCTCCACATCGGTTTTCCAATTTGGCGATCCTACTTTTATTTTTACGGCTTTAAATCCGCGGTCTACATAATTGGTCACTTCTTCAATCAACTCGTCAATCGAATAGGAAATCCATCCGCCAGAACCATATAAAGAAACTTTTTCTTTATGTGTTCCTAAAATTTTCCAAACCGGTTGCTTCAAGGCTTTTCCCCAAGCATCCCACATAGCAATATTGATAGCGCCCTGAACCCAACGCAAGAGTCCGTTTTGACCAAAATATTCATGCAAATGATTCAGCTTGTCAAACACCAGTCCGGTTTCATTTACCGAATGACCAATCACCGCATCTTTGCAATCTTTCAAAGCACCTTTGATAGCTTCAGGGGAGTATTGGAATGATAATAAATACGATTCCCCAACAATGCCGTTACGGAGTTTTAAACGTAAAACCACAAACGAAATCTCACTGAGGGTGTGAGTCGCATCGGATATGGGTTTCTTTAAAACACTAACGAGTTTAAACAATTCAATTTCCTGTATTTGTAATTCTGTGGTATTCATATCGGTTGATTTTTTCTTTTTAATTGTAAAAAGCCTGACTTGTTTCTAAATTTAGTTGAGGTAAAATTAACGGTATTGACGATTTTCGCTATTAACTTAATTATCTAAATTGTGCACTATTTTGACATGAATATAGTGTTATTTGTCGAATTGTTGTTTCGAAAAGTATATTTTTGTGACCGTAATTTTTTCAAATCATTTTAAATGAAAGCAGCATACAGAAATGTAATGGAGCGGAATGAACAATCCTTACGGGTTTCTTTATTTCAAGATAATGAATTTCCGGCTTCCTGGCATTTTCATCCCCAATATGAATTGACCTATATTATTGACAGTAGCGGTATGCGTTATATTGGCGATAGCGTTCATAATTTTAGGGAAGGAGATTTTGTTCTGGTAGGAGCAAACTTGCCGCATTCCTGGAAGACGGTCGGGGTACAAACCAGCATGGTACAAGCGGTGATAATTCAATGGAATGAAAATTTGCTGGGCGATGATTGGTTACTAAAGCCAGAGTTTTATAAAATCAAAAAAATGTTGGAATTGTCGGCAAGGGGGATTCAATTTTCCGGTAAGACTGCCGCTCGATTAAAAGAAAATATTATTGCATTGACAGTCTTACCACCGTTTGAAAAATTGATGCGTTTTTTGGAATTATTAAATGAATTGTCAAGTAAGAAAGAATACTCTCTTTTATCTTCTGCTGGTTTTAAAACGAATATCACCACTCAGGACAGCGACCGAATCAGTGTGATTCAGTCGTATGTGAAAAACAATATCCAGACCAAAATTCAACTCTCGGAAGTAGCCGGTTTAGTTGGTCTTACCGAAGTGTCTTTTTGCCGGTATTTCAAAAAAGTACATAATAAAACCTTCGTTACTTTTTTGAATGAATTCAGAATCGCTATGGCTTGTCAGCTATTGATTGAAAAAGAGTTTACGGTTTCTGAAATTGGGTATCAATGTGGTTTTAATAGTATTAGTTTGTTTCACAGACTGTTCGTTCGTTTTATAAAAATGACTCCTTTGGAATACAGGAATAGTTATAAATCGATTTAAAATATACCAAAATCCACTTCATGATACTTTTAGTCTAATTCATTTTTTTATTGAAATTTTAGTCTTTTTATTTAAACAAGATTTGCAATAAGGAGACGCCTTGTCGGGGTAATTCTAATTTAATGACAGCAGCACCCTCATTTACTTTTACCCATGAAGGGGAAGTGTACAGTTGTAATTGCCCTGCTTTCTCCAGTTCCGAAATTTGTTTTTCGGTTGGTTGTTGCGGAGAACCCATTTTCTTCCAAGCGGTATATGAATTACTGAATTCTTGATCAATTCGATAATGATTGATTAAAACCTCTTTTCCTGGCAGTCCTTTCAGGTTAATTGCAATCGATGCATCCTTAACATTCAAATCATTGGTGTCATGGTAATTCCAAATCATTACGGTGGCCGATTTTTTCCCTATGGATGCCAAGGCGTTAATATCAGGATTTTCCTCCCGAACACTCTCATCTCGCACTTTTTTATAATCATAAGATAGATTTCCGCTTACTTCAGCTCTATTTTCCTCCATCATTCCAAACATTCTGAACACGTTTAATACAGGTTTATCCACTCCATTGGTAGCCATGTCCCTAAATCCTGCGTACCAAGGTTGATTCTCGAATTCAAATCCCCAGGTAACGGCGCCAAGTAAGTTAACGCCAAAATGGTCTGCTAACTCATATTTTCGAGCAAAAGAAGCTGCGGTATAACTGGAATACATCGTTCCGTTTCTGTAGGCGTTTTGTGGATAATCTGCTTCGGAGCAAGCGGCACAACCTTCAGGATCCGATTCCCCAATGATAATTGGTAAATTTTTAAAAGCCGGGTAAGAGGCAACAATTTCAAATCCTTTACTGATATCTCGCAATTGAGCGCCCATGTCCATTTGCACCTTTCCGTCAACCAGTTTGGGATTTCCTTTGGCATGAAAAGTGATAAAATCTAATGGTGAACCTATTTTTCCAGTTGCATAATTGGTACCATTTTGAACATGATTTAAAAATTCTTGTAGAAAATCGGCGGCATCTTTCCAATTTGGCCCTGTAGTTTCAGGACCACCTATTTTGGCCGTTGGCAACGCTCTTTTTACTGCATCGGCCGTAAAATCATAAAGCTTGATGTATTCTTCGGTTGTTCCTCTCCAGTATCCGATATTAGGTTCGTTCCACAATTCCCAATACCAACTTTCGACTTCATCTTTTCCATATCGTTTCACCGAGTGTTGAACCCATTGATAAACCAATTCAGCCCATTTTTTATAGTCTTTTGGAGGATACGCCCAACCGGTGTAAATGTCATCATACTTGGCGCCCGGTGTCCAGAAATGTCGGTAAGGTTCCGGATTGGTGGACAAAGCTTCTGGCATGAATCCTATCTGTGCGATGGGTTTCATTCCTCTTTCGATAAAAGTATCGAATATCTTGTCGATGATAGTCCAATCATAGACTGGATTTCCTTTTTCATCTTCGGTATAAGCATTGGTAGAACCCCATTTCAATGCATGCGTTCCTTTTCCCGTTACCAGCAAACTATGCACGCGGACATAAACGGGTACCGAACTTAAAGAAGCTATTTCAGAGAGGAGCTTTTTCCCGTCCTTCATGTAGGTATAATTGGGTTCGTCGTAACCCCAGAAAGCCCAAATGGGTTTCATTTCTCCAATCGTTTTTTCGAAATTTACATTAACGGATACTGTGTTTTCAGAATTGTTTTGAGCAGTTGTCAGTTGTACCAATAGT
This sequence comes from Flavobacterium sp., assembly GCA_023259675.1. Lineage (GTDB taxonomy): Bacteria > Bacteroidota > Bacteroidia > Flavobacteriales > Flavobacteriaceae > Flavobacterium. The sequence continues at coordinate 37,836 of JALRGT010000014.1, forward strand.
ACCTGAAATAGTACTGAAAATAAGAATGCGGTCGTTTTAATTTTTGTCATAAAAGCTTTTGGTTATCGTTTGGTTATTGAATTAGCAATTGATGTAATAGATGCGCCTTGATTTCGTCCCAGTAAAGCAACCGATTCAGGAAAAAAGGTAACTCTTTATTTTTTTGTAATTGGGTTAAGATTTTTGTTTTTAGTATATTATGCTAAAAGTAAACAAAATTTCTTCTAAAAATAGAGTAATGAAATGAAAAAAGTGTAGTTTCTAAGATCGGCTATTCAGCTGAGTTTTTTTTTCTTGAATTTTTGCTACGGTTGTATTTGTTGCATTTAGCAGCTGAGTAACAAGAAAAATTACTACTAGAGCCATTGTCTTTTAACCTTAATAAAGTGATTTAAAGATAACGTTAAAGTTGGTGGCTATGAAAAGAAAATCTTTCTGCTTCAGGAATTAATTCCCGTGTTTTTTTCGGAAGACATAGTAGCATTTAATACCAATACTGTTTTCGGCATGACCGTGGGCTAAAAATTGGTTCAGATCAAGGGAGATTCCTAATTTGTCCTTTTTGGGGCCCAACAACAGGTATTTTCCCAAATACAAACCGGAAGAGATTCCGAATTGTTGCGGACCCGCAAATTCGGAGACAAACCCCATCCCAAAAGCAGGGTCGGCATCCGAAAGGACATAACCCGCTCCCGTTTCGACACCCAAATACCAATTAGAGCCTAAATCGAATTGTACATTGGGTTTTAGGCTGAACAAGCTGAAATTGCTGTGTAAGGCGCGCTCTTCCAAGGTGCTTTCCGGAGTAATCTGTTTTCTACTGTTGTTTTTTGTAAAGCGATAGTCATAATCGAACTTGAGTCCAAATTGGGTTTTTGGAGCGATATTTTTGAATGCCCTTGCATTGGCGCCAATAGCCAGACGATGGGAGCGATACATCATGATGTGTACGGGTATGGAAACGTTAAGCCCTGCACTGAAATATATGGATTTGTCCAGTTCGGACGTGTTCTCCTTTTCTGTTGTTTGTTGTGCAAAAGAGGATTGAAAAAAGAAGAATAAAATACCAATGAATCCAATTACTGCCTTTTTCATTTTTGTATAATTTTAAATTATTCAAAAAACTGTATCGACTTCTTTTATTGATCAAAAGAATAAAGACAAATACTATTGGGGCGGTATTTTTTTTGCTTTTTTACGGATGTAAAAAGGGTACCGTAAAGATAATTATTTTTATCTAATTTGTTGTTGTTTAATGGTTTGAACTTTATGTGTGAGATGGGTCAATGGTTTTTTTACTCTGTATTCTTGGATGTGTTTTTTATTTAAAGTACGATAAGCAGAGTTGCGTTTGGTTGTATATTATGTTTTCACTGGGACTGAATATTGTCATCCTAATTTTTGTGTTTTAAAAAAAATCTGGTTCTCGTTGCAAATGAGAACCAGATTGGATTATTCTTTCATGCGGCTATACATTAAAGTGTTTCCACGTCCCATATATTGCAGTGTTAGTTTTTCTGAAGTTATTGATAGTATGTACCAACACAAATCAGAATCTTTACAACTTATATAACTATCTTTTTCTCGGGGATTATTACTGTTAATATCAGATTCATTTAGACAATGATCAGAAAGAGTAAATTCTTCATCTTGCCAATCATTCATTCCTGCAGCGATTTCTTTTCTGTGATTCTTTTCGAAAATCAGAAAATTAGTTTTGTCATCATCACTTTGCCATTTTCCCAGCAATAATTTTGAGTTTTCATTTTGATTAACATTTTCTGAAATATCTTTTTTCTCTTTGTTATTGTTTTCAATGGTTTTCAATTCACTTTTAGGCTCAACATTTACTTCTTTTTTTTCCAACTTTGAATTGTTATTGCATCCTGTTAAAACTAAAAAAGCAATTGCTAAAGGAATAATTATTTTCGATTTCTTCATCTATTTGATTTTTTGTTCTAATTTGTCTTTTTCTTCTAAACAAGCCCCTAACGTTGTAGTAGCTGTTAGTGGCAGTGTTTTTTTATCATTCAGTTATTTCAAACAGTTCAATAAATTTCTGTTCCAATTTTTTCTTTTCTGTTTTTAACCGCCATCTTGAGTGAAGAATAATATAAAAAATGAATAAATTAAAAAGAATATAAACTTCTTTAGGCATATTTTTAAAATTAAAAAAGAAAAAACAATTAAAGCCAATTAGTGCAATAAACGGAAAAAATTTCATCCAAATAATTCCAATTTTACTTAAAGGTTCAACAATATAATTTAGTTTTAGTTTGTTGTTAATATTTTGATAGTTCCCTTTTAGTATGTAAAAAGATGAAGTGAAATTGTAGTTTTTTATGAGCCGAAAACTTGAGTCGTCAAAATTTCCAAAAAAGTATTTTGAATTCAAAAAAAATACCGAAAATATTCCAAGTTTTACTTGTAATTGTGGGGAGCCAATTTTCGTATTGTCTTTTAATCTGTCTCTAAATTCGGTTATATTAAGTTTTGATGTCATTAAAACGTTTTTTTCTTTTCAACGGTAACATTGCCACTAACGTCAGTCTGTGAAAAAACCGTCGTTTGATTAGAAACAAATATAAGAATATAGTTGTATAAAAAGCAGATTTTTCGTATTTTTAGTAATGCAACATATAGAAGGAATTTCCCGCCATCAGCTTCGTTTTTCGAGTTTAGAAGACACTATAAGTGCTGATAATCAAGTACGATTTATAGAGGAAGAATAATATCAAGTAGTTCTTTTTAAGTAAGTCGCGTTATAAACGCTCTGATTAGTTTACAAAAAAAACAGGTCCTCGTTGCAAACGAGAACCAGAGGGGGTTCTATCTTGAGTACTACCATTACTTTAAAGCGCTTAAGACAAAAAGGCTATCAATCTTTAACCGATGTTTATATCGAACTCAACCCATCACTTTGCGAACCGCCGAGTACCTGACCCGTACGCTCGGTGGTGTGAGAGGCGCACTCCGTTCCATTAGGGGCGAAGCCGTCTACTCGATTAGCGGTAGTTTTTTACATTTTAGATGTTAAATAGTTTATAAACGCAGAACAGGCAATTAGCATAAATCTTGCTTCATCGAAAGTTATTTCTACATCTCCATTTAACAAGCCATGCCTAATTCCGCCACTATCAGAAGTATATCCGTAAATCGAGCTAAAACCTGCCTTTAAACTTTTCGGTAAATTGTGCTTTTTCTCTATTATACTTAATGCCTTTCCTAAAGTGGTATTTTCATTGTTAAGAATAATTTTACATAATGATTCTACTGCACTGATAGACTCTTTTACTGAATTTCTATAATCAGGATTTTTTTTGTCAGAGATTAATTTTAGTGCTGTTTTTATATGTATTTGCACTGGTGCAAATTTATTTGTTGATTGCAATGTCTTTTCTAATTCGACGATTTCTTCTTTCGAATTCAACTCAACCAAAATACCGTTTACAAATCTGTAAGCTGAAAATTCTCTCTGTAAATAAATATTGCATACATATTGAAAATCTGGATTAGTTACTTCAGACATAAATTCTAAAATTTCATATACTTCAAACCATTCAGCTTTGTAAAACCAATCTCTTAATCTTTTAAAATCTTTTTCATTATAAAATTCGCCATTATTAACAGATAAATTGTCAACTGGCCATTTAAAAAAATCTATCCATAAAGTTTTAAAAAATGAAACTAAAGGTGAAAATGATTCTCCATATCCAACTCTAGGATTTAATTTTGACAATACTTCATTTATTATTAGTGACCATAAAGTATTTCTTAAATCTTCTGATAAATTTTCTTTTGACAATTCAATCTTTGGTTTTTTCAGACCAATTCTTTCTGCAAAGCTTAATTTCATATTTGTGGTTTAGGTTTTTGATTCTGATGAGTAATTACCGCCAACGTTTCGCCTTTAGTTTGCATTGATAAATAATTTATTAATTTTCCGAAGAAGAAACGGGTGTTACCGGCTGGCCATTTTCCTTCCGTAACATTCTTTTTTGAAATCTAAAATATCATTTACAAAATTGCTACAAAATTCTAATACCATTTTCTTTTCATTGATGCGTAAAAAATCGAAATTGCTGTTAGATAATGAAACATCCAAATTTGCAGAAATTGAACTTTCATTTAATTCGTATGTTATCTTATTTCTTTGATTTTCGGATTTAAAAAGCGAAAAATTTTCGTATTCAAGTCCAGATATTATACCTGAAATATTAATATTATTAGTTACTTTATCTAAGTATAGATAAAATTGGTTATTTATATTAAATTCTATGTGATTATTTTTAAATCTACATGAAACACTTCTATTAAAATTGCTCGAAAGAAAGTTTCTTAAAACCGTAATGAACTTTTCTTTTGCAAAATATAATTCTTCCTCATTTGGTTTGTCTATTACGTTTGGTTCTAATATATCCTTGGTGAAAAATTTTAACTCTTCTAATTCTTCTTTGAGATTATATATACAACCAAATTCTAACGCATTCAAATTCGAACTTGAAAGCAAATTCATTGAAGTTACAATTCCTGATTTCTCGCTAAAATACATTTTGGCATGTAAATTTTTTACCAATTTTGGTTGAATCCCTAGCGATTCAATATATTCCCAACTTTTAAAATTTTCATATTCCATTCTAGAATAGAAATTAATTTTTACATTTCTTTTTAAGCAATTAATTATATCAATTTTTATTTCATCCCAATTTATAAAGTTTACATATGGAGAAACCAAAATTAGGTAATCTTCAGATTCATTTATAACTTTTCGGATTTCGGATGTAATTTGATTTGGAAGGATAATTTTCATATTTAGTAGGTAGTTTTTTGTGAGGTTGGCTTGCCGGTAACTTGCATATACACGCTATAAAGTAGCGCCTATGCACCTAATTTTGGGTGGATAGGCGCTATTGAGTAGCGTTTTATTGTATTTCAAATATATTAAAAAATTCTTACAAAACATCTTTAAAAAATAATCTGTGCTCGCTAGCCCCGATAGAGCCGATATCCTCGTAGTCCCAATCCCGAAGCTTCGGGATGGGACGAAGAGATAAAGGCAAAGGCGAAAGCGGGAGGGAAGTGGTTATGGAAACAAAACGTTCTGCTCCCAAAAATAAAGAGAAACTTATACCTGTATCACGCCTAGATTGAATGGTTTTTCGATAGGCGCGTGGTTGGCGGCTTCGATCCCCATAGAAATCCAAGTGCGGGTGTCCAACGGGTCGATGATGGCATCGGTCCACAATCGGGCAGCGGCATAGTAAGGGGAAGTTTGTTCGTCGTAGCGCGCTTTTATTTTGTCGAATAATTCGGCTTCTTTGGCTTCATCGACCGCTTCACCTTTGGCTTTGAGTGAGCTTGCTTCAATTTGTGCCAAGACTTTGGCGGCTTGTATGCCTCCCATAACGGCCAACTCGGCACTGGGCCAAGCGACAATCAGTCTTGGGTCGTAGGCTTTGCCACACATGGCGTAGTTTCCGGCACCGTAGGAATTCCCTACAATAACGGTGAATTTAGGTACAACCGAGTTGCTCACGGCATTGACCATTTTGGCGCCGTCTTTGATGATGCCGCCTTGTTCAGATTTGGATCCCACCATGAAACCGGTCACATCCTGAAGGAAGACCAATGGGATTTTTTTCTGGTTGCAATTGGCTATAAAACGCGTGGCTTTGTCGGCACTGTCCGAGTAAATGACTCCGCCAAATTGCATTTCGCCTTGTTTGGTTTTGACTACTTTTCGTTGGTTGGCCACAATCCCAACCGCCCAACCGTCAATGCGAGCGTAACCCGTGATGATGGTTTGTCCGTAACCGTCTTTATAGGCTTCAAACTCCGAATTGTCGACCAAGCGATGAATGATTTCCATCATGTCGTATTGTTCGCTTCGGGTTTTGGGCAAGATGCCGTAGATTTCGTTTGGTTTTAAGGCAGGTTTTTGTGCTTTGATTCGGCTAAAACCCGCTTTGTCATAATCACCAATTTTATCAACGATATTTTTTATTTTGTCTAAGGCGTCTTTGTCGTCTTTGGCTTTGTAATCGGTCACACCTGAAATTTCGCAGTGCGTGGTAGCGCCACCCAAGGTTTCGTTGTCAATCGTTTCACCAATGGCGGCTTTGACCAAATAACTACCGGCCAAAAAGATGCTTCCTGTTTTGTCGACTATAATGGCTTCGTCGCTCATGATAGGCAAATAGGCACCACCAGCAACGCAGCTTCCCATAATAGCCGAAATCTGGGTGATTCCCATGCTGCTCATGATCGCATTGTTTCTAAAGATGCGTCCAAAATGTTCTTTGTCCGGGAAAATTTCATCTTGCAAAGGCAAAAAGACTCCGGCACTGTCTACCAGATAGATGATAGGTAACTTATTTTCCATGGCGATTTCTTGGGCGCGTAGGTTTTTCTTTGCCGTAATAGGGAACCATGCACCTGCTTTTACGGTAGCATCATTGGCCACCACAATGCATTGTTTTCCTTTGATGTAACCTATCTTTACCACAACACCTCCCGAAGGACAGCCACCGTACTCTTCGTACATTTTGTCACCAACAAAAGCACCAATTTCGATTGCTTCGGCTTTTTCATCCAATAAATAATCAACGCGCTCCCGAGCGGTCATTTTTCCTTCACCGTGTAATTTCTGAATGCGTTTTTTTCCGCCTCCTAATTTGACTTGGGAGAGTTTTAGTCTTAAATCGGAAAGTAAAAGTTTATTGTGGTCTTCGTTTTTGTTGAAGTTCAAATCCATGTTGTAATAATTTATTGTAAAAATAAGCTGGGCTAAAATACAAAAACCAACGGAGTAATTAAACCCTATTAAGCAGATAAGTTTTTTAGTTGAATTGTTTTAAAATCATATAAGGCAAATAAGGTTATTTAAGTTTGTTTTGTAACCATGTAAGGCATTTAAGGTCATGTAAGTTTTGGTAATATGTGGCGAAAAATTTAACCACAAAGAGCACAAAGTTTTTTCGCAAAGTGTACAAGGGAAAAATCTGCTAAAATCTATTATATCTGCGTTACATAAAGTAGCATAAATCATTCAAGCTTGTTTTATAACCAGGTAAGGCAAATAAGGTCATATAAGTTTGTCGCTAAGACACCAAGAAAGAATCTGTGTAAATCTGCATTAGATAAACTAACATAAATCACTCAAGTTTGTTTTATAACCATGTAAGGCAAATAAGGTCATATAAGTTTTGGTAATTTGTAGCGAAAAATTTAACCACAAAGAGCCCAAAGTTTTTTCACAAAGAGCCCAAAGGAAAAATCGGTGCAAATCTGTTTAATGAGTGTTCCAATAAAATGGGAACAAAAAAAAACTTGATTCGCCATGCAAACCAAGTTTTATATATTGTAAAATAGTCTTCTTATTTTTTAGAATCGCTAACAAGTCTTTTTAGGATGGCCCATTGTTTTAAGGCATCGCGGGCTTCCACTGCCGGATAACCCAACATGGTTTTTCCTGCCGGAATGTCTCCTGTTACACCAGAACCTGCACCTACAATCGCACCGTCGCCAATAGTCGTGTGGTCTTTAATGGATGCACTTCCGCCAATGATGACTCCGTTACCTAAAGTTACAGAACCCGCTAAACCACTGCTTCCGGCCATGATACAAAAACGACCCATTTTACTGTTGTGACCTATTTGTACCAGATTGTCAATTTTGCAACCATCACCAATAACGGTAGAACTAAACTTTCCTCTATCTACACAAGAATTGGCTCCAATTTCAACTCCGTTGCCTATGATTACGTTTCCTATTTGTGGAATTTTCACCAATCCTCTTTCCGGACAGGGACGAAAGCCAAAACCATCTGCTCCAATGGTTGCATTGGGATGTATGATACAATGATGACCAATATGGCAACGCTCTCTTACGACCGTTCCAGACCAAATTACCGAATTGTTTCCAATAGTGGAAGCATCAAGAATGGTAACGTTGGGATATAAAATCGAATTTTCTCCAATTTTCACATTGGGTCCCACATAACATCCGGCGCCAATTTTTGTTCCGGCACCAATAATAGCCTTTTCATCTACCACTGCCGAGGGATGAATCTCCACATGAAAAGAAGGCATTGGAAAAGCAAAAAGTTCCAGAATTTGTGACATTGCCAAGTCGGCATTTTTCACTTTTATAAAGGCTCTGTTTTCTCCCGGTTCAATAGAAATGTCTTCGTTTACAACCGCTACACAAGCTTTTGAATTGGCCCAAAGTTTTTCGTATTTTTTATTTCCAATAAAGGAAATTTCGGAGCCACTGGCCGCTTCAAGTTGTTCAGGGGCAGTAATGCTTTGTAAAGTGTCGCCATAGATTTCACCCTTAAGCACTTCATTGATTTCTTGTAAAGAATAGGATTTCATAACCGTATTGATTGTTAATATTGGGGTAATGTTTTCAAATAAAGGGAATATGACTTGAAAATCCTAGTGTTTTACCATTTGGACAGATAAGATTAACAAAAAAATGGCTTTTAAATTAGTTTTTGTCAAATTTTTCAAATGAAATAGGATGATTAAAAATATTTGAAAGTTGATTGATTCGGTAGAAATGATAAAAAAACCTTCCAAACTTTACATTTATAGAAAGTTGAAAGGTTTTAAATAGTATTGTAAAAAAGCGGACTTTATTCTTCTTCTTTTTGTCCCATCATCATCAAGTAGGCTTTCAGGAATTCGTCAATTTCTCCATTCAGCACATCGTCTACATTACTGGTTTCATAACCGGTACGAACGTCTTTGACTAATTTATAGGGTTGCATCACGTAATTTCGGATTTGAGAACCCCATTCGATTTTCATTTTACTGGCTTCAATATCGGCACGTTCCGCTTGACGTTTTTTCAATTCTATTTCATACAATTGAGAGCGTAACATTTGCATGGCACGTTGTCTGTTGTCTTGTTGCGAACGTGTTTCCGAACACTGAATTTGAATGCCGGTAGGTTTGTGCACCAATTGTACTTTGGTTTCCACCTTATTTACGTTTTGTCCACCCGCTCCACTGGATCGTGAAGTGGTAATTTCGATGTCAGCAGGATTGATATCAATTTCGATACTGTCATCCACCAACGGATACACATAAACAGATACAAAAGAAGTATGTCTTTTGGCATTACTGTCAAATGGAGAAATACGCACCAAACGATGCACACCATTTTCCCCTTTTAAATAACCAAAAGAATAATCCCCTTCAAACTCTAGTGTTACGGTTTTTATTCCGGCAGCTTCCCCTTTTTGGAAATTCAACTCCTTAATTTTATAACCGTGCTTTTCTCCCCACATCATATACATACGCATGAGCATTTCGGCCCAGTCGCAACTTTCGGTTCCACCGGCACCAGCCGTAATTTGCAATACGGCACTTAGCGTGTCTCCTTCATCCGAAAGCATGTTTTTGAATTCGATGGCTTCAATATGATCTTCTGTCTTCTCGTACTGTTCGTCCAGTTCTTCAACCGTAAGTTCTCCTTCTCTATAGAAATCATAAGCCAACTGCAATTCATCGGCCATTTCAACCGCTTTATTGTAATCTTCGATCCACTTCTTTTTGGTTCTCAGATTTTTAACAATCAGTTCGGCTTCTTTAGGGTTGTTCCAGAAATCGGGAGCAAAAGTCTTTTCCTCTTCGTTGGTAATTTCGATTAGTTTGGCATCAACGTCAAAGATACCTCCTCAACGCACCAAGGCGCTCTACAATACCTTTTATTTGTTCGGTAGTTGTCATAAATTATGTAATTTTGTGCGACAAAAATAGAAAAAAATTGACTAGCTACAAGTCGAGATTTTACTGTTGGATAAATATCAAATAATTTTATGGAAATAAATTTAGTTAGCGATACGATTACCAAGCCTTCCCAAGACATGTTACAATTCATGTTTAATGCCCAAGTAGGGGATGATGTCTACAGCCAAGATCCAACAGTTATTGAATTAGAAGCTACGGTAGCCCAGATATTTGGTATGGAAGCGGGTTTGTTTTTTCCTTCCGGAACGATGGCCAATCAAACGGCAATTAAATTACATACGCAACCCGGTGACCAATTGATTACCGATAGACAAGCCCACATCTATCATTATGAAGGAGGAGGCATTTCCTTCAATAGTGGCGTTTCTTGTTGTTTATTGGATGGGAATCGCGGAATGATAACGGCTGAACAGGTAAAAGAAGCAATTAATGATCCCGAATTTTATCACAGTCCATTAACGAGTTTAGTTTGTGTAGAAAACACCACAAATAAAGGAGGAGGAGCTTGCTACGAACTGGAAGATTTAAAAAAAATAAAGGAAGTTTGTGATGCTCATGATTTGAAATTTCATTTGGATGGTGCTCGAATTTGGAATGCTTTGATTGCCAAAAAACAAAATCCAAAAGCATTTGGACAGTTATTCGACACTATTTCGGTTTGTTTCTCCAAAGGTCTTGGAGCGCCTATCGGTTCGGTGTTGTTGGGAGATCAGGAAACGATTCATAGAGCAATGCGAATCCGAAAAATTTTAGGAGGAGGAATGCGACAGGTAGGGTATTTGGCGGCAGCTGCGATTTATGCTTTAGAACATAATATTGAGCGATTGGCTGATGATCACCGTAGAGCCAAAGAAATTACTCAAGTACTCCTTACAAAAGAATGGATTGCTTCGGTTGAGCCGGTTGAAACCAATATTGTTGTTTTTTCGCTAAAACCAAATTATAAAGACCAACAACTGATTGATAAATTGAAGCAAAAAAATATTTATATCAGTACGATTGGGAAAGGTAAATTAAGAATCGTGACCCATTTGGATTACAGAGAAGTCATGCATACCTATGTGCTGGAAACCTTATCGAAATTATGAGTTTATATTTCAGAAAGAATCTAGAGAGGTGTAATTATACCTTTTTAAAAGTATCAAAAAATATTTTTTAAACACAGATTTAAGAAATTTATAAAATTATTTTAATTTCTTAAATCTGTGTTACTGATGAAATCTTGTTGAAAATAACACCAATTATTTGAACAGATTATCCATTCCTGGAATCATTGGCATGTCCATTTTGGCAACGGCATCCAATTCGGCTTCGTTTACTTTTGTCGCTTTTTCAATTGCTTTATTTAAAACCAACACTAAATAATCTTCCAATTGTTCTTTGTCTTCCAATAATTCGTCGGCGATAGTAAATGATTTTATTTTTCTATTCGCGGTCAAAGTCACTTTCAATAATCCATCCGTGCTTTGTTCGTCGATAAGTACATTGTCCAAACGTTTTTTAGTGTCTTCTATTTTTTGTTGGGTCTCTTTCAGCTTACCCATCATTCCCATTAAATCCATGTTTTCTGATAATTAAAAATTAGTAGGCTACTAAATTACTATATTCAACGCAAAATACAATATTAAATTAGTTGAAAAAGGGAGTCGTTTTAAAATGTCTTTGTCTTATTTTTGCAACTTCACTTATTAAATAAAAGCCCAAAAAATGCCTGAAAAAATACAACCGCCAGTTGCTAAAATTATACCTAAAGAATTAAAGCAATTTGATGATGTAAGAATTGATAATTATTTTTGGTTGAATGACAGAGAAAATCCGGAAGTGATTGAATATCTGAATCAAGAAAATGAGTATTACAATAAGATGACTGCTCATACCAAAGATTTTCAGGCAGTATTGTTTGAAGAAATGAAAGCCCGAATTAAGGAAGATGACGAATCTGTTCCTTATTTATACAACGGATATTACTATATCACCCGTTTTGAAACCGGAAAAAATTATCCAATTTATTCTCGAAAAAAAGAAAACCTTTCCGCAAAAGAGGAAATCCTGTTTGATTGTAATGTAATGGCCGAAGGGAAGCCTTATTTTAAACTCGGCGGGTTGGCGATTAGTGAGGATAATAAATTAGCTATTTTCAGTGTTGACATTGTAGGAAGAAGAATTTATACCATTCAGGTTAAAAATCTGGAAATGGATGAAATCTTGGAGGATACTATTGAAAATGTGACTGGTTCTGCAGTTTGGGCTAATGACAATAAAACTATTTTTTATTCTTCTCAAGACGAAGTTACACTGCGCTCCGATAAAATATTCAAACATAAATTAGGAACGAAACAGGCTGACGACACTTTGGTTTATTTTGAAAAAGACGATACCTATACTGTAGATGTTGCCAAATCTAAATCCAGGAAATATCTGGTGATTGAGTCGGGAAGTACACTTACTACCGAATATCAAATTCTAAATGCCGATAAGCCAGACGGGAAATTTGCGATTTTTCAAAAAAGAATCCGTGGGGTAGAATACAGCATTAGTCATTATAAAGATCATTTTTATATTCTGACCAATAAAGATAAGGCGGATAATTTCAAGTTGATGAAAACGCCTGAAACGGCCACATCACAAGAAAATTGGACGGAAGTTATCGCACATAGAGAAGACGTTTTATTGGAAGACGTCGAGATTTTTGCCAATTATTTGGTGCTCGATGAGCGTTCCAATGGTTTGAATAAAATCAGAATCATTCCTTGGAGTGGAGAGGGGGAATATTATTTGCCTTTTGAAAGCGAAACTTATACCGCTTATACTTCGACCAATGTAGATTTTGAAACCGAAATTTTGCGTTATAGTTATCAGTCGATGACAACTCCATCTTCCGTAATTGATTTCAATATGCGGACTAAGGAAAAAGAAATCAAAAAAGAACAACAAGTTCTGGGAGGAAAATTTGACAAAAATAATTATACAGAAGAACGGCTTTGGGCTACCGCTAAAGATGGAACCAAAATACCAATTTCGATGGCGTATCGTAAAGAGTTGAAAAAAGACGGAAACAATCCGTTATTGCAATATGCCTATGGTTCTTATGGGCACTCAATGAATGCGACTTTTTCTTCGACCCGATTGAGTTTGTTAGATAGAGGATTTATTTTTGCAATTGCACATATTCGTGGAGGAGAGGATTTGGGACGACATTGGTATGAGAGTGGGAAAATATTAAAAAAGAAAAATACATTTACCGATTTTATTGCCTGTTCTAAATTTCTCATTGAACAAAAATATACTTCACCACAACATCTATATGCCGAAGGAGGTTCAGCAGGTGGTTTATTGATGGGAGTTGTAGTGAATAATGCACCACAATTATATAAAGGAGTCATTGCACAAGTTCCATTTGTGGATGTAATGACTACGATGCTGGATAATACCATACCGTTGACTACCGGTGAATATGATGAGTGGGGAAATCCGAATTATAAAAAGTATTATAAATACATGAAATCGTATTCTCCTTACGATAATATAAAGCGGCAATCGTATCCTAATATGTATATTTCTACAGGCTTACATGATTCGCAAGTGCAATATTGGGAACCCGCAAAATGGGTAGCCAAGCTCCGTGTTTTCAAGACAGATAGTAATTATTTGTTTTTAGATACTAATATGGAAGCAGGTCACGGAGGTGCTTCTGGAAGGTTTGAAGCTTTAAAGGAATTAGCAAAAGAATTCAGTTTTTTGTTAGATTTAGAAGGAATTAAAAAGTAAATTAAAAAAAAATACTTAAATTTGCCATTGTTTGAGGTTAATTATTAATAAACTGTTAATCTCAATTAACTATTTTTTTATGAAAGAAGAAATAAAAGCCTACAATAATGTTTTAGAATTAATAGGTAATACTCCACTTATTAAGCTAAATAAAGTCACCGAAGAGTTAGAAGGTAATTTCTACGCAAAGGTAGAAGCTTTTAATCCGGGGCATTCCTCAAAAGATAGAATAGCATTGTATATTATTGAAGAAGCCGAGAAAAAAGGAATTTTATCTCCAGGTGATACCATAATTGAAACTACATCGGGTAATACCGGTTTTAGTCTGGCTATGGTAAGTATAATAAAAGGCTATAATTGTATTCTTGCAGTAAGTTCTAAATCATCAAAAGATAAAATTGATATGCTTCGCAGTCTTGGGGCAAAAGTATATGTTTGTCCTGCACACGTTTCAGCAGATGATGAACGCTCTTATTACAGTGTTGCCAAAAGATTACACGAAGAAACCAAAGGGTCCGTTTATATTAATCAATATTTTAATCAGTTGAATATTGATGCACATTATAATTCTACCGGACCGGAAATTTGGGCGCAAACAGCAGGACAAATTACACATCTTGTAGCCTGTAGTGGAACTGGAGGAACTATTTCAGGTACTGCAAAATTCTTAAAAGAGCAAAATCCTAATATTAGAGTTTTGGGTGTTGATGCCTTTGGATCTGTATTGAAGAAATACCATGAAACTAAGGAATTTGACGCAGATGAGATTTATCCTTATAGGATAGAAGGTTTAGGTAAAAACTTGATTCCATCGGCAACGGACTTTGATGTTATCGATAAGTTTATAAAAGTTACCGATGAGGAAAGCGCTCACGCGGCCAGAGAAATAACCCGAAAAGAGGGATTATTTGTAGGATATACTTCAGGTGCGGTAATGCAAGCGATTAAGCAATACGCGGAAGAAGGTGAATTTGATAAAAACAGTAATGTTATCGCTATATTTCCTGATCACGGTTCCCGTTACATGAGTAAAGTATTTAGTGATGATTGGATGAACGAACAAGGATTCTTTGATAGTATCAATGAAGAGGAAGTTCAAAAAATTGAAATGATTAAATAGATTTTTTCTACATAGATAAGATAATAACGGTTGCAAATTTTTGCAACCGTTTTTTTTATGGCTATTTTTTAGATATATCACAGCTATTTTTTAGCTATTTTTTTGTTTGGATTGTTTCGAAAAAACAATGGCAAAACCAAATGAAGTTCAAAAACAATTTCCTTAATGGCTTTAGTAGTGCCAGATGATAATAATTTAGTTTTTCAATTCGGAGTTGAGGTAGATCTTGTTCGTGTGAAGCATGGGGGGTAATTTATAAAAATCTTCTTAAACCAAACTTAACTGATAGTAATTTCAATAGTTATCGTTTCCATTATTAGTTCTAAAATTTAAAAATTTATCCAAGTTACTTTGTATAGATATGATAAAAGACTGTTGATTATTTATTGTTATTATTTATAAATATTTTTTTTAAGTGTAAAAAAAATAGTGGTTTAGGAACATACCATTCTGATATTCAATAAAATTTCAATAAAAAAATCATTTTTTTTTTGTTATTCGAATCCTTCAATTTTTTATGAACAGCAATTTTTTAGTGAAATATAATGGGAAATGTTTTATTTTAGCCGCATTAATTGTTAAAAAGACAATTAATGCATGACTGTGCAGGACAGTTATATGTTTGTTTTTCTTTTATTTTACAAAACCAAAAAATATTAACACTAAAAACCAAAATTATTAAATGGAATCAATATTAGGATTGTTATTTCACTCTATCGGAGGTTTTTCCTCAGGAAGTTTTTATATGCCTTTCAAGAAAGTTAAAGGTTGGGCTTGGGAAAGCTACTGGATTATTGGAGGTTTTTTCTCCTGGTTAATTGTTCCACCATTAGCGGCCTATTTAACGATTCCTGGGTTTGTTGATATTATTGGTTCAGCTGCACCAACTATTAAAACAGTTACCTATTCAATGGGATTGATTTGGGGTATCGGAGGACTTACTTACGGTCTTGGGGTGCGCTATTTGGGAATGTCTTTAGGGAATTCAATCGTTCTTGGTTTTTGTTCTGCTTTTGGAGCATTAGTGCCACCAATCTATTATAATTTCAATCACGTTGAAGGAAAAGTTTCTTTCACAGATATGCTTGCTAATCCTGGGGGTCAATTAGTTTTACTGGGAGTGTTGGTGTGTTTGTTAGGTATTGCTTTTTCTGGTAGAGCAGGTATGCTTAAAGAACTTGATTTTGAAGGAGCAGACAAAACACATATCAAAAAAGATGAATTTAGTTTAATTAAAGGATTGATCATTGCGGTCATTTCGGGAATTCTTAGTTCTTTCTTTAATTTTGGAATTGAAGCAGGGAAACCAATGGCGGATGTTGCTAATGAAGCCTGGAAAGTCTTAAATCCGGGTCAGGGAGAATTTCTTTATCAAAACAATGTTACTTATGTAGTATTACTTTGGGGTGGATTGACAACCAATTTTATTTGGTGTATGTATCTTAACTATAAAAACAAAACATTTAAAGATTATACGAATACTGAAACACCTATAGCTAAAAACACCATGTTTACGGCTCTAGCGGGTACAATGTGGTTTTTACAATTTTTCTTTTACGGAATGGGTGAAAGTAAATTAGGTAACGGAGCTAGTTCATGGATTTTACACATGGCTACCATTATATTAACGGCTAACTTTTGGGGGTTTTATCTAAAAGAATGGAAGGGCGTTTCTAAAAAGACTTTTAGGACTTTCTTATTGGGAATTGGGCTTATTTTATTATCGATTGTTTTGGTAGGAATAGGGAATTCACTGTAATATTTTAAAAAATAATTTAATAACAAGTATACTATTTTAATATGTCAAATATAAACACAAACAAAATGACTTTTAATCACGTAAGCTACCTTTGGGATGAAGCTAAAGCTGCTGAATTGGCAGGAGATGAAGTGGCGTTATTTATTTATCGTTCTAATTTATTGGGAGCGGATTTAAGATTAACAAATTATGGAGGAGGAAACACTTCTGTAAAAATTACAGATAAAGATCCGTTGACTGGAGCAGATTCTGAGGTAATGTGGATAAAAGGTTCAGGTGGTGACATCGGGACATTAACAAAATCGGGTTGTGCAGCTCTTTATTTAGAGAGATTGCGTAATCTTGAAAATGTATACAGAGGAATTGAATTTGAAGACGAAATGGTGGAATTATTCAACCACTGTATTTTTGATTTAGCTTCAAAAGCGCCTTCTATTGATACGCCTTTACACGGCTTCTTGCCATTTGCACATATCGATCACTTGCATCCAGATGCTGCTATTGCTATTGCTGCCGCAAAAGATGGGGCAAAAATCACTGAAGAATTATTCAATGGTGAAATTGGTTGGGTTGGATGGCAACGTCCAGGTTTCGACTTGGGATTGCAAATGCGTGCTTGTCTTGAAGAAGCGGCTGCTCGTGGTAAAAAATTAAAAGGAGTAATGTTAGGTTCTCATGGTTTGTTTACGTGGGGAGATACTTCATACGAAAGTTATATCAATACCCTTGAAGTAATTGAAAAATGCGCGGAGTATTTAGAGTCTAATTACGGAAAAACGCGTCCAGTTTTTGGAGGTCAAAAAATCGAAAGTTTAGCTGCTGATGCTCGTCAGTTACAAGCCGCTAAATTAGCTCCAATCTTGAGAGGTTTCTGTTCTTCAGAACGTAAAATGATTGGTCACTATACTGATGATGCCAGAGTACTGGAATTCATCAACTCTAATGATTTAGAAAAATTAGCTCCTCTTGGAACTTCTTGTCCGGATCACTTCTTGAGAACTAAAATCAGTCCATTAGTGATTGAATTGGCTCCGAACGAAGATTTGTCTGATGTGGAAGCTATCAAAGCTAAATTAGCTCCAGCTTTTGAAGCTTACCGTGCCATGTATACAGACTATTATAATACTTGTAAAAAGTCAAACTCACCAGCAATGCGTGATCCAAACCCAGTGGTTATTTTATACCCAGGAGTTGGTATGTTTACTTTTGCAAAAGATAAAACAATGGCGCGTTTAGCATCTGAATATTATACAAATGCTGTAAACGTAATGAAAGGTGCTGAAGCGGTTTCAGAATATACTTCATTACCTCGCCAGGAAGCTTTTGATATCGAATATTGGTTGTTGGAAGAAGCGAAATTACAACGTATGCCAAAACCAAAAGCATTATCTGGAAGAATCGCTGTAATTACAGGGTCTGCCGGTGGAATTGGGAAAGCTATCGCTAAAAAATTCGCTGAAGAAGGTGCTTGTGTGGTTATCAATGATATCAACGAAGAACGTTTAGCGGGAGCAACAGCTGATTTTGTTAAAATGTTTGGTAAAGATGCTGTATCCAGTACTTTATTGAATGTAACAGACGAAAAAAGTACGGAATTAGCTTTAGATGCAGCTTCGTTAGCTTTTGGTGGTGCTGATATCATTATAAACAATGCAGGAATCAGTATTTCAAAATCTATTGCAGAACACACTTTGGAAGAGTGGGACAGATTATATGATATCTTGGTTAAAGGACAATTTATTGTTTCTAAAGCAGGAATCGAAGTAATGCGTAAACAAGGATTTGGCGGAGATATCGTAAATATCGTGTCTAAAAATGCCGTTGTTGCCGGACCGAATAATCCTGGTTATGGTTCTGCAAAAGCGGCTCAAGCACATCTTACTCGTTTGATGGCTGCTGAATTAGGTGCAGACAAAATTCGTGTAAACACGGTGAATCCTGATGCTGTAATATCTGATTCAAACATTTGGTCAGGTGGATGGGCAGATGGACGTGCTAAAGCGTATGGTATAACTGTAGCTGAATTACCGGCTTATTATGCGAAACGTACTTTATTAAATGAAATTATATTGCCGGATGATATTGCTAACGCTTGTTACGCATTCGTAGGTGGTTTGTTGAATAAATCAACAGGGAATGCCTTGAATGTTGACGGTGGTGTAGCCATGGGCTTTTACAGATAATTTAAATGTTTGGTTTTTAACATGTCTGGTTAACATGTTAAGTTTAAATTGGTTTTTAGATTGGTTTTTCTGACGTCCGTGAATTGCGGACGTTGGACTAGCCTTAACAGCTAAATTATTCAAGCATTTAAAAAAAGTTAAATCAATTTAAGTTTAAGAATCTTTTTTTGACAAGATTTATACTTATTTTGATTATTGATTAGTTCTCCCTAGAACTATTTTTCAATTGCTGAAAGCATTTTTCGGATGTTTTTGGTTAAAATTCAGGAGTTTTTTTGCATAATTAAACCTATAATGATGCAAAATGAAATACTCCTTTTTAAAACAATTATTTATTACCTTACTAAAAAAAAGATTATGATTATTGATTCAAATAAAATAGCATCACATAATGATGAGCTTTTAAAAAGCCATCAGAATAAATTAGTTTTCACAGCATCTGAAATTGCAGAAACAGAAAATATTATTCAAAAATTAATTGATTTTCAAATTGCGATTCCATCTTGGGCTTTAGGAACTGGAGGAACTCGTTTTGGTCGTTTTCCAGGTGGTGGAGAACCTCGTTCATTAGAAGAAAAAATAGAAGATGTAGGTTTGTTACATGCTTTGAATAATGCGTCAGGGGCAATCTCGTTGCATATTCCATGGGATATTCCTTCAGATTATAATGCCATAAAAGCATTGGCTGCACAACACAATTTAAAATTTGATGCAGTAAATTCAAATACATTTCAAGATCAAGCAGATCAAGCCTATTCATACAAATACGGTTCTTTGCAAAATGTAAATAAAGCCGTTCGTAAACAAGCTATCGCTCATAATATTGAAGTAATTCAACAAGGGATTGCTTTAGGATCTGAGTCGCTGACGGTTTGGTTGGCTGATGGTTCTTGTTTTCCGGGACAATTAAATTTCCGTAAAGCATACCAAAATACTTTAGAAAGTTTAGAAGAAATTTATGCCGCATTGCCTTCTAACTGGAAATTATTCTTAGAGTACAAATGTGCTGAGCCTAATTTCTATTCTACTACTGTAGCAGATTGGGGACAATCTTATTCTTATGTGAAAAAATTAGGAGACAAAGCGAAGACTTTGGTTGATTTAGGGCACCATTTACCAAATGCCAATATTGAGCAAATCGTTTCTTTATTATTAATGGAAGATAAATTAGGTGGTTTCCACTTTAATGATTCTAAATATGGGGATGACGATTTAACAGCCGGAGCATTAAAACCATACCAACTGTTCTTAATTTTTAACGAATTGGTAGAAGGAATGGACGCCAGAGGTATGAATCACGCCAAAGATTTAGGATGGATGATTGATGCGTCCCATAATGTTAAAGATCCAATGGAGGATTTATTACAATCTGTTGAAGCGATTATGATTGCTTATGCTCAAGCACTTTCTGTTGACAGAAAAGCACTGGAAATTGCTCAAGATGAAAATGATGTTGTTAAAGCTCAAGAAATCTTGCAAAATGCATATCGTACAGATGTTCGTGCCTTAGTTGCTGAAGCGCGTTTGCGTTCCGGTGCAGCAATAAACCCTGTACAAATGTATCGTAATCTTGCAGTTAGAAATGAACTTATCGGTGAAAGAGGATTAAAAACGGTAGCTACGGGCTTATAAAATAGCAATAATGAATGTAGTAGCAATTTTTGATATTGGTAAGACTAACAAAAAAGTATTTCTTTTTGATGAGAGCTATAAAATAGTTTGGGAAAAATCAGTAAATTTTGAAGAAACTGTCGATGAAGACGGATTTCCTTGTGAAGATATTGATTTGCTCAAAAACTGGATTTTAGAACAGCTTTCTGAAATAAAAAAGCTTACGGAATATATTCTAAAAGCGGTAAACTTTAGTACTTACGGAGCCAGTTTTGTCTATGTTGATGAAAAAGGGAATACACTGACTCCCTTATATAATTACCTTAAAGATTATCCGGAAAGTTTAAAAAAACAGTTTTATGACAAATACAAAGGAGAAGAAGTTTTTGCAGTAAAAACAGCTTCTCCTGTTTTAGGAAGCTTGAATTCCGGAATGCAAATTTACAGGTTAAAAGAAGAACGACCGGAGTTGTTTGATAAGGTGAAATGTTGTTTACATTTGCCTCAATACTTAAGTTTTCTTTTAACAGGCCAATGTTTTACAGATATCACGAGTGTTGGATGCCATACGAATCTTTGGAATTTTAAGAAGATGAAGTATCATAAATGGCTGAAGAAAGAACAGATTATTGATAAAATCCCACCGCTTCATTATGCCAAAAACACCATAAAAATTGAGAACGATATTGCGGTAGGTGTTGGGTTACACGATAGTTCTTCGGCTATGATTCCATATACCATTAATTTTACGGAACCTTTTGTTTTATTGTCTACCGGAACCTGGAGTATTTCTTTGAATCCGTTTAACAACAAGAAATTAACGTTTGAGGAATTGCAACACGATTGTTTGTGTTACTTGCAATACACCGAAAAACCGGTGAAAGCCGCAAGACTTTTTTCAGGAAACGAACATGAAATTCAAGCCAAGCGTTTAGCGGCTCATTTTGAAGTTCCTTTTGATACGTTTAAAAACGTATTATATGACAAAAAAATTATCGCCGATTTAAGAGTTTTTAATATAAAAAATAAATCGGAAACTTTGAGTGATGCCACTATTCTCAAGGAATGTCGTTTTGGAAGTAGAAAGTTGAGTGATTATAAAAATTACGAGATTGCTTATCATCAATTGATGATGGATCTGATTGAACAGCAAGTTTTTTCCACTAATTTGGTTATCCATAATAGTCCAGTCAAGAAGATATTTGTTGATGGAGGTTTTAGCAAAAACTCTATTTTTATGAATCTTTTGGCAGAAGCTTATCCAGATATGGAAGTCTATGCCGCTTCGATGGCACAAGCCAGTGCCTTGGGTGCAGCTTTGGCCATTCACAAAAATTGGAATCCAAAACCAATTCAAAATGATTTGATTGATTTGAAATTTTATAAACATTAATAATACATTTGTAAACCATCTTTTGACTTTAAAAGATGGTTTAATTATAATATATAATTAACTATAATTATGAAATCGCCCTTAATAACAAGTTTGCTTACGCAATCTCTAATTAATAAAAAGGCGATATCATATTTGACTTCTAATAAATAAATTTTACAAATATGAAAATTGGACTTTTTATACCCTGTTATGTTGACCAATTTTATCCTCAAGTGGGTATTGCTACCTATGAATTATTACAAAAGTTGGGTTGTGAAGTTAAGTTTCCCATGAAACAGACTTGTTGCGGTCAACCGATGGCCAATAGTGGTTATCAGCATTTAACCCAAGGTTGTGATGCTAATTTCATTTCCAACTTTGCCGAATTCGATTATATTGTTTGTCCGTCCGGAAGTTGTGTGATGCATGTCAAAGAGCATTTACACGACGAAAAACAAGAAGAATTAGCTGCTACAATGAGAAAAAGGGTCTTCGAATTAACCGAGTTTATAACGGATATTTTAAAAGTAGATTCTATCGAAGGAAGTTTCCCATATAAGGTTGGTATGCACCAAAGTTGTCACGGTCAACGAGGATTGAAATTGTCTCAAATGTCGGAATTAAATGCAGCTCCTTTCTCTAAACCGGAACAATTGCTTCATGGTATAAGCGGATTAGAATTGGTTTCCTTGAGTCGAAAAGACGAATGTTGTGGTTTTGGTGGTACGTTTTGTGTGACTGAAGAAGCTATTTCTGTAAAAATGGGTCAAGATCGTATTAAAGACCATGAAAAACATGGAGTAGATTTTATCACCGGTGGTGACATGTCTTGTTTGATGCATTTGGAAGGAATTTTAAAAAGACAAAAGAGTCCAATACAAGTGATTCATATCGCTCAAATTTTGAATTCTTTGAAGATTTAAAGGATTCAAAAATTTAAAATCATCATATCATTCAATTTTCAAAATTAATAAAGATGCATCCAAAAAAAAATATTCAACATAGCGAAGCCGCAACCATTTTTAACAAAGATGTTGAGCGAGTAAATTGGCATGATGAAACGCTTTGGTTTGTTCGTGAAAAAAGAGATAAAGCGGCTTTTCAAATCCCGGATTGGGAATTGCTTAGAGAAACGGCTTCTGAAATTAAAAATAATGTGCTATCCAATATTCACGATTATTTGGTTGAGTTCGAATCGAATGCCCAGAAAAATGGAATTATTGTGCATTGGGCTGCTGATGCAGAGGAGCACAATAAAATAGTTCATTCGATAATGGTAAAGCATGGCGTGAAACAAATGGTAAAGTCAAAATCGATGCTCACCGAAGAATGCCATTTGAATGAATATTTAGCGGAACACGGTATCGGTGTTATTGATTCAGACTTAGGGGAATTTATTGTTCAATTAAGAAAAGAACCACCAAGTCATATCGTATTGCCTGCTATTCACCTTAAAAAAGAAGATGTAAGTAATACTTTTCATGAGCATCTTGGAACAGAAAAAGGAAATTTTAATCCGCAATATTTAACCGAAGCGGCACGAAAAGATTTAAGAGATACTTTCTTAACTCGGAAAGTAGCTTTAACGGGAGTTAATTTTGCCATTGCCGAAACCGGTGAAATAGTGGTTTGTACCAATGAAGGAAATGCTGATATGGGAGTGCATCTCGCCGATGTTCATATTGCCAGTATGGGGTTTGAGAAATTACTTCCCCAACGCAAACACTTAGGTGTTTTTCTTCGTTTATTGGCAAGAAGTGCCACAGGACAACCTATTACGACTTTCTCCAGTCATTTTAAAAAGCCAAGAGAAGGTAAGGAAATGCACATCGTAATTGTTGACAATGGTAGAAGTACACAATTGGGAAGAGAAGATTTTAGAAATTCATTAAAATGTATC
The DNA here is from genome assembly GCA_023259675.1 of Flavobacterium sp. GTDB lineage: Bacteria > Bacteroidota > Bacteroidia > Flavobacteriales > Flavobacteriaceae > Flavobacterium. The sequence continues at coordinate 61,310 of JALRGT010000014.1, forward strand.
CGTTGTGGTGCTTGTATGAATACCTGTCCGGTGTACAGAAGAAGCGGTGGACATAGTTATCACAATGCAGTTGCGGGGCCTATAGGCTCTATTTTGGCTCCAAATTTAGACATGAGCAAGAATGCCGATTTGCCTTTTGCCAGTACACTTTGTGGTTCTTGTACGAATGTGTGTCCGGTGAAAATTGATATTCATGATCAATTGTATAAATGGCGTCAGGTATTGGTAAAAGAAGGGCATACTCCAGCAGCCAAAACCGTAGCAATGAAAGGGATGGCTTCAGTTTTGTCAAATCCTATGGTATTTGAAATGGCAGGAAAAGCAGGAAGATTTATGATGAAAAATGCTCCTTTTATGGTCAATAATAGATTGAATGCATGGTACAAACAACGTGAAATGCCTACACCTCCCGAAGAATCTTTTAGAGAATGGTACAAGAAAAATTCAAGAGAATCTAAAGAAAAAGACAATGAATAGTAAAGACGCAATTTTACAAAAGATAAAACAAAATCAACCAAGTATATCTACCGTGCTGCCTGATCTAAGTCGGCTAGGTTCTGAAAATTTTGATATTCTCGATAAATATAAAACGGTACTGAACGGTATCGGAGGTGATTTTGTTGAAGTTAAAGATTACAGTGAAATTATAACATTCATTAAAAGTAATTTTGATGTTGATAAACGTTTGATTACCACTATTCCGGAACTTGCAGAAATAGCGGCTATGGATTGGACGAATGATGATCCCCATACCTTGGAAAATGTGGAATTGACGCTCGTAAAAGCACATTTTGGTGTGGCCGAAAATTCAGCGCTTTGGGTAACTGATGCTATATTGGGTCAACGGGTTTCGACGTTTATAGCACAGTATTTAGCTATTGTGGTCCATAAAAAAGATATTATAGCGACCATGCATCAAGCCTATGAACGTATTGGGAATCAGGAATATGGTTTTGGTACTTTTATCGCTGGACCATCCAAAACGGCCGATATTGAACAATCATTGGTATTGGGGGCTCATGGTGCCAGAGGCTTAACGGTGTTTTTGATAGACTAGATTTTGATTGTAATTCGTGCGGAGTTTGTTTCTGTACCGGATATTCCATGACATTCTGCAGTTGTCAATTAAGAGGATTGGAAGAAATTCACCATCTAAATAATTTAAAAGCTTGATAAATTCGTTTGTCAGGCTTTTTTTATGCGTTTAAAAATAGTAAATAAAAATTCCGTTTTTTTTAACTAAAATTTGCAGTAGAAATACAACAACGAACTTGCTTGAAGTTTCTCTCCATATAAATACTAAAACAGTATTAATTTTCGGTATTTATGTGTAAATTAGTAGTGATTTTTACCACAATTAGTAACTAAATATATACTGCTATGAAAAAAATAAGCCTGTTTTGTTTGTTGTTTGTTTGTATCGGATTGGTAAGTTGTAAACAAAATGAAAACCGAAAAAAGAAATTAAAAGCCGAAACGCCAATCAGTGTAGCGTGTTATAAAGCACTATACGAAAATGACACTATTGAGTTATCAATAAATACTTTTAAAAGCGATAAAATAACCGGAGATATGGTGATGAAAATCTTTGGAAGAGCCAAAAAAGTTGGAAAAATAGAGGGAAAATTTAATGGAGATACCTTATATGCCGACTATTCTTTTCTTAGTGGATCGAATGAAGTTCCTTTTAAAAACCCAATCGCAATTCTAAAGAAAGGCAATGAACTCATTCTTGGTAATGGTAAAATCGAAACCTATTTAGGTAAATCTTATTTTAATAAAGACACACCGATTGATTTTGAGAGTGTGAAATATAAATTTACAAGCGTGGATTGTATTGATTAATAAACCTTGTAACGTTTTGCAAACAGGAACGGAAGCACTTTTTTTGAATGAAAATTTTCATTCAAAAAAAGTGCTTTTTTATAATTAAATCGTCTGTAAAACTAAACCGTTAATAGAAAATATGCTGTTAAATAACGCTCAGGAACTCATTTAAATGCTTCTCCCCACCAAGCATTGAGTTCCGACGTAACGGGGTCAATGCTCACTTGAGAATTTATCTTTTCAACAATTTGAGTTTTTACGGTATGAAGCAAATCGATGCTCTCTTTTAATAGTTCAAGAACAATCGAATTTCCTTCAACAAAACCTGTTGCAGCATGCAATGCAGTCGGACACTCTCCATATAAAGTTACTCTTTCGATGCTTGGATTTAAAAAACCTGCCACCGTTACATAGTTCCGAAGTTCCACGGGATCATGCATAGAATAAGGTCTCGCATAATAGGGAGGAGGAGCATCTTTCAAATGGTGGATAACTGTCTGTTGACTGATATTAAGGGTGATGTTATTTTCAGCCTTGTCCCAAGTGACAAAAAGGAATTGGCCTCCCGGTTTCAAAACTCTCCAAGCTTCATTAAATCCTTTTTGCTTATCCGGTAAAAACATAAAACCAAATTGACAAATAACACAATCAAAACTATCATCCTCGAATGGGAGTTCCTGTGAATCTGCGACCAAGAATTCAACATTAGACGCATTTACTTGTTCCTTGGCTATGGCAAGCATATTTGGATTGATATCAGTGGCAATGAGTTTTGCGTCAGAACCAATTTTTTCAGCGATGTGTTTTGTTACCCTTCCTGTACCGGCCGCCATTTCTAAAACATTTTCTGGAGCACCTTTTATCCTCGCGGTAGTATAGATGGCATAGGGTTCATATAAGTAAGGTCCAAGGTAATTTTCATACTTACTAGGAATAGCCTTTTTGTATTCGATATCAATTTCTGTCATTTCAATTTCTGTTAATTAATTAAATAGACCTTATATATTATTGGCACTACTGCGGAATCATTTATGATAGATTGTGTTGCTTCAAAAGGAAACTTTGTTAAACTGATACAAGTCTTCCTAATTTTTTTCCGGATTTATGTTAAATTTCAAAGCTAGGGATATCAGCACATATTCTTGGCTAAAATTATGATCTGTGAGATTTTCACTTATCTGAAATTGTAGCATTAATTTAAAATCCTCAAAACCTCCTTGCAGAGTTATAGCAGGTTCTATGATCCAATAAGAATTATTGGCTTTTAAATATGCAACATCGTTATGGGTACCGCTAACAGAAGTGTAATTTAAGTTCACTAATCTTCCGGATAAAGAAGCGCTAAAGTAATTGCTATTAAAACTGAAACTAGGTTGTAAACCATAACGAACAAAATTAGCTTTAATTTCTTCAGTTTCTTTATATTTCAAGCTACCTAAACCCAATAAGCCATAGGTTTCAAAAATAAAGTGTTTGGATACATTTTTATAATAACCAGCTCCTAATTCCACAAAATTTCCCGAACCATTTGAGAAGCCTTCAGAGGATTTGACCCAATCAGTATTAAGCTGTAAAGCTAAATTGTCTGTCAATCCATAAGCACCTTGTAATTCAACCCCTTCGGTAAATTGAGAAGAGTTGAGACCAATAGACAAATTGGTTTGCCCTTGATTCTCCATTATGGGGACATTTTGGGTGTTGGGCGCATAATAAGTAGGGCCGCATCCCGTAAATGTGGCACAGATAAAAAGTATAATTATATTTTTCATGGGATAAAAGTTATTTTAATATTAGGTAATACCAGTAACTTTCAAAAAGGAATATTTAATTTACATTTTGGTTGTAAATTAGTTTTAATGATGATTTTCTTCAATTTGTAGCATTCAACTTGTGAAATAGCGGAAACAAGAAAAAATACATTAAAAACGGTTCTCGACTTATCCATATAAGGATATTCGAACAGGAGTTTTTATTAATCACCTGTGACAGTTGTGATTATGTAAAATTAACATTTTATTTGGCAATACCGTTTGTTTTTAAGAGACAAAAAAGGTTTTGATACCGATATAGATTAAGGTTTGCGCTCCATTGATACTATTTCAAAAAGAAGTATTTCAGCTATCTTAGACTTTAACAAAGATATGAGTCCCGATTTATCGGATAAATTAAATTTTTATTTAGTGTAAAGCTATCATTGAATGCCAATTCAATTACTTTTTGTGTTTATTAGAAAAAATAGTACATTTATTCAAATGATAACTAAGGGGAAGAATTAATTGCGTTCAACTCTTTTTTGAAAGTATCTAAAATTTAAATCGGAATAAAAATAACATTTCAAGAAAAACGGGTATACCGAAAACCGGACTAGAGTAGGTGCTAAAAATCAATAAAGCAAAATGGGAAATCACGTAAATCAACCTTCTCCGGAAAGTATCATGCAAATTGGGACCGGTTTTTGGGCTTCAAAAATTCTTCTGAGTGCCGTAAAATTTCAACTCTTCACGACATTGGCAGAACAAAAATCAATGACGGCAAGTGAAATCAAAGCGCATTTAAATTTTAAAAGCACCGATAGAAATGTATATGATTATTTAGATGCGCTGACCACTTTTGGTTTTTTAAATAGAGAAGGGATTTTAGAAACAGCGAAATACTCCAACGGTTTGGATACCGACTTTTTTTTAGATAAAAAGAAACCATCCTACATTGGCGGAATGCTCGAAATGTTGAACAATCGACTATATGGTTTTTGGGGTAATCTAGAAGCAGGATTACTTACGGGGTATCCGCAAAATGAAGCCAAACAAGGAGACAATATTTTCAAAAAAATATATGAGGATTCAGATCGGTTAAAGGAATTTATACATGCTATGAGTGGCATCCAGATGGGAAGTTTTATGGCTTTGGCCCAAAAATTTGATTTTTCGAAAGCTAAAACAGTACTAGATATAGGTGGTTCTGCAGGTTTGCTGTCGTTGATGATTGCTAAACATCATCCTCAAATTAATTGTATCACTTGGGATTTGCCTCCGGTTGCTCCAGTTGCCGACGAAACCATACAACAATTCCAACTTCAAGAGCGCGTTAAAACGGCCCAAGGAGATTTCTTTACGGATGAATTCCCGAAAGCTGATATTGTAACGATGGGGAATATTTTGCATGATTGGGATGAAGGAACTAAAATGATGCTCATAAAGAAAGCCTATGATGCTTTGCCGGATGGAGGTGTATTTATTGCAATTGAAAACATTATTGATGAAGATAGAAATAAAAATGCTTTCGGATTGATGATGAGTATTAACATGCTGATTGAAACAGGATCTGGATTTGATTATACGTTTGCAGATTTCAATAAATGGGTGAAAGCGGTAGGATTCAAATCTACGTCAATACTCCCGTTAGCAGGACCTACAAGCGCGGTTATTGCATACAAATAGGCTGTAAAAAGATGTACCACATATTCGTAAATTGTTTTTGCACACAGTGTCATTTCGACGCAGGAGAAATCACATAACGATTGTAGTAATTGTTTTTGAGTTCGAGTATCATACTAGTATGCCTCTGCGTTTTTAATTTATGGTATATAATTCATTCACTTTTATAAGATCAGTCATTACACCAATTTCGAAAAAGTAATTCAGCTGCCATTTTTGAGTTCGTTCTGCCTGTTTGTTTTTTGCGATGTCCCAACTTGCATAAACACGGAAAGCTCTTTTTCCTTCTTTTCTGTCGGTTGAGAGTATTCCTTTTTCGATAAGAACCGATTTAGGGAAAACAAATTGACCAAAGTTATTTTCAGTCCTTACGTTCACAATATAAAAATCAATTGGGTCGGTTTCGCTAAAAGGTTCAATAGGGCCGTTTGGGTTTCGTTTCCAGAAGGTCACGAATTGCCCTGTTTTAGTTGGCGTTATTTTAGAGTTACGACTAATTATGCTGCATCCATTTAGTTTAAATTGGCAGGCATAATATTCTTTGCTTTCGATTTCTATTTTAAATTCTGAAATAGCAAGCGCACATTTATTATAGATTTCCGTTTCGATTTGGATTAGATTCCTGTCCATTTATTTTTAGTCTACTTGCTTTTTTAAGCATTACTTTTTTTAGATAACGTTCTGGCACTTGGCGAGGTTGGTGATTAAAGATGCAGGATTTTTTGGTTAGACACAATTTTCTAAATACAAAACCAACTTTCAGCGGTTCGAGTTTACGCCCAAACCGCTATTGCTTTTATACATTGTTCTATGCCATTTTTTTATCTTTCCATTCATTTTTCAGGTATTTCAGAGCATTTTCCAATGCCATTTTAGAAGGTTTAGGATTGTAGCCTAATTCTTCCTTTGATTTACTAATATCGTAATCTTGTTTTAAATCATAGAACATATCTAAGTAATGTCTCTGCAATAGAGGTTCTTTTCCGGTGAGTTTACTACTAAATTCCATTAAACCTGCAACAGAGTACAATAAACATTTTGGTACTTTTTTAGGCATTTTTAATTTTAGTTCAGGATATAAGTCCGATGCAATTTTTACACTTTCTTGCAATGTTGTATGTTTCTCGTTAGATAAAATATATCTTTCGCTATCTCTACCTTTTTCCATTGCATTATAGGTTCCTAAGGCTACATCCTTTACATCTACCCAATTTAAAGTTACATTAGTGTCTACTGGTATTTCTCCATTCAAAATTTGTAAAACAAGGTTGTTCGTATAACTTAATTTATAAGCTTTAGACCCAATCATAGCAGAAGGTAAAACCAGAACAGTTCTGATGCCATATTTCTTTCCCAATTCCATTGCTAGCTTATCTGAGTCATTTTTAGAATTATAATACCAATTTCTTCTGTCTTTATTGTATCCATTGTCTACACTTGCCGGTAGCTTCGTAAAATCTAAACTGGCTACTGAACTTACATAAACGATATTTTTGATGCCGCATTCTTTTGCAATATCGAACACATTTTGAGTTCCTTGCATATTGTTATCATAAATTTCCGTTTTGGGGTTTTTAGCCCACATACTGAAATTAGCAGCCACAGCATATAGATTAGTAATTCCTTCAAACGCTTTTCTTAGAGATTTCCTATCCGTAATATCAGCTTGTACAACTTCACAGTCCAACCCTTTAAATGGTTCAGTGTTATTGATATGTCTGACAGTCGTTCTTACTTTTATATTTTCCGAAAGTAATAATCTAATTAAGTTATTCCCTAAATGTCCGTTTCCGCCTGTTACTAATGAAATTTCGTCGCTCATAAAATTAAAATTTTTGTTTGAGCAAATTTCAACCTCTTTTAAGGGTTTAAAAATAACATATGTTAGAAAGCAATTTGTTTTCTAATACGACTCAAAGATTGTGGTTCCATTCCTAAAAAAGACGCAATATTATCTATAGAAACATTTAAAGCCAATTTTGGATGTTGGTTTACAAATTTTAGGTAACGCTCTTTTGCAGTAAGAATTTGAAAGTCTTTGACACGTTCTAATTTACAACTCAAATGTTCATTGGTTACTTCTTTGACAAATATTGCCCAGAATTCTGTTTCTTTCTGTAAAATATCAAAATCAGGTTTTGATATTTTTATAAGACTACAATCTGTAATTGTTTCATAATAATCTAATGTAGGTGTTTCTGTCATAAAACTATCTAACGATGTGAAAAAATCTTGTTCCGCTACAAGGTGTTGCACCACAATTTTTCCATCAATATTTTGAAATCCTTTTACAATTCCAGTATCTAAGAAATAAATATATCGTTCTACTTTTCCAGCTTTTAAAAGAGTCGTTTGAGCCGGAATTTCTTCAGAAACAAAATATTTTTTGATTAAATCAATCTCGTTTTGAGTTAAAATAATTCTTGATTGTATGTAATTAATTAAATTTTTCATTGTTGAACTGTAATGGTATAGAACGTCAGTCTGTGAAAAAACCGCCGTTTGATTAGAAACAAATATAAGAATATAGTTGTGTAAAAAGCAGATTTTTCGTATTTTTAGTAATGCAACATATAGAAGGAATTTCCTGTTACCAGCTTCGTTTTTCGAGTTTAGAAGACACTATAAGTGCTGATAATCAAGTACGATTTATAGACGTATTTGTATCTTTTATTGATTTGTCAAAACCTGAGAGGAAAAGGAAAAACCTGATTCGATTGGGAGTTGACCCAGACCATGCCTATGTTTTTAGTCGCACTCGTAAAGACGGTTGGGCAATTGCACAGAGTCCTATTTTGAGTACTACCATTACTTTAAAACGCTTAAGACAAAAAGGCTATCAATCTTTAACCGATGTTTATGTCGAACTCAACCCATCACTTTGCGAACCGCCGAGTACGTGACCCGTACGCTCGGTGGTGTGAGAGGCGCACTCCATTCCATTAGGGGCGGAGCCGTCTACTCGATTACCAGCCGTTTTTTATTTTAGATTCAGTTTTTCGATTTTATTCCCAATTGTAAACTCTTTCATTTCACTTTCTAAAGTGTTAAATTCTTTTTTCAATACTCTCTTGATTATTTGTCCTTTTTTCAATAAAAATATTTCATCGCAAGTATCATTTAGTGTCGAAAAAATGTGAGAAGAAATTATAATTGATTTTCCCATTTCTTTCAATTTTTGAATTATTTCGGTAATTATTATATTACTGTGAATATCAACACCATTAAATGGCTCGTCTAAAATGAATAATTTATTTTCTTGTAATAATATTGCTGTAAATGCGAGTTTTTTTCTCATTCCTGTTGAGTATTTTAATGCATATTCATTCAATGGTAAATCAAAAATATTTTTTTCTTTTAAATCTGGAGAGGTAACATTTCTAGCATTACATAATAATTGAATATATTCATTACCTGTTATTTTAGAGAAAAAGTAAGGTTCTGTTTGTAAATAC
>JALRGT010000150.1 GCA_023259675.1 Flavobacterium sp.
ATATATGCTGGTGCAGCTATTGTTGAAATCCCAACGCCTAAACCACCAATAAATCGAAAGGCGGCAAAAGTGTAGGGGTCATTGGCAAAAGCGGAACCTAGGGCTGATAGCGTATATAAAATTCCGATACTAAAAAGAGTTTTTTTGCGGCCAAATCGTTGTGTAGGAACAGCCCCAATAAAAGCTCCAGCAACTGTTCCCCAAAGGGCCATTGCCATAACAATAAATCCGTGAAAACTATCTGACGACTGCCATAAGGATTGTAATTTTTTATCCGCTCCAGAAATTACAACGGTATCGAAACCAAATAAGAGACCAGCCAAAGCTGCAACAATAGACCAATACACTACCTTTTTCATAAATTAAAATTAGAAGAGTTATTAAAAATTTAAGATAGGAAATTATCATTGAAATGATTTGTAATCATGGTATTAAAATCAATGTATAGAAAGTCGCTATCTTTAGTAAAATTTAAACTACATGATAAATTGGATAATAAAATTAACTCTCTTTTTAGTATTGCTACTATTATTAAATACATGTAAAAATGAGGGAGATAATAAGAGTACCCTCAAAATAGCTATTGCAGGATTAGCCATCGAGTCAAGTACTTTTTCTCCTGCAAAAACAACGGCTGAAGCATTTTTAGCTAAAACAAATGAAGCTGTTTTTGATTATTATCCATTTCTAGAAGAAGGGAAATCT
>JALRGT010000151.1 GCA_023259675.1 Flavobacterium sp.
GTTTCTGAAATAGCTGGTACTACAAGAGATGTTATAGAAACTCATCTTAATATAGATGGTTATCCCGTAATAATATCTGACACTGCAGGAATAAGAGAATCTAAAGATGAGATAGAAAAAAAAGGTATTAAATTATCTTTAAATAGGGCTGAAGAAGCAGATTTAAAGCTTGTAGTGGTAGACGCAAAAAGCCCTGATTTTACTGATGTTTTGAAAGGTTTATTAGATGAAAATGCAATTTTGGTTATAAACAAGTCTGATCTTTTAGAAAAAGAAATTGATCCAGAAATAAAAAATATAAATCATGTTTTAATCTCAATTAAAGAAAATAAAAATATTGATGAACTAATTTCAAAAATAAAAAATAATTTAAAAAATAAATTTATAACTGGTGATGATATTTTAATTACTAGAGAAAGACACAGACAACATTTGGAACAGTGTTTAGATCATTTGAATAACTTTAATCAAAAAAAAGAAATAGAAGATTTTGATAAAGCAGCAGAAGATTTAAGATTAGCTACAAGAAATTTGGGTATGATCGTAGGAAAAGTTGATGTAGAGGAGATATTAGGTAGTATTTTCAACGATTTTTGTATCGGCAAGTAATACCCTATTTTGCTGGTTTTTTTCACTTTTTTTATCAAAAAACGTTGATAAATGTGGCTTATTTACAAAAAATTAAGCCTATCT
>JALRGT010000152.1 GCA_023259675.1 Flavobacterium sp.
TATAAATGTCTTGATTACCATCCAAATTAAAATCAGAAACTGCAATTCCTAAACCGTATCCATTCGCTCCTCCAAAAATTCCTGCTTGCTCACTTACATCAACAAATTTACCAGCATCATTTCTAAATAATTTATCACCACTTTCATAATTTCTTTTATTTCGAATTTCTGCTTTACCATAAGATAATTCGGAGTGTATTGCGTGATTTAATAAATACATGTCTAAATCGCCGTCATTATCATAATCAAAGAAAGCCACTGAACTGCTATAATTATCAATATCCAAACCATATTCGGCGGCACTTTCGGTAAACGTATTATCTCCATTATTAATATACAATTCGTTATGACCTTCAAAACCATTAATACCAACGACCGCACAAACATAAATATCTAAATAGCCATCTCCATTGACATCAGCCATAATAGAACCCGTTTCCCAGTCACTTTCCCCTTCTACTCCTGCTTTTACGGAAATATCTTCAAAAACATTCCCTCCTTTGTTGAGATATAATTTATTTTTTCCCTGATTAGATGTAAAATAAATATCAACTAATCCATCATTATTAATATCTCCTAAAGCTACTCCACCACCATTGTAATAATACAAATAGTCTAAAATTGAAATACTTTTAGAAGCATCTAATTTATTATTAAACTTAACATTACTTTTTTCAGATGAAAGTTTTTC
>JALRGT010000153.1 GCA_023259675.1 Flavobacterium sp.
TTCTTGTGGTGTAATAGCACCAATGTTAATTCCAGCCGGACTGTAGATGTTTTCCATAAAATCCAGTGCTAATTCGGGATTGTATTCCATTACATCATGCAGTAATTTTTCTCGGCGTTGAGTAGAACCTAATACTCCAATATAAAAAGCACTTTGATAGTGTATCTTTAACAGAAAATGAAAATCTCGGGCATAATTATGATTCATTAAAACGATAGCCGTTTGCTCATCAATTATAAAATCAATAGGCATTTCAGGGTCTAAATAAGAAATATGTTGAACACCTGGAAAAATTTCGATAGCTCTTGAATCTCTTGGTGAGGCTACCATGCGAACCTCCCACCCTATTTGTGAGGCTGCAGTGCACAAAGCAATGGCATCATGTTCTGCACCAAAAATAACCAACTGCCTGATTGCTGAAAAACTTTGTTTGAACTGCGCCAAATTTTCGTCTGGAACAAAATCAGTTCTAAAAGTAAGTTGTTCATGAGTAGAAAGCGCTAAAACAGAACCAAAGTCTTGACTTTCTGAATATTCATTTTGAAAAAAAGAAGTCATTTCAAATGTTTTTCTTTCTTTTAACTCCTTTTGGATGCGTTCATAATTGGTCTCCGAAATTGAAAAAGGCTCTATCAAAATATACAAAACTCCTTTACAACCCAATCGATAACTACCGTCATAAGTAATTA
>JALRGT010000154.1 GCA_023259675.1 Flavobacterium sp.
CTGCATCGATGGCGTCATTTTTAAAATCTTCGGGACGTAATTTTCGATTTTCATAACCAATTAATCGGTAAGATTGCACATGTTTTGGATTGAATTCGATTTGGATTTTTACATCTTTGGCGATGGCAAACATCGAACCTTTGAATTCTTTTCCTAAAAAGCGATTGGCTTCCTGAATGTTGTCGATATAGGCATAGTTTCCATTGCCTTTATTGGCCAGAATTTCCATTTTGCTGTCTTTGTAATTTCCCATTCCATAGCCCAGACAAGTTAGGAATACACCTGATTTTCTTTTTTCTTCAATCAACGTTTCCATGTCTTTGTTAGAACTGCTGCCTACATTAAAATCACCATCGGTAGCCAGAATCACACGGTTGTTTCCTCCTTTGATAAAGTTGGCTACGGCAGTTTTATAAGCCAATTCAATTCCTGCTCCACCTGCAGTACTTCCTCCCGCATTCAAATTGTCCAAAGCATCAATAATAGTTTGTTTTTGATCTCCCGATGTTGGAGGTAAAACCATTCCTGCTGCTCCGGCATAAACTACCATAGCCACTTTGTCTTCTTTTCTTAATTCGTTTACCAAAATTTTCATGGATTGTTTCAATAAAGGCAATTTGTTAGGATCACTCATGGAACCCGACACATCAATAAGGAAAACCAAATTCGAAGCCGGT
>JALRGT010000155.1 GCA_023259675.1 Flavobacterium sp.
CTTTGGCTCCGGAATATAAAGACGAGGTTTTTATAGAAAAACTGAAGCAGAAAAACATTTCAATCAGTGCTATTGGTAATCGAAAGTTACGTATTGTAACGCATTTGGATTACCGCGAAGTAATGCATACTTATGTTTTGGAGACATTAGCGAAGTTATAAGTTAGGGGTTATAAGTTATACGTTTCTTAAAACAAATAACTTATAACCCCTAACGTTTAACTTTATTTAAACAAATTGTCCATCCCCGGAATCATTGGCATATCCATTTTTGCTACAGCATCCAGCTCCGCTTCATTTACTTTAGTTGCTTTTTCAATCGCTTTGTTAAGTACTAAAATCATATAATCTTCCAATTGTTCTTTATCTTCCAATAATTCATCAGCTATTGAAATCGATTTTATTGTTCTGTTGGCAGTAATTGTTACTTTCAATAAACCGTCAGTGCTTTGTTCGTCAACAAGTACAGTGTCTAAACGTTTTTTTGTAGCTTCAATTTTGTTTTGGGTTTCTTTTAATTTCCCCATCATTCCCATTAAATCCATTTTTATTTTTTTTAAAAATTAGTTCACGAAATTAGTATTTTTACACTGATGACAATGTTAAAATTGATAAAAAAGAGATTTGTTTTAGGAATTGTTTAGCCTATTTTTGTGCGAGTCCTTATAAAAAAGTGA
>JALRGT010000156.1 GCA_023259675.1 Flavobacterium sp.
CTCCAAAATCGGCTCATAAATTAGGGGGCAGGACCATGGTGGCGCCCGAGTGCGCGGCCTGCGATGGTATTATGCCGCGACCGAATCTCTGTTTATTTCTCACTAACGCGCCTTTTGCGCGCTCCCACATGCGGCAAGCAGATATCACCCGCAACACGCTCGAGACCCAAATCTCTGTGCGCGTCAACTTAGACGGCACGGGCGTCTCCGACATCTCCACTGGCATTGGTTTTTTTGACCACATGTTGGACCAAATTGCGCGTCACGGGTTGATCGACATGAGCGTGGTTGCCAAAGGCGATTTGCACATCGATGGCCACCACACGGTTGAAGATGTGGGTATTGCTCTGGGGCAAGCTGTTTCCAAAGCCTTGGGTGAGAAGCGTGGCATCCAGCGCTATGGCCATGCCTATGTGCCGCTGGACGAAGCCTTGTCCCGGGTGGTCGTGGACTTTTCAGGGCGCCCAGGTTTGACCATGCACGTGCCTTTCAAAAGCGGCATGGTGGGGGCGTTTGACACCCAGTTGGCATTTGAGTTTTTCCAGGGTTTTGTCAATCACGCGTTGGTGACTTTGCATGTGGACAACCTGCGGGGCGAGAACGCCCACCATCAGGCGGAGACGGTTTTCAAGGCTTTTGGTCGCGCTTTGCGCATGGCCCTGACGAGAGATGATCG
>JALRGT010000157.1 GCA_023259675.1 Flavobacterium sp.
CAAAATATAATTACAAATATTATTCAGAACCAGAACCTCATTTACATAATAGAAAATTATTTTGTCCAAGAGGAAAAATGATTGGTGGATGTTCCGCTCATAATGGAATGGTTTTTGTCAGAGGCAATCCAAATGATTATCAAAGATGGGCATCTTTTGGATTGGATGATTGGTCGTATGAAAAAGTACTTCCATATTTTAAAAAAATTGAAACATGGTCTGAAGGAGAAAACGAATACCGAGGAGGCAGTGGAATATTGCCTGTTAATCAATCTAAAAATAAAAATCCTTTATTTAAAGCGTTTGTCGACTCTGCTGGTGAGGCTGGTTACAAAATAAATAATGACATGAATGGTAAAGAACAAGAGGGTTTTGGAATGTATGATGTAACTATTCATAAAGGTGAAAGAGCAAGTGTTTCAAAATATTATTTAAATCCTGCAAAAAAAAGACCTAATTTAAAAATAGTGGTTAAAGCTCATATTCAAAAAATAAATTTTGAAGGAAAAAAAGCAATAGGTGCAAATTATTATCAAGGAGATAAAATTATTTCCGTTAAAGCTAATAAAGAAGTTATATTGTCAGCTGGCGCTATTGGTTCACCTCAGATACTTCAAGTTTCAGGTATTGGTAACGCTAAAAAACTTAATAATAATGGTATAGAAATAATT
>JALRGT010000158.1 GCA_023259675.1 Flavobacterium sp.
AATTGAGCTGCATAGTTTCCAGCGGCTTTTGCAAAACCTACCCCACCATTTGCTGCACGGCTGAACTCTTCAGCAATCACTACATTGATTTCACTGCCTGAATAATATGATTTAACAGGGGCGCAAATTATCATAAAAATGTATTCATTAGCCGCCGAAGCTTGTACACTGGCTTGACTAGCAAAAACTACAGGTCGAATATAAAGGGAGTTCCCTTCACCGGACTTGATCCACTGATTGTCCAAGTACAATAATTTATTTAAGCCTTCAAAAAAATAGGATTCAGGAAATTCAGGAATTTGAAGTCTTTTAGAAGATCGATTAAAGCGTTTAAAGTTTTCTTCTGGTCGAAACAGCCAGGTTTCCCCTTGATCGTCCTTATAGGCTTTCATTCCTTCAAAAATTGCTTGACCGTAATGAAAGACGCTGGAAGAAGGATCAAGTGTAAGCGGTTGGTAGGGAGTAATTTCTGGGGTTTGCCATTTTCCTTCTCGGTATCGACAAATCAGCATATGATCTGTAAAAGTTTGTCCAAAAGCTAGCGTGTCAAAATCAATACTGTTGATTTTTGATTTTTGGATTTCTGTAATGTTCATTCTATTGACAGTTGGTCTAGTAAAATTAATTTTTTTTCTAAACTTTAGATTCAAACCTTCT
>JALRGT010000159.1 GCA_023259675.1 Flavobacterium sp.
ACAATAGGTGTTTTTCTTTCTAAGCCCTCTGAATTAAAACTTGGTTTAGTACCGTTAGTCATGAACTCAAGCATCTCAGCAAAGTAATACCTGTCTTGATCAGACTTAGCGGTGTTCAACATGTACTGGTAATACTCAATCATTTGTTCTTTTCTTTCTGGTGTCATTTAGTAATTATTAAAGTATAAGCCGTTGTTTTCCATTTTCTCTTCAAGCATTCTGCGGCATAGTTCAAACGCTTTTATAGTTTCGTCCGCTTCGTTTATTTCTGCGTGCTTTATTTTATCTCTTAGCCAATTGTCCATTGACCAAACAGCAGTATACCATTTAATCCCATCTGAGATACACCTAAACTCAAACTCTTCGTCTGGTAAATTAAATTCTAGTTTTGCTTTCATAAGGTTGTAATTTTAATTTGTGGTCCCAGTAGGGCTCGAACCTACGACCTACTGATTATGAGTCAGTTGCTCTAACCTGCTGAGCTATGAGACCTTTTGTCAAGCCGGAACCAACCGTGCATTACGCTTAAGTGTTAAATGAAAAACAATTAACCAATTAAGTTATGAAGTTTATAAGCGTAACTACTTGACTATATTCAATTCATCAAATCTAATACTTGATTTGGATCAACATTATCAATTAATTTATCTATTGCA
>JALRGT010000015.1 GCA_023259675.1 Flavobacterium sp.
AAACAACGGCATAAAAAGAGTCAAAACCGATAAAATAGGAAATAATTTTGGAGCCAAAAAAGGCAAGAGATAAGCAACAAAGGTGAGTATAGCAAGTACAACATTTAAAATAAACATCACTTTATTGAACCACGAAAGGTTTTTCATATTATTGTTTATTAATGATTGTTGGTCACAACAACAACGTTACAATTACTGTTATATTTCAAAAAAACGAATATAACTATTTATTTTCCTACTTTAAATAAAAACTCTTTTTCTTCTTTTGTTAAACTATCATAACCCGATTGACTGATTTTATCTAAAATCTCATCAATCTGTTGTTGCGATTTATCCTTTGTCACAATTTTGGATGCACTTTTCTCATTAGGTTTACTATAATTTTTATGCACTTTTTTGAAAGGTGTCGATGGGGATTTTTTAAACAAATTAGTAAAGAAGTCCATTACACCTGAAACTATTTTACTCAAATCCGTTCCATTTTGAAGTAAATTAATATAGACAAAACCAAAGGCAGCTCCTGCCAAATGAGAAATATGACCTCCTGTGTTTTCCAATCGAAATTGCATTAAATCCAGTATAATAATCACGGCGGTGATATGCCATAATTTCACGTTACCGATTAGCAGCAAACGCACATTCATTAAGGGTTGATAAGTTGTAACTGCAACAAGTACGCCCATAATGGCTGCAGAAGCTCCCACAATATTAGCAGCCCCCATATCCATTAAAAAATAACTAGAAACAAAAACCATCCCTGCAAAAATAGAACTCAAAAAATAGACTCCTAAAAATTGCTTTTGAGTAAAATAGGTTAAAAACAAAGTACTTGAAAAGTTTAAAACAATCATATTAAAAACCAAATGCCAAAACCCATTGTGAAAAAAAGCATAGGTCAAAAACGTCCAAGGTTTAATAACAAAATCGGAAGGAGTCGTCGAAAGTGCTATCCAACTGGGGAAATTAAAATTCCCCCTATCAAATTGATAGAATAATAGCAACGAAATCAAAAAACAAGCTACATTCCAATAAATCAATCTTTGGGCAATTCCACCAAATTTGTACTGTAACTTCAAGTCATCTAAAATATTCATGCGTTAAATTTAGAATTTACAATCAAAACAATTCATTCAATATTCTTTTAATTCCAACGGTTATCGTTAAATTGATTTTTCTTCCAATACCACATAATCAAGAAACCAAACAAAGCCCCACCAACGTGTGCGAAATGAGCAATTCCAGGGCCGCCGCTACCAAAAATAGACTGTCCTGAAACTCCTAAATACAAATCTACCAAAACTAAGCCTGGAACAAAATATTTGGCTTTTATGGGTACAGGAATGAACATCAAAGCCAACTCTGCATTAGGAAACATAAAGGCAAAAGCGACAATCACTCCATAGATGGCACCTGAAGCACCAACGACCACACCACTATAAGCACTGATAAAATTTTGAAACTGGGAAACTGTCAAAATCTCTTGCCACTGTGTATTGATTTTACCTTCATTCAGAAGATTCAAAACCTCAGCTTTTGTAAATCCATTAGCCACTATGGTATCCATCCCTTCCGTAAAGAAATAGTAATTTATACCGGTATGCAATAAGGCCGCTCCCAATCCGCAGGAGATATAAAAGAATAAAAACTTCTGGCTACCCCAAAAATGTTCTAGAGCAGAACCAAAAGAATACAGGGCAAACATATTGAAGAAAATATGCATAAATCCACCATGCATGAACATATGGGAAATGGGTTGCCAAAACTGAAAATCCTTATTTTCCGGAAAATACATCGCCAACATTTTGTAAGCTGCATCTCCCACTATTTGAGTTCCTATAAAAAATAGGATGTTTATAATTATTAATTGTTTTACCGTTTCGGTTACGTTTCTCATACTGCAAATTTTTTATCTATATCTTCCACACGCATCGTGATGAAAGTAGGTTTTTGAAAAGGAGACACATTGGGATCTTTACAGGCAAAAAGCCCGTTGACCAAGTTTTCCTGTTCTTTAATTGTTAACGCAGTCCCTGTTTTGACTGCTAAACTTTTGGCCATGGATTTGGCAATCACATCATTTTGACTAAAACTGCTATTTGGGATTCCATCCTGCAAATCACTCAATAACTGTTCTAGCACCAGTGAAACTTCACTTTCGGTGACATTTACCGGAATTCCGGAAATGACCACATGATCGTGAGCCGTTTCGTCGAAAACAAAACCGGTATTAACCAACGACAGTTTTAATTCTTCTATCAATTCCAATTCGGTTGTCGAAAAAAACAAATCCAGCGGAAACAACAATTGCTGACTGGAAGCTTGATGCATCGTCATATTCATCAAAAATTGTTCATACAACACCCGCTGATGTGCCCGCTGTTGGTCCACAATAACCATTCCTGATTTGATTGGCGAAACAATATATTTTTTGTGAATTTGGTAAGTATTTTGAACGGCGTGTTCTACTTCTTCTTCATTAAACAAAGAGCCTGTTACCTCTTCACTTTCAAAAGAAAAATCACCCATATCCGTAATTACCTCAGTATCGTGTTTTAGACCAACATACAAACTTTCCCAACTGGCAGTAGGTTCCGGTTTTTTATAATTCGAATAATGTTTATTGACTTTATCGTCCGAAAAAGGGTTGAAGTTTCCGTCTACTTGAATCGTAGGTATCGCCCCTTCAACATCTTTATAATGATAAGGCGTATCTAAATTGGCATCCCGATCAAAATCCAAAACGGGAGCGACATTAAACTGACCCAAACTATGCTTGATAGCTGCTCTTAGAATCGCATACAAAGCCTGTTCATCATCAAACTTAATCTCGGTTTTGGTAGGATGTATATTTATATCAATCGTATTGGGTGGCACCGATAAATATAAAAAATAACTCGGCTGTGCCCCATCTTTCAAAATTCCGTCATAAGCCGCCATAACGGCATGATGCAAATAGCCACTTTTTATAAAACGATCATTGACGAAGAAGAACTGTTCACTGCGATTTTTTTTGGCAAATTCAGGTTTTCCCACGAAACCTTTTATGGTAACAATTTCCGTTTCTTCCTCTACGGGAACTAATTTTTCATTGGTTTTACCCGAAAAAATATTGACTACTCTTTGTCTTAAACTGGAAGCCGGCAAATTGAACATTTCACTTCCATTATGATAAAACGTAAAATGAATATTGGCATGTGCCAAAGCCACGCGTTGAAACTCATCTATAATATGGCGGTATTCTACCGTATCCGACTTCAAGAAATTACGACGGGCTGGAATATTAAAAAACAAGTTCTTTACCGCAAATGATGTTCCTTTAGGTAAAACGGACGCTTCTTGTGAAACAAATTTACTGCCTTCAATAATAATTTGCGATCCTAATTCTTCTTGATCTTGTTTGGTTTTCATCTCCACATGCGCAATTGCGGCAATAGAAGCCAAAGCTTCTCCACGAAACCCTTTGGTATGTAACGAAAATAAATCTTCGGCATGACGGATTTTAGAAGTGGCGTGACGTTCAAAACACAAACGGGCATCAGTGACGTTCATACCTAACCCATTATCAATAACCTGAACTAGAGATTTTCCGGCATCTTTTATAACTAATTTAATATCGGTTGCTTTGGCATCTACCGCATTTTCCATCAGTTCCTTTACAACCGAAGCGGGTCTTTGCACCACTTCACCGGCAGCAATTTGATTAGCAACATGATCAGGAAGTAATTGAATGATACTCGACATTAAAATATTTTAAATTAAAAGTTGAAGTTGTTATTTGTAACAAGGTGTACAAATTTAATGAATTTCTACTGGGTTTTGTAATGAGTTCAGTCATAAATAAAACAAAAAAAAGCCTATACTATTTTTAGAACAGTATAGGCTTCATTTTTAAATATTTACTTTTTATTCTTCTAATTTTAACGGTAAATCTTCAATTTGCAATTGACCCGAACACAATAATGGCGGCGTCTTGTAATCATGTGCCAAAGAAGCCTGTTGGCGAATATAAGCCATCTTAATGGCAGCTATTGCCGCTTCAGTCCCTTTGTTTCCGTGAATTCCTCCACTTCTGTCAATGGATTGTTGCATCGTGTTATCAGTAAGAACACAAAAGATAACCGGAATATCGGTTTGTACATTCAAATCTTTTATTCCTTGCGTTACACCTTCACAAACAAAATCAAAATGTTTGGTTTGCCCTTGAATCACACAACCAATCGCAATTACGGCATCCACCTTTTGGGTTTGCAGCATTTTTTTGCATCCGTATACCAATTCAAAACTTCCCGGAACATTCCAACGCACAATATGATTGGCAGGAACTTCATTTTCTAAAAAAGCTTCAAGCGCTCCTTTATACAAACCTTCCGTAATTACTTCATTCCATTCAGACACCACTATTCCAAAACGAAAATCTTTCGCATTAGGAACTGTGCTTTTTTCATAAACGGATAAATTTTTATTTTCGGTTGCCATTTGCTTGTATATTTTTGATTTTAATTTTTTGATTTTAGAAGTTAAAGATAGTTTATCAAATCAACAATCTTAGACCTAAAATCAACAATCTTAAATCATTTTTTTATTATTGTGCTAACCCAATTAAAGCGTCAACTGAAGCAGCCTCTGGAGTTGCATCATAATTGTCTTTAATATCTGTGAAATATTTCAAAGCTTCTTCTTTATTCCCTAAAGCCAAAGCCGTTTTTCCTGCTTTCAACAAGAATCTTGGCGTTGTAAAATCATTTTTATTAGATTCTGCCGCTTTAATATAATTTTCTAAAGCTTCTTTAGGTTGGTTACTTTGAGCATAAGCATCTCCTATTGCTCCTTTTGCCAAAGCTCCAAGAACCATATCTTCCGATTTGAATTTACCCAAATACTCAATAGCTTCCGTATATTTTCCAGTATTCAAATACGCCATACCTGCATAATAGTTCGCTAAATTTCCGGCATCAGTACCAGAATATTCATCAGCGATTTTAACGAATCCGAATTTACCTTCAGAACCATTCAATGCCAATTTATATAATGAATCACTTGCAACACCGTCTGTAGCCTTTTGAAAATTTTGTTGGGCCACAAACATTTCATTTGCCGCTTCTTCCTGTTTAGGCTCAGCAATAAATTTTTGATACACTAAATAACCTACTGTAAATATAGCTACAGCCCCTACAATACCAATAATTATTTTTTGATTTTTAGCTACCCAATCCTCTGTTCTGGAAGCGGTTTCATCTAATTTTGAAAAAACCTCAGCAGTCGTACTGTCCTTTTCATCAATTACAACATCTTCAACTGTATCTTTAACTTCTTTTTCTTTTGGTACTTTATATCCTCTTTTATTGTAAGTCGCCATTTAATTTAAAATTTAGTGAACCGCAAAAATAAAATTTTTATTGAAACATCCGCAAAAAAACAAGAATTTTATATTTATCCGTAGGAATATTTTCGGAACTCACACTATTTCCAGTAAATGCTGCTTTTTTTAAGACTGAAAAATTTTCAAACTCCATTTTGTCGATAATTTTCAATAATTTGCAGCCGCTTAAAAAGTATTCGAAACGACCAACTTTCCGCCGTAGTAAGTCCATAAAATGTATTTAAAAAAATTATCCTTATTCAATTACAAGAATTTCTCGGAAGCCAATTTCGATTTTGATGGTAAAATCATCTGTTTTGTCGGTAAAAACGGAATCGGTAAAACCAACGTACTCGATGCCATTTATCATTTGTCATACGGAAAAAGTTATTTCAATCCGCTGGCTGTCCAAAACATCAAACATGGAGAAGAATTCTTTGTGATAGACGCCGAATTCGAAAAAAACGAAAGAACAGAACAGATTGTGTGCAGTCTAAAGAAAGGACAAAAGAAAGTATTGAAACGCAACGGAAAGGCTTATGACAAATTTTCGGATCACATCGGATTCCTTCCTTTGGTGATTATTTCTCCGGCCGATCGCGATTTAATTATAGAAGGTAGCGAAACCCGCCGAAAATTTATAGACAGTATCATTTCTCAATTGGACGCTCGTTATTTACAACAATTGATTCAATATCAAAAAGTAATGAGTCAGCGCAATGCTTTGTTGAAATATTTTGCACTGAATCAGGTGTTCGACAATGACACCTTATCTATTTACAACGAACAGTTAAATAGTTTTGGACACTATATTTTCGATAAAAGAAAAGAATTCATTGCTGATTTCATTCCTATTTTCAACACACATCATCATGCCATCACAGATTCCCAGGAAACGGTTCAATTAGTGTATGAAAGTCATTTATTCGAAAAAGATTTAGCCACACTACTACAAGAAAACATTGCCAAAGACCGAGCCATACACTACACCAGTGTTGGTATTCACAAAGATGACCTTTCGTTTGAAATTGATGGTCATCCCATAAAAAAGTTTGGCTCACAAGGACAACAGAAATCATTTTTAATAGCCTTAAAATTGGCACAATTTGAATTCTTGAAAAAACAAAGCGGTGTAAAACCTATCTTATTGTTGGATGACATTTTTGACAAACTGGACGAAAGTCGGGTGCTCAAAATTGTCGAAATGGTGAATAGCGATACTTTTGGACAACTTTTCATCTCCGACACCCATCCGGAACGTACGGAGACCATCGTCAAATCAACGCATCAATCGTATAAAATTTTCAACTTGTAATTTAAAAATCAAAGTTTTAAAGCCACTAAAACCCATATTTTACTTAACTTAGCTTGTTTCATTTTTAAAATTTAAATTCCGATGAAAATTCACCAAATTACTTCGATTCTATTTGTTTTTATGCTGTTTTCCTGCAAAGGACAAACAACGGATAAGATACAAACGGTAAACAAACAAGTTTTTGCGGAGAAGATAAAAACGACTCCCAATTCACAAATTCTGGATGTACGCACTCCCGAAGAATTCAAGGAAGGACATATCGATAATGCATTGAACATAGACTGGCTCGGAGACCATTTTGTACAAGATGCGGAGAAATTGGACAAAGACAAACCCGTTTTTGTGTATTGCAGAAGCGGAAAAAGAAGTAAGGCAGCATCTGATAAATTGCAAGAAATGGGATTCAAAACCATTTACAATTTAGATGGCGGCTATATCAGTTGGAGCACTGAGGATTCTCAAAAACCCTAGTTTGATTATTTTAATAAAACAATCATCAACAAGCCCTAAATTTCAAAAACACTAAGTAGTCCATAATTGCCATGCTACCTATATTCAAAGACAAACTATGCTTTCAAAAGACACTTTACAATTTCTGGAAGATTTAAAAGCCAATAACAATAGAGAATGGTTTTTAGAAAACAAAAAAAGATACGAAGCTTTCAAAAAAGACTATCAGCAACTGGTTTCGGATTTCCTTGACGCCATGAAACCACTGGATCCTTCCCTGGAAATGCTGGAAGTAAAAAACTGCACTTTCAGAATCAACCGTGACATCCGATTTTCAAAAGACAAAACACCCTACAAAACACACCTTGGCGTTTGGCTATCTTCCGGAGCAAAAGGACTAAATCGCGCGGGGTACTATGTGCACCTTGAAAAAGGAAGCAGTTTTATAGCTGGAGGTTTTTACATGCCCGAAGCAGCAGATTTAAAAAAAATACGCAAAGAAATCGCTTTTTTTCATGACGATCTAGAAGCTATACTTAACGAAAAAAACTTCAAAAAAGCATTTGGGGATTTTGACAGAAATGAAAGAAGCCTACTCAAAAACCCTCCAAGAGGCTACGAAAAAGACCATCCCGCGATTGAATTATTGAAATTAAAAAGTTTTGAAACCTCCTGTAAATTTGACCTTTCAGAAGTCTTAGAGCCAGATTTTGTTTCTAAAATGAGTCAAAAGCTAATCCTGTTAAAACCATTAGTTGATTTTATGAATCGGGCGCTTACAGCCGAAGAATTCTAAGCCGATGCAAAAAAGAAAAATACTTTTTCTTGGGGAATCCTACAGAGCCGATGCCATAACATGGATAAATGGCCTACAAGAATTTGGAAATTTCGAAATTTGCATCTGGGAACTCCAAACACCAAGTAATTCCAAAGTAAATCGTTTCAAACGCATTTTGGAATTCCTCTTCGCTCCTATTGCCATTCGAAAAACAATTCGACAACACAAACCGGACATGGTTATTGCCGAACGAACCACCAGCTATGGTTTTCTTGCGGCACTTTCAGGAATTAAACCCATAGCAATCGCTCAACAGGGCCGAACCGATTTATGGCCAGAAGATTCGATTTTATTGCCTTTTAAAAAAGTACTTCAAAAATACGCCTTCAAAAAAGCCACACTCATTCATGCTTGGGGACCCGTAATGACTATTTCAATGAAAAAAAGTGGAGTCGACATGTCTAAAGTCTTGGTTTTATCCAAAGGGATAGACTTATCTCTTTTCTCCGAATCCAACACTAATCCCAATAAGATAGCCGCCATAGTTACCCGATCTTTACAAACCGTTTACCGGCATAATTGCATCCTAAAAGCCTTCGCCATTTTAAATGAAAAAGGAATTGATTTTTCTTTGACGATTGTGGGTGACGGAATTCGGCTTTCCAATCTTCAAAATTTAGCAAAAGAACTGGCCATTGAAGACAAAGTGATTTTTACCGGTCGAATTGCCAACACAGCATTGCCCAAACTACTGCAACAATCCAATATTTACATTAGTATGCCCGTAACCGAAGGACTTTCAGCTTCCCTATTTGAAGCCATGGCATGCCAATGTTATCCACTGGTGAGCGACATTCCAGGAAATCAAAGTTGGATTAAGCATCGTGAGAATGGACAGTTAGTTCCGATTGACGATTCTGAAAAATTGGCGGATGAATTGCAATGGGCACACGAAAACACAAGTATTCGAAATAAGGCGATTGCAGAAAACCGAAAATATGTAGTTGAAAACATGAATTACAAAACCAACATGAAAATCATTGCCGATAATTATCATGAGTTAATCAGCAATCAAAAAGCATAGATATAAAACCTTTTAAATCCGCGGCAAAAAGAAAACAAAGCAGCGCTTTGATAAATCAAACCTAAAGAGATTAAAAAACAACACTTCTTTAAATTGAAAAAGTCTGAACCTAAATTATAATTCTTACTTTTGAACCCGAAATAAATCCTGCAAAAAAGCTTTTCATTTATGAAAATTCAAACTCAGTTTTCTTTAAAAAACTACAACACCTTTGGAATTGAAGCCAAGGCCAAACAATTTGTCGCAGTACATGCTATTGCCGAATTGAAAACCGTTTTGAAAGATCATCCAACGGAAAAAAAATTCATTTTAGGCGGAGGTAGCAACATGCTTTTAACCCAAGATATCGAAGCGCTTGTCATTCACATTGACCTTAAAGGAAAAAAGATAATCAAAGAAAATGAAGATTTTGTTTGGATAGAAAGTCAGGCTGGAGAAAACTGGCATGAATTTGTACTGTGGACCATTGACCAAAATTTTGGTGGATTAGAGAACATGTCATTAATTCCGGGAAACGTGGGAACTACACCGGTACAAAATATCGGAGCCTATGGCGCGGAAATCAAAGATACTTTTATGTATTGTGAAGCGCTTTCGATAAAAAATCAGGAAACAAAAACATTCACAAAAGAAGACTGTAATTTTGGGTATCGCGAAAGCATTTTCAAACACGATGTAAAAGACCAATATATTATCACTTCAGTCGTTTTTAAACTGACCAAACGCAACCACAAAATCAACACTTCCTATGGAGACATTGCGGGAGAATTGGCAAAAAAACACATTACCACTCCTACTTTAAAAGACGTCAGTGATGCCGTGGTAGCCATTAGACAAAGTAAATTACCCGACCCAAAAGAGTTAGGGAATAGCGGCAGTTTTTTCAAAAATCCGATTGTATTGAAATCTGAATTTGAAAAGATTCATTCTCAATTTCCGGAAATGAAATTTTATGACATTTCAGAAACCGAAGTAAAAGTTCCTGCCGGATGGCTCATAGAACAAGCCGGTTTTAAGGGAAAACGTTTTGGTGATGCGGGAATTCACAAAAATCAGGCATTGGTTTTGGTAAATTACGGAAATGCAACGGGACAAGAAATCCTTGCTGTTTCTAAAAATATTCAAGAAACAGTGTTTAAAACCTTTGGCATCCATATAGAAGCAGAAGTCAATATTATTTAAGTTATAAATTAGAGAACACACCTAAACAATCAAGGAAAATCTAATGAAAATTTAAAATTCAGCATTAAAAAAAACAGAAAACACACATTCTATTCTTATTGAAAAAGAAATATATAAAAGTAGAAAGTAATTGTGCTTCGCTATTGAAAATTAACAATTGCTAATTACCTTTGCACTCTCCAAAATTTGGGAGTTACTAACTCATTAAACACTGATGCTTATACAAATTCTTTACTTTTTTATTATTGTAGTTGCGATTCAACTTTTATATTATTTGGGTGTTTTTGGTAAATTTGCTTTTGCAAAAGCACAGAAAATAACACCTAAAAGAATTCCGATTTCAGTAATTGTTTGTGCCAAAAATGAAGAAGAGAATGTAAAAAAATTCATTCCACTTCTGGCGGAACAAGACTACCCTGATTTTGAAATTGTCTTGATTGATGATGCTTCAAGCGACAACACTTTAGAAGTTTTTGAAGCCTTCGAGAAACAATACACCAACATTCGTCTGGTAAAAGTGGTCAACAATGAAGCCTTTTGGGGCAATAAAAAATATGCCCTGACGTTAGGTATTAAAGCTGCAAAAAAGGAATACCTTTTATTTACGGATGCCGATTGCTACCCTACTTCCAAAAATTGGATTACCGCCATGAGTTCTCAATTTACTTTGCACAAAACAATTGTCTTGGGATACGGAGGATATGAAAAAATAGCGAATTCGTTTTTAAACAAATTAATACGTTTTGAAACGGTATTAACGGCAGTACAATATTTTTCTTGGGCAAAATTAAATCATCCTTATATGGGAGTCGGTCGAAACTTGGCGTATAAAAAAGAAGAGTTTTTTAATGTAAACGGATTTATCAATCACATTCAGGTACGTTCCGGAGATGATGATTTATTCATCAATGAAGCGGCACATTCAAAAAATACCAGTGTTGTCTACGCACCGGAAAGCTTTACGTATTCAAAACCAAAAACCAAATACAAGGATTGGTTCAACCAAAAAAGAAGACATGTGGCTACGGCAAAGCATTATAAAAAAACAGACCAATTCCTATTGGGTCTTTTTTACAGTTCGCAATTGCTTTTTGTAATATTGGCAACACTATTATTGGCGTTTCAATTTCAGTGGATTCTGGTATTGAGCCTAGTTGGTACCCGATATTTGTGTTCTTGGGTTGTCATCGGATTTTCGGCAGGCAAATTAAAAGAAAAAGATATAAAATATTGGTTTCCTATAGTTGAATTGGTACTTATATTCACACAAATCAATATCTTTATAACCAACTTATTCTCAAAACCGGTCAATTGGAAATAAATGCTCAAATAGAAAAAGCAAAAAAAGGTGATCAAGCAGCTTTTACTTTTTTATTAAATTATTATTGGAGTGAAGTCTACGGTTTCATGCTGAAACGTACCGAAAACGAAACCAACGCCGAAGACATCACTATTGAGACTTTCTCGAAAGCCTTCGACAAAATTGCCACCTACAATCCAGAATACCAATTTAACACCTGGTTAATCAGCATTGCCAAAAATGTGCATATTGATTTGTTACGCAAAAAAAAATCCGGCCTTTTTATAGAAATTACAGACAAAGAGGATCAAAAAGCCTACAACATTGCCGACACTACCCCGTCAGCCGAAGATGATTTGATAACCGAGCAAAATTTATCGCAATTGTTGCAATTCATCAAAGAATTGAAACCGCATTATCAGGAAGTGATTCAGTTGCGCTATTTCCAGGAAATGAGTTATCAGGAAATCGCCAATAAAATCAATGAACCGCTGAGTAACGTAAAAATCAAACTCCTTCGTGCCAAAAAATTATTAGCCGAAATCATTCGCAATAAGCGATAAAAAAACTTCAATAATTATTTTGCGCCCTATCCGGCTCTCCGCTTTAGCCCTCCATTAGTTTGCTTTTTTACTGGCCACTACAGGAGCTCTCTTCGGTCGCTCTGTATCGGCTGTAAAAAATAGCAACCCAATTCTCGGGGCTGCCGCTGCTATCCGGGGCGAACCGATCTGGAAGTAGCAAAAAATAGTGCCTTTTTTATTCGCACTACCCGACTAAAAAAAATATTCAAAGTAAAGGCACGAATCCATTCGTGTACTGAGTTCTAAAACTTAAAAAATAGTTTTCCAATCTTTATGTAGTACTTGCAGAGTTCCCTCCTACGTCGGGAAGACCAGTTTAAGGAAATTAATTACGGACAAAACCCTAGCACTACTGCATGCAATAAAATTCGAAGAAGTCAATCGTTTCCTAGACTACGTTAAAACTTGATTGACACTCCTCGTTTATAAACATCCCTAATCCTTCAAAGGGGCTCAAGTGTCCTTAGCTTCCGCAGTCGAGTGTCAAATGTTTGAAGAATACGTAAAAAGAAAAGCTGTTTGAGCGTAGCGAGTTCTTTTCTTTTAGTATTCGAAAACTAATTTGACCGACGAGGGAGTGAAGACTTGAAATTGAAGATTCATGAATACCAAATAATATTAGCGCATGAATATTTTTTTGTTTCTTTTTTGATCAAGCAAAAAAGAAAATCAATAAAGTCCCTATCGATAAATCTATTCTAAACAAGGCTTCTCGATACTCCCGAAAACTATCGGGATAAATAATAAAGCTATCGCATTATCATTTAAAATCACTACCACTGACGTTTTATTAGAAAAGGCTTCGACAAGCTCAGCCTGACAAAGAATACGTCGTTTTATATTGCCTTTTTTAGAATAAAAAATCTACCTCCAAGTGACAACTAAAAAAAATTATTTAAAACCCCTTTTTTATAAACAATATTTTTCTTACCTTTTACGTTAAGAAATAAAAACTCCCTGTGCATATGATGGAACTGATACTTAACCATTAAAATCATGAATTATGTCCAAACAAAGTATTTACGAAACCAACTGGATTAATCTAGTTTTCGAAAACAGAAACAAGGAATACGGGGCGTATCAACTCCGACAAGAAAGTTCAAAAACATCCATTTTTGCTCTTTTCATGGGATTATTATTATGTGTATCGCTGATGAGCATCCCACGAATTTTAAGTGTTTTTAGTCCAACTACCATAATCCCGCCCGATACAATTATTCCTTCGGAACGAATTATTGAGTTATCCGATATTTTTACCGAGAAAACTAAACCGGTGGCAGAACCGGTGGCTCCAAAAATTATTGAGCAGAAACCTCTAGATATAATTCCCGACAAACAATTGGTAAATCCAGTTGTGGTCGAAACCAGCCAAGCCATTCAGGACATTGCCAAAAACACAGACAATGTAACCGTTACTAATCCAAGTATTGAAGGCACTGGAATTACGGGATTAAACCCAACTTCCGGTGAAGGAACAGGAACGGGAATCGATTCCGGAGGTAATGGCACTTCCGATTATGGCGAAAGCATCGTAACCAGCGCCATTTTAGACTCACAGCCTGAATTTCCGGGAGGCATGAAAAAATTCTACACTTATGTGGGTAGAAATTTTAGAACACCCGAAATTGACAATGAAAACATGATTCGTATTTTCGTTTCTTTTGTGGTTGAAAAAGACGGAAGCATGACCGCAATCCACGTTAATAAAGACCCCGGTTACGGATTAGGAACAGAAGCGATTCGCGTTTTGAAATCACTAAAAACCAAATGGAAACCAGGTATAATCAATTCACAACCGGTACGAACTGCCTACAGCTTACCCATCGTTGTTCAAATAAATTAATCCTATAAATCAAATTTCTAAAAGCAGTATCTCACGATACTGCTTTTTTTTATAACAAAACGACACCGAAGCTTCAGGCGTTAAACAACTAAATTAAATCACAATGCTTATATTTGCATATTGAAATTTGATTTATGGAAACTGTTATAGATAATGCTTTACCTGTTGGAAAGCCAAAATGGCTAAAAGTAAAACTACCAATTGGACAAAAATATACAGAGCTACGTGGCTTAGTTGATAAATACAGCTTGAACACCATTTGTACTTCGGGAAGTTGCCCTAACATGGGAGAATGCTGGGGAGAAGGAACCGCAACTTTTATGATTCTAGGAAATGTGTGTACCCGTTCTTGTGGTTTTTGTGGAGTAAAAACCGGAAGGCCAGAAACCGTAGATTGGGATGAGCCAGAAAAGGTGGCACGCTCCATTAAAATCATGAACATCAAACATGCCGTAATTACCAGTGTGGACAGAGATGATTTGAAAGATGGTGGTTCTATCATTTGGATAGAAACAGTAAAAGCCATTCGTAGAATGAATCCGAATACCACATTAGAAACTTTAATTCCTGATTTTCAAGGCATCGAAAGAAATATTGACCGTATTGTGGAAGCCAATCCAGAAGTAGTTTCCCACAATGTGGAAACAGTTCGAAGACTTACCCGAGAAGTGCGTATCCAGGCAAAATACGATCGAAGTCTAGAAGTATTGCGCTACCTGAAAGAAAAAGGAATCAACAGAACAAAATCTGGAATTATGTTGGGTCTTGGCGAACAAGAAGAAGAAGTACTCCAAACCATGAGAGACCTTCGCAATGCAAATGTAGACGTAGTTACGATAGGCCAATACTTACAACCTAGCAAAAAGCACTTACCGGTAAAGGAATTTATCACACCGGAACAATTTGCTAAATATGAGCAATATGGACTCGAATTAGGATTTCGACATGTAGAAAGTGGTCCGTTAGTGCGTTCTTCTTATAAAGCCCAAAAACATATCCTGTAAAAATTGTTTCAAGTTTAAAGTTTAAGTTTCTTCAACTTGAAACTTTAAACCTGATACTTTAAACAAAAAAATATTGAAAACAAGAATTGCCATCAATGGTTTCGGAAGAATTGGTCGGAATTTATTTCGCTTGCTTTTAAACCATCCCCATATTGAAGTCGTTGCCGTAAATGATATTGCCGACACCAAAACAATGGCTCATTTAATTAAGTACGACAGTATTCATGGCGTATTACCATATGCTGTCAGTTCTGATGAAAAAGGTTTTTTTGTGGACGGGAAACATTTTCTGTTTTTTCACGAAAAAAAAATCTCCAATTTAGACTGGAAAAGCATCAACATTGATTTTGTGGTTGAATCCACCGGAAAACACAAAACCTTTGAAGAACTAAATGCCCACATCCTTTCGGGTGCGAAAAAAGTCATTCTCTCTGCACCTTCAGAAGTGGATTCTATTAAAACGGTTGTTTTAGGAGTTAATGAAAACATTCTCGATGGAACTGAAAACATCATTTCTAATGCCAGCTGTACAACGAATAATGCCGCTCCAATGATCAAAATCATTGACGAACTTTGTGGTATTGAACAAGCCTATATCACTACGATTCATTCCTACACCACGGATCAGAGTTTACACGATCAACCGCATAAAGATTTGCGTAGAGCTCGTGGAGCAAGCCAATCGATAGTTCCCACAACAACTGGAGCCGCAAAAGCATTAACGAAAATTTTCCCTATATTAGAGGGCAAAATTGGAGGATGTGGAATTCGGGTTCCGGTTCCGGACGGATCACTGACTGACATCACTTTCAACGTAAAACAAGCGGTAACCATAGAAGAAATAAACGCAGCATTTAAACATGCCGCCGAAAATAATTTAAAAGGGATTTTAGATTACACCGAAGACCCTATCGTATCCGTTGATGTTGTCGGTAATAGAAATTCGTGTTTATTTGATGCGCAACTCACTTCGGTTATTGATAAAATGGTAAAAGTCGTTGGATGGTATGATAATGAAATTGGATATTCCTCAAGATTAATTGATTTAATGGTATTGATAAACAAACAACAAAATCCTTCCTGATGAAATACCTTTTGGTTTTAATCTTATTTTTTAATTTACAGCTATTTTCTCAAGAAAAAGAGACTCTAGACAGTGTTGCTTACTATAATAATTTGATTAATTCCAGCATCAAGAACAATGATTACAAATACGCTTTAAATTATACTCAAAAATCAATTCTTTATTGCGAGACAAATAATCGAACCATCGATCAGGCAGCTCAAATTTTCCAACTTGGCAAAATCTATTATGACCTGAAAAAACCAAGTGATGCCATAGAATATTTTTCGGAAAGCATTTCAAAATACGAAAGATCAGAACTCACTCCTAACTATGCAAAGTCCTATTTCTATCTTGGTCTTTCCCATCTAAACAAGGGAAATTTTGCCTCGGCCGAAATTTGCCTCAACATGGCTAAAAAAATATATGATCAATTAAAAATTGAGGACACAAAAGAATTACTGAGTCTTTATAAAGGGATTGTATTTAAAATGAAGGGCAATGATAAGGCAGCTTCTTCTATTTTTAAATCCATAATCGCCAAAGCCGATAGCCCAAATCTTTTAAACTCTAAAGCAGAGGCATTGTATCAAATTGGATTACTGGAAGAATTAGAAAGCCGAAATAACTTAGCCCTAAATTACTTCAACAAAGCACTGACTTTAAACGGAAAAGGCTCCAACTTAGAACAAAAATCGAATATTTTACTGGCAATAAGTACTGTATACGATAAAATGCTGGACAAAAGCAAAGCTTATTCTTATCTAAAACAGCACTTAAATTTAGAAGAAAACATTTCTATTTTAAATAACAAAAAACTAGGTATCGATGATTATGAAAATTTCAAAAATTCAGAACGATTAAAGAAATTAGCTCAAATAAAAAAACAAACAAAGGAGAAAGAAAAAACGGCAAAATTCTCTAAGCTTATCAATATCCTTTCAATTGCATTAATTGCTATTTTATCTTTATTGAGTTTATCGCTTTATAAAAATAATATTATCCGAAGTAAGACGAACAAATTATTGAAGGAAAAAAATAACGAATTAATTATTGCCAAAGAAAAAGCGGAAAAAGCGTCCAAAGCAAGGTCAGAATTTTTATCTACCGTAAGTCATGAGCTTCGTACCCCACTAAATGCGATAAATGGAATCACCTACCTTTTATTGCAAAGTAAACCGAAAAAATCACAGTTGCAATATTTACAATCGTTGAAATTTTCCGGAGATTATTTGGCCGATTTTATCAATGACATCCTTGAAATCAATAAAATTGAGTCCAATAAAGTGGAACTGGAAAGCATTCCTTTCGATTTAAAAAAGCTATTAAAAAACATTCAAAATTCTTTACAGGAACTGGCTTCAAAAAACAACAATCAATTTCAATTAGAAATAGATTCCGAAATTCCAGATACCTTATTGGGTGATCCAACAAAACTATCTCAGGTATTTTTGAACCTGATAAACAATGCCTTAAAATTTACACGAGACGGAAATGTAACGGTTATTACAAAATTACTTTCGTTAAAAAATAGCACTGCTACGCTCTCTTTTGAGATATCCGATACAGGTATCGGAATACCCAAAGACAAGTTAAAAACAGTTTTCGAAAGTTTTTCACAAGGTTCCATAGAAATCAATCGTAAATATGGTGGAACAGGACTTGGATTAAATATTGTAAAAAAATTAATTGAATTATTAGGCGGAGAAATTAAACTCGAAAGCATTCTAGGAAAAGGTTCCAAATTTTCGTTTACCTTAGACTTTAAAGTAAGTGATCAACAGTTACCTAGTGAAGATCTCCCACGAATATTATATGACCCTTCATTATTTAAAGACAAAAAAGTGTTATTGGTAGAAGACAATAAGATCAACCAAATGGTCTCTAAAAAAATGCTTAAGAACAAAGGGATTAGTTCTGAAATCATTGATAATGGGGAAGATGCCATAACTGCAATGAAAACCAACAAATATGATTTAGTCCTAATGGATGTTCATTTACCCGGAATAAATGGAACTGTCGCAACCAAAAAAATTAGGGAATTTGACCAAAAAACACCTATAATTGCGCTTACGGCAATATCCTTAAATGAAAATAGAGAAATGTTACTTTCTTTTGGAATGAATGACGTCATTACGAAGCCATTTGTCCCGGATGATTTTTATGCCGTTATCGCAAAATACATCTAAACGCTAATAATGTAAGATGAGTTCTTTTATCAATTTTCTCAATTTGGGTTCTGCTTCCTGAGTGGCCATTAATACTTCTTCATGAGTAACCGTACCGATGCTTTTTTCATCTCCCATATCTGAAATTATAGAAACCCCAAAGGTTTCCAAATTCATATGACGTGCTACGATTACTTCCGGAACCGAAGACATTCCAACACAATCGGCACCCAGAATTTTAACCATTTTATATTCGGCCAAAGTTTCATAGGAAGGTCCCTGCAACCCCAAGTAAATTCCTTTTTTAACCGCAATATCTAGATCCTTTGCCAGTTCAATTGCTTTAGCAATCATCTTTTTAGAGTAAGGTTCGCTCATATTCACGAATCGAGGCCCAAAACGTTCCTCATTTTTCCCTCGGAGTGGATGCTCCGGAGTTAAATTAATATGATCTTGTATCAATACAATATCCCCAACTTTATAATTTGGATTAACCCCTCCTGAAGCATTGGAGACAATTAATTTCTGCACCCCTAAAAATTTCATTACTCGAATGGGAAACGTTACTTCTTGCATGGAATAGCCTTCATAATAATGAAATCTACCTTGCATAGCCACCACTTTTTTAGCACCAATGGTTCCAAAAACCAATGCCCCTTTGTGACCTTCAACAGTTGACACAGGGAAATTTAAAATTTCATTATAGGGCAACGTAAATTCAACTTGCATTTCATCTATAAAATGACCCAAACCAGAACCTAAAACTATCCCATACTCGGGCGTGAATTGCGTTTTAGAATGAATAAAACGAACGGTTTCTTGTACTTGTTCCCACATAATTCAATATAGTTTTATCAAAATTTTCTCCTGAAGTTTCGGGACTAGAAACAAAAGAACTTCGTATCGGCAAATAATACAGTTGCGAAGCCAAAACGGAGTCTTTTAATCGAACAAAATCTTTTTCGGTAGTGATAATAATTTTATTCTGCGCCTTGTTTTTTATTGCTGAAATTTCGTCTTCCGCAAAATGATGGTGATCCGGAAAAGTCAGACATGCATCAGATGGATTTTTTAAATAATTAAAAAAAGGTTCTGGTTTTGCAATTCCGGCAATTAGCACTTTTTCCTGATTTAAAACTTCATTGATGGCTAATTTTTTATTTTCGGCATATACAAAATCATCGTACTCAATTGTTGTGAAATACAATTCTTGATTGGTCTTTGGTTTTAATTTTATTCGAATTTGATGTTGTTCTTCAAGAGACAATGTCTTCGGGCACTTGGTCACAATGATTATACTGGCTCTTTTAGCTCCAACTCTGCTCTCTCGCAAATTTCCGGTTGGAAGCATCCGATCATTTGCATACAAATCGCCATAAGCGGTAAGCAAAATATAAAATCCCGCTTTTACTTTTCGATGTTGAAAAGCATCATCCAGCAAAATTACCTCTGGTTTTTCTGATTGAGAAAGCAATTGCTCTATTCCGTTTTTACGATTAGCATCTACCGCAACTTGGATGTTTTTGAATTTTTGAAAAAACTGAAAGGGTTCATCACCCAGAATAGCTGCATTTGAATGTGCATCCGCCAATACAAAACCTTCCGATTTTCGTTTATAGCCTCTGCTTAAAGTTGCAATCCTATAGTTTTGGGAAAGCAAACGTATTAAATATTCTATCTGAGGTGTTTTTCCGGTTCCTCCCACACTGAGATTACCAACAGCAATAACAGGCAAATCAAAAGTGTATGATTTCAGAATACCGATATCAAAAAATAAATTCCGAATACTGGTAACTATACCATACAAAATGGCAAAAGGAAAGAGTATTTTTCGAAGTAAATTCATAATACGAAAGTATAATATTTTATCTTTGGAATATAATTTTTGTTTCTTTTGTTTAATGTTTAGAGTTGTGCAACCTTAAACTTTAAACCTCAACTTTAAACTAAAAAATATGAAAATCAGCGAAATAATTTCCGTTCTCGAAGAAATGGCTCCACTTGCCTATGCCGAAGATTTTGATAATGTGGGCTTATTGGTGGGTAATTCAGAAGATGAAGCAACAGGCGTTTTAGTCTGTCATGATGCGCTAGAAAATGTTATTGATGAAGCCATCACTAAAAAATGTAATTTGGTTGTTTGCTTCCACCCCATTTTATTTTCCGGTTTAAAGAAAATCACGGGGAAAAACTATGTGGAACGCAGCATTATTAAAGCCATAAAAAATAACATTGCCATTTATGCCGTTCACACCGCTTTAGACAATCATCAAAAAGGAGTCAATAAAATATTTTGTGATGCATTGGGATTAATCAAATGCAAAATTTTGATTCCCAAACAAAATTACATCAAAAAACTGGTCACCTATACCATTGCCGAAAATGCCGAAAAAGTGAGAAACGCTTTGTTTGATGCCGGTGCCGGAAAAATAGGTAATTATGAAGATTGTAGTTTCAACTCCAAGGGCATTGGCACTTATATGGGGAACGAACTAAGTAATCCTCAGTTGGGAGAACGATTTGAATTCGTTGAAGGAGAAGAAATAAAAATCGAAGTCACTTATGAAAAACATTTAGAAAATAAAATTCTAAAAGCGTTATTTAAAAGCCATGTGTACGAAGAAGTGGCCTATGAAATATATGATTTACAAAATCAACATCAAAATATTGGATTGGGAATGATTGGTGAATTGGAAACGCCAATGAATGAAACCGATTTTTTAGTATTGGTAAAAGACAAAATGCAGTGTGGCGGAATTCGTCATTCTGATTTTATTGGTAAAAAAATTCAAAAAGTGGCTGTACTTGGAGGTTCTGGTAGTTTTGCCATAAAAAATGCTATCAATGCAGGAGCAGATGTTTTTTTGACCGCAGATTTAAAGTATCACCAGTTTTATGAGGCCGAAAACAAGATGCTTTTAGCCGATATTGGACATTTTGAAAGCGAACGCTATACAAAAAATTATATTGTTGATTTTCTTAGGAAAAAAATCCTTAATTTTGCCATCATTTTATCTGAAGAGAATACAAATCCAGTTAAGTACTTATAGAATATGACTAATACAAAAGAATTAAGCGTTGAGGACAAGTTAAGAGCCATTTACGATTTACAATTGATTGACTCTAGAATTGACGAAATTAGAAATGTAAGAGGGGAACTTCCTCTTGAAGTGGAAGATTTAGAGGATGAAGTTGCTGGTTTAAGTACACGTTCTGAAAAATTAAAAGGGGAACTTGAAGTAATTGAAGACCTGATTAAAGCAAAAAAGAATGCAATTGATGAGCACAAAGAGGCTATCAAAAAATACACGAAACAACAAGAAACAGTTCGTAACAATAGAGAATTCAACTCCTTAACAAAAGAGGTAGAGTTTCAAGAACTTGAAATCCAATTGGCTGAAAAGCAAATTAAAGAGATGAAAGCTTCTATTGAACACAAAAAAGAAGTTATTGCTCAATCTAAAGAAAAATTAGAAGTAAAAGCAAATCACTTGAAACACAAAAAATCTGAATTGGATGCTATTTTGGCAGAAACAGCTAAAGAAGAAGCCCTTCTATTAGAAAAATCAGCTGAATTTCAAGAATCAATCGAAGAAAGATTATTAGCTGCTTATACAAGAATTCGTTCAAGTGTTAGAAACGGATTAGCGGTAGTATCTATCGAAAGAGGAGCATCTGCAGGTTCCTTTTTTACCATTCCACCACAAACACAAGTGGAAATTGCCTCTAGAAAAAAAATCATCACTGATGAACATTCTGGAAGAATTTTGGTTGACAGCGTTTTGGCTGAAGAAGAAAAAGAAAAAATGGAAAATTTGTTTGCAAGTTTTTAAATATATTGAAGTCCCGATTAAACATCGGGACTTTTTTTTATTATGAAGAAAACACTTTATTATATTTTTACCAAATCCCTTGGTATATACCTTAATTTTTTAAGTTTTGTATTACCCGAAAAAGCAATGCAAATTGCCTATTCCCTTTTCAGCGAGCCAAGAGAAGGTCGATTGAACAAAACAAAACTTCCCGAAATCCTTCAAAATACCCAAACGGAGACATTCCATGACAATGGAGCCTATTTTCAAACCTATATTTGGAAAGGAAATGAAAATGTTATTCTTCTGGTACATGGTTGGGAAAGCAATGCCTCTCGTTGGAAAAACATCTTACCCTTTCTTCAAAAAACAGGCAGTACAATTATTGCCATTGATGCACCGGCACATGGATTGTCAAGTGGAAAAGAATTCAACATTCCGCAGTACGCTAAATACATAGACCTAGTAGCTCAAAAATACAAACCTAAATTCTTGGTTGGACATTCCTTGGGAGGAAAAACTTGTCTGTATTATCAGTCCGTGTATCAAAATGACGAACTGGAAAAAATAGTGATTTTAGGATCTCCAAGTGAATTTAAAATCATACTCAACAATTACATTAATTTATTGAGTTTGAACACTACTATTTCCAAAAGCCTGGAAGCACATTATCTAAGTCATTTCAAGCTTAATCTAGAACATTTCTCTGGACATCTTTTTGCTTCAAAAATAAAAACCAAAGGTTTTATTGCCCATGATAAAGACGACACCATTGTATTATTTGAAGAAGGAAAAAAAATAGCACGTACCTGGAAAGATGCTGTTTTTCTGGAAACCAAAGGACTGGGACACAGCATGCATGATGAGGAACTTTACAAAAAGATTGTTTCCTTTTTATTTGAGACCGAATAAAAACCCTCAACTTATTTACTCCATTATACCCTCTCGACTTACAAATCGATTCTTTTTATCCCAAGCGAAACAAATTCAAGAAGTAAATTGACTATTTTTGCATTATGGAAGAAAATCTAAAACGCCTCAACAAATTCATTGGAGAAACCGGGTATTGCTCGCGTCGTGAAGCCG
This sequence comes from Flavobacterium sp., assembly GCA_023259675.1. Classification (GTDB taxonomy): domain Bacteria; phylum Bacteroidota; class Bacteroidia; order Flavobacteriales; family Flavobacteriaceae; genus Flavobacterium. The sequence goes on from JALRGT010000015.1 coordinate 23,029, forward strand.
ATAAACTAATCGAAGAAGGACGTGTAACCATTAACGGAATTGTTCCGGAAATGGGAACAAAAGTTTCACCAGATGACGAAGTGCGCATAGATGGTAAATTGATTCGAGAAAAAAATGAGAAACCCGTGTATCTCGCTTTTTACAAACCCGTTGGTATTGAATGTACGACCAACTTAGAAGTGCGTAACAACATCGTAGATTACATCAATTATCCCAAACGTATTTTTCCTATCGGTCGATTGGACAAAGCCTCTGAAGGCTTGATTTTCATGACAAATGATGGAGACATCGTCAACAAAATATTGCGTGCCAGAAACAACCATGAAAAAGAATACACGGTAACGGTCAACAAACCGATTACGGAACGTTTTATTCAAAGAATGGGCAACGGGATCCCAATTCTGGATACCGTGACCAGAAAATGTAAAGTGGAACAAATCAGTAAATACACGTTTAAAATTATTCTGACACAAGGTTTGAACCGTCAAATTCGTAGAATGTGCGAATATCTTGGATATGATGTTACGGCTTTGAAACGCATCCGAATTATCAATATTTCGCTTGATATTCCCGTAGGTCGTTACCGTGATTTAACCGATGCCGAAATCAAAGAGTTGAACGCTTTAATTGAACCATCGAGCAAAACGGAAGAAGCTAGTTTGCCAAAACAAGAAACACCCAAACGCAGAACGGAATTCATCAAAAAAGACGATCCTAGATTTAAGAAAAGAGGGGATTATTAGTGTAACAACCCCTCTAAAATTTTATCTAACGCTGCTGCATCAGGATTAACAGCCAAAATCACGCCTTTAGCATCAAAAAGAAAAGTAGAACCTCCGGAATTAGAGATATTGTATTTGTCCCAAATTCTATTTGTATTTTCTAGTTCAATAAGATTCAGCCAAGGATATTTATCCTTTTCTATAGCTTTCTTAAAAGCATTGGCATTTTTAAATTCATTAGCCACACCTAAAATTACAAAACCTTTGTCTTTGTATTTTTCATAAATGGGAATATAACTTTTACTGGTTACCCGACATGGGCCACACCAAGAAGCCCACATATCTATTAAAGCAACTTTTCCTGCAACAACATCCGAAGCTCTTATAATTTCTCCATCAATAGTAGGTGCCGAAAAATCAATATACATGCCTCCTACTGTTGCTGTTTTAATACCTTCTAAAATAGTATTCATTTGTTTAGTATAGGGATGCAAAGGAAACTTCTTTGAATATAGTGCAGCTAAATTTGACAATACATTTAAATCAGTCGTTTTTTGATTTTGTTTATACCATCTCACATTATATAACAAAAGAGAATAGGAAAAAATATCTTGATTTGCTTTTATGTACTTTGTTTCCCAATCAAATTGTATTTTTCGAATAGAATCCATCTTATTATTCAGAAACCAAGCTCTAGGAGTAAAACCTTTTTCTGTTTCTAATAATTCATCTCTCGACTTGTAAAGTTTATTTAATTCTTCATCTTTTTCATGATCTCTAATTTTATCCATAATAGCATTTATTGCTGCACTAAAATATGTATTCGAGTCCCAAAGTGAGTCTATTTCCTGGCTAAAAGGCTTTTCGATAGGATCAAATTTTTTCTTTTGCTCTATTTTATAAGCAATCATTTTCTTCGTCAATTTCTCTCCTGAAATGGTATTATTATCAAAATCTTTTCCTGCATATAAATTAAAGTCAACTTCTCCTTTTTCTGCAAAGAACGAAATGTACCTAAAAGCACCATTCTCCAATTCTTCTCCTAAAATCAAAGTGTATTTTTCCGCAACAGTTGTCTTTAAATCATACTCGAAATGTCCATCCACAATAGGTATTTTCACTCCACTTTGAAAAGGATCATCTTTCTCCGTAACCAACATCAAATAGGTTGAAGTTCCACCTGTAAGCGTCCCTTTTAATTTACAATTAATTATTGCAGTTGATTTGATTCCTAAATCAGTATTTGTACTCTTTATTGATACCGATTTTAAACTAGAATCTGGTTTTAAGTTGGTTGTTTGACAAAAACCAGTACAGAAAACAAAAAGAAAACTGAGGATAAGAAAAGATTTTTTCATGTATTTCGTTTATCAATATTTAAAAGCACGCTATAAAAATAGTATTTTTCTTGGAAAAACCTATTTTTAATAACTGAAGTATTCAGTTAAAAATAAAATAGCAATCCAATACTTTATTAAAAACGAAACCCAAGACTGAAATCTTGGGTTTAATTATTTAGAAAAATTACTCTTTATCTAAGCATTCATAATATCCCACTTTTGATAAAAAAGCTCTGATTTTTATATTCTCGAATATCAGCTTCTCGATTCGATTCCTTATACTGACCATCCAATTGATTTGCTTTAAAATAAACCCTTCTTACTTCATCATTAAAATTCAAATCACTTAAAAATACGGGATCTACACCTTTATTGGCTTCAATATTATACTGGGTAATTAAATTCCCCCAATTGAAAAAGCTACATAACAATATCAGTCCATACAGACACCAAGTCATTTGATTAAATAGAAAAGCATTGGTCTTTTTATTTTTTATCTTATAATAAGTAAACCCTAGTCCTATCAGCGTTATAATCAAAAATGCATAGACTCCTAGTCTCTTATAAGTTAGTCCAAAATGAATAATATACTCGGAATTTTTTACAGCCGAGCTTACAATTAAAAGAGCATTAAGGCTAATCCAAATTTTTGCCAGACGTTTTAAAAACAGTGCTTTTAAATCAAAATTGAATCCTTTTTTAAAATAAAAAAGAATAACTCCGACTGCCATAATAATAGAAATAATCACTGCATTTACACGATCGTGTGTCGCCGAACTTAACTCACTGATAGATTGCTCTTTGAAAAATTGTTCATAATTATAAGTAACTATAAAAACCAAAAGCATCATATTTAGTAACACTAATGAAATCTCACCGCTTTTTCGTTCAAAATCAATTTCCAAAAAGGAAAAACTTGGCGAAACATCCTGCGTACTTTCGGATGAAAAATCATTGTTTAATTTATGGCTATTTTCATGAAAATAGTCTGGGACCCAATAGTTCCAATAGCTAAAAGAAAAATAAAACCCTAAAACCACCACTAAAATAAAAGGCCCAAAATCTAAATCTAATTCATAATCCAACAAGTTCGAAAAAGTATCACTTGCAAAAGAATAAGCCGTAAAAAATACAATCAGAAATAAAATAGGAATTAATCCAAATGCAATTATTTTCTTCATGCCATCATTATTAATTTTAGTCTGGGGTAACCATTGGCTAAACATCAGTGGTCTTCCAAAAGAAGTAATCCCATTGATAAAAATAATTGGTACTGATTGAATTAATTTCAATTTAGTGGTTTCATTTTGAAACTGAAGAAAAACCAATGAGAAAAAGAGGGCCAAAAAAGAAACAAAATCTCCATACCAGCCAAAAGCAATACACGATAATACAGAACTAATGAACAGTGCTTTTACCAACACACTCTTCCTCTTAAATTTCATAAATACCAAAGCGGCTAATGCAAGTCCAAATATTGCCAAATTAATCCCTATTGATTCTTTATAAAAGAGCAAAGAGAAAATAGCGGTACAACCCAAAATTAAATGATGTTTTTTCATGTTTTAAAATTTAAAAGTACTTTGTATTTCAAAGTATTTAGTTAAAAAAAAGAGTTATTTCGATTTAAATAATTTTTCTAAGGCATTAAGATGGGAAGTAAAAGTTACCCTCCCTAAATTTGTGACTCTATAGGATGTTTTCGGTTTCTTACCTACAAATTCTTTCTTGACTTCAATATATTGTGCTTTTTCTAAAGCCGTAGAATGACTCGCTAAATTTCCATCAGTGATATTTAATAAAGATTTCATTTCACTAAAATCAATCCAATCATTGACCATAAGGATGGACATGATGCCCAACCTGACACGGCTTTCAAATTCTTTATTTAATTTATCAATAATTCCCATGAACTATTTGTATTTTTTGAAAAGGATTAAACCATAAAGTACATGTAAGACTCCAAATCCCAACATCCAAAAAACAAAACCACTTCCTAAGAAGAATAGTGCAATACATCCTAATGCAACTTCACAAATTCCTAGATATTTAATATCTGAAAAAGTATAATTCCCAGCATTAATTAATGCTAATCCATAAAAAATAAGCATCGATGGCGCCACAAAAACAATTAAATCATGGAAAATCATAGCCAAACAAAAAATCCCACCAGCTAGAAGCGGAATAGCTAAATGTAATAATAACTTTCTTGTAGTAGATGTCCAAATAGGTAAGTTGAGTTTTTTACTTTTTCTCACAGTAAATAAAACACCAAAAAACAAAGCAAAAAATAAAATGGTAGCAGCAACGATAACTAATTGCAACAATAAACCTTTACCGTAATAATTTCTGTTCCCTGCAAAAACATCAATTCCGTTATCTTGTAATAGCTTCATGGCAAACAACCCTCCTATTAAAGCTGATAATCCGGCAAAAACACCTGACAATCCACTTAATGAAATAAATCTGGAAGAACGTTCCATCATGGAACGAATGTGTGACAAATCTTCTTGGTGCTTCTGATTCATAAATAAAGTACTTTGAAATACAAAGTTATATTTAATTTTCAAATGACAATGTAATAAATGACTTTTTTTTTAACCTGTTATCAAATAATAAATCATCAATAAAACTAAATTACTATAATTATAAAACCTTTCATATACAACTCATTATTACTTCGTAAAAATGAACCTAATAATTTAAATAAAATTTAAAAAAGTTTAATTAATATTACGTAAATTTAACAAACCCAAATCTTTGATTTTCATTGCATTATACTTAATTTCTTATTTTTTGTATTATGAAGAAAAAACTAAGATTACCCATCCCTCCATTATTTCAATCCATTCGAACAAAAAGCCAAACTATTTCCATAATAATGATTTTGGCTTTTCTGAACATGTGCATTGGTTGCTCCTATTACAAAGCAAAATCTATCAAAACTAATTCGGATACTTTTGCTAGTAAATACAACTCTATAAAAAAAACCGATCGCTATTTAATTATTCATTCCGGAAATCAAATATGGCATTTAATCAACATGACGATAAATGAAGACCAAAAAGAAATAACAGGTTCCCTATTGCTTGTCAATGATACTCATGCCTTATATCCTTTAAAAGAAAACCAAAAATCTAGACATTATAATAAATCCAAAGCATCGGGTAAAACATTAGAAATTCATTTTTATACGAATGAATCCATAAACACTAGTTCGACTTCCCAAGTTGTTATTCCATTTTCGAATATCAAAGAAATCAAAGTATATCAACCCGATACCGGAAAAAAAATTTTAAGCATTGTCGGTTTTACTGTTGCAACCCTGGCTGTTATTGCCATTATTATTGTTGCAACGAAAAGCTCTTGTCCTTTCATTTACGTTAAAGAGGGCAATACTTATGCTTTTACAGGAGAATTATACCCTGGAGCAATTTTACCCACACTAGAGAGAACCGACTATCTTCCTTTACCTAATTTCGTTGCACAAAATGAAGAATATGAAATTAAAATTACAAATGAACTATTAGAAATTCAATATACTGATTTGGCTCAACTTATCGTTGTAAACCACTCCATAAAAAATGAAGTTTTACTAGACAAAAATGGAAAACTGCATACAATTATTAAAATAGAAACTCCAGAAAACAGCACCTCCAATAATCGCCCTATAACTATCAAACCTTCTTTAGAAAAAGATACCAACGCATATCTTTTTGACGAGGCTAATTTTACCGACAAAGGGATGAATAATATTGTACTAACATTCAGAAACACCTCCCAATCCCATCAGGCAAAATTAATCCTGTCGGCCAAAAACTCACTGTGGTTCGATTATGTTTATGGAAAATTCAACGAACAATTTGGTTCTTTTTTCAATCATTTTCAAAAGCAGCAACTGAAAGTTCCTGCAGAAAAAAATATAGAATGGAGAAACGAACAGGGAATTCCATTGTCGGTTTTTGTTAAATCAAACAACGAATGGGTTTTGGTTGAAAAATTAAATCCAGTAGGTCCAATGGCGTTTAGAGATTTAATTATTCCAATTGATTTAGAAAAAATAAATACTCCAAAAATAGAAATAAAACTGGAGTGCGGTTATATGTTTTGGGAAGTTGATTATGCAGCTATCGATTTTAGTAAAGACATCTCTTTACCAATACAAAATATCAATCCATATGTTGCCATTGACGAGAATGGTAAAAACGTAACTTATCTACTGGACAAGGAAGATAAAAACTATTTAATACAGCCTTCCATAGGCAATGAGGTCACTATCAAATACCATGTAGCGTCTCCTGAAAAAGGAGAAAAACAAAGTGTATTCTTGAAAAACAGAGGCTATTATACATACCTAAGAGACTATAAAGGAATCCCGAATTTTGCGAAACTGAAAACATTCAGAGAAAAAGGAGCGCTATCACAATACTCTAAAGAAGAATATTCTCGTTTCAACACGGCTAGCAATTTGACAGAAATAGTATTCAATCATGAATAACGATAATTACATCAGTCAAACCATTCCGACTCCTTTTGTCAAAAAAGTAACGGAAAAGATTTCTAGAACCCAAAACAAGCAATCGCTAATTTCGGGTTGGAAAAAGCAATTTGCTGTATTTTCTTTTCGCTTAACCATAATTGGCATAGCCATAAAAAATTATACCAATCCATGGAATTGGCTCTATGTTCCTTTATCCCTAATCAAGCTTAGACGAAAAAATATCGGCCAGCATCATTTAGTCAAGTTGGCTTATGTTAATAAAAGATATTATTGGGGGCTTTACACTCCAGGCTGGAATAGCATTTCATTCAAAAGTTTTATTGCATCAGAAATGAACCATATTGTCCCTGTAAAACAAAATGTTAACCGTTTCATCAATGCCTATGTATCCATTACTAAGAAGTGCGCCTTACAATGTGAACATTGTTATGAATGGGAGAATCTAAATAAAAAAGAAACTCTTTCCCCAGAAAATTTAAAAAGTATTATTGCAAAAATTCAACAACGGGGAGTTAGTCAAATTCATTTTTCCGGAGGAGAACCGCTTTTAAAAGTGGATTTATTAATAGACATTTTAAATAGTGCCAAAAAAGAAACTGATTTTTGGGTGCTGACTTCTGGATTCAAATTGACTTCGGATAATGCAAGTAAATTAAAAAAGGCCGGTTTAAATGGAGTTATGATTAGTTTAGATCATTTTGAACCCGAAAAACACAACCTCTTTCGAGGTTTTAAAGAGGCCTATTATTGGGTTGAAAAAGGAGTTCAAAATGCCATCGACAATCAGTTGGTTGTTGCTTTATCCCTCTGCACCACAAAAGAATTTACCAATTTGGACAACCTCATCACTTATGCCAATCTTGCCAAAAAAATGGGCGTTTCATTCATACAATTATTAGAACCCAAAGCGGTGGGTCATTATTCGGAAAAAGACGTTTCTTTATCTGACGACCAAATTAAACTGCTGGAAAATTTCTATTTAGAAATGAATTACAATCCAAAATACAAAGAATATCCGCTCATCAGTTATCATGGGTATTACCAAAGACGACAAGGTTGTTATGCAGCGGGAAATAGAAGTTTTTATGTAGATCCAGATGGAGATATTAATGCATGTCCTTTTTGCCATTCAAAAACAGGAAATGTATTAGATGATGATTTCGATACCTCAATTTTAAAATTGCAAAACTTAGGATGTCATCAATTTAATTCCAATAAAAATTAAAAAAACAAACTTATGTTTTTCTTCAAAGAAAATAGCTGGATGGCGGGTGCCATGATATTAATTTTCAGATATCTCCTAATAGCGGGAATAGCTTATTTTATTTTTTATATTTGGAAGAGAAACAAACTTTCCCATTTAAAAATCCAAGATAAAACCCCAACTCGAAATCAGCTAAAAAAAGAGATTTTTTACTCGTTACTCACCTTCTTAATTTATAGCAGTACGAGCGGCATCGTGTTGTACTGGTATCGAATAGGCATTACAAAAATATATCTTAATATAAATGAATACGGAATATTGTATTTAATAGTCAGCATATTTATAATGATTATTATTCATGATACTTATTTTTATTGGACACATAAATGGATGCACAGTAACAAATGGCTTTTTAAATTTCATAAAACTCACCATCTGTCCCATAATCCGAACCCTTGGACTGCCTTTGCCTTCCACCCAGTGGAAGCCTTACTTTCTTTAGGAATAATACCATTAATAATTTTTATCATTCCAATACATCCACTAGCTCTTATACTATTTCTAACTTTCATGACCACCTACAATGTTTTTATACATCTAGGCTATGAGATTTTTTCAAAAAAAGGTGTTTTCCATCTCATAGGAAAATGGAAAAACACTACTAGCGATCATGATTTGCATCACGAAATTGGAGGCCGTTTTAATTATGGTTTGTATTTCTCCATATGGGATCGCATAATGGGAACTTATTTTAAAAAAAATTAAAAAGAGGGAATTACTAAACACAAAAAAATACCCGATAAAAGAAAACCTCATTCGAGTTTCTTTTATCGGGTATTCTATACAACTATTTTTAGACTTAAATTTTATTTCATCTGTTCCTCTAAAATTTTCTTTATAGCCTCATTAGAATTAAATCCCAATTTTGGATTCACGACTTCTCCATTTTTGCCAACCAACACATAGTGAGGAATTCCCGAAATATTAAATTTACCCGATAAATAATTCCACTCATCCGTTGATAATCGATAATGTTCTCCTTTGATATCAGGAATCATAGCCGAATAGGTATTCTCTGGTGAACTTTGATTGGTAAGATAGACAAAGACAACATCCTTCTCTTTCATTTCTTCTTTCAATGGTTTGATTTGTTCAATTCCAGAACGACAAGGGCCACACCAAGTTGCCCAAAAATCAACATAAACTACTTTGCCTTTGTACTTTTTCATTATTCCTTCAAACAATTTATCGGCATCCGTTTTTGGAGTATCATTGAGGACAAAACCCGTTTTCGATTTGTTCGTTTCTAATTTGGCTAATGTTTGCTCGTTACATTTTCTAAGATAATCCGCAATAAAAGGAGTTTGCATCGATTGTTGCACTCGGATTAACTCTTCTTCTGACAAAGGAGTAACTTGATCTACAACCGTACTACAAATACTTTGCGAATCCATAATATCTGTCGCTAAACCAGGCTTTACACCAAAAAATTCAGCTAATTTTTCATTTCTAAAATTGGCTCTCTTCTCAGAATATAAAAAATTTGTAATCGTATTATGCTTCTTATAAAAGCTATCGATCTTTGGTCCAATTGATTCGTAATTTTTTAACTTCACAGCAGTAGCAGACTTTGATAATTTTTTTTCGGCTATCAAAAATTCTTTTTCTTCTTCAGAAATTGGAATCTTATTGTTCAATAAATGCGTTTCTAATTTTTCAAAACTAAAGGGCGCCTCTTTTGTTATTTCTTTAATTATTTTTTGATGTTTCATAACAAAAGTAGTACTCACTTGAGCATATTTGTTATTAAATTCTTTGTATTCTGGAGTATTTTGTAAAATTTCTATTTGCTTCATATCAAGCAAGAGTTGTTGCTCTTCTTGGGTCATAGAATAGCCTCTTTTATTGAGTTCATCAGCAATATCAAAAATAGTTGTTCTAACAGATTTAATTGAAACTACATCTAAATACTGCAATCTATTGATAGCTCCTTGATAACTATGTGTACTGATTACCGCCAATTGATTATTAAAAGTAGCATCTGTAATAAAATCATAATAGTCTGCGGTAAGCGTATCCATTTTAAGATCGATGTCTCTTTGTTCTCTTGGTATATTATTTTTTTTGCGATATGCAGTTTCAAAATCACGTCGATAATCTAGCATTTGAGAAATACCATTGTATTCTATTTCTAGTTTCCCTATTTGATAGGCTTTAGCGCCAATTGAATTGGATTTTCTTAAAGATGCTAATTTTTCTTGTTTATTATTTGTTGTCTTCTGACAATATACTTTATAAGCTTCCGGTTTCATATCCAGAATAGTATTCATCTTATCTTCATAATCCGCTCGTCTTATAGTTTGAGTTTTCTCTAAATCTGCATTTAGCCTAGCAGAAGTCCCCATATACAAGGTTTGTTTATCAGCCAACAATTGAAAAACATCCTTTCCAGGTTCTAAATAAACCGAACCATTAAAAATAGACGAACGCACCCAAACTTCATGCGGATAATACAATGGAAGTTGAATAGAGAAAAAACCATTATCGGCAATAGTAGCAACATAAGTATTTTGTGCACCCGTGATGATATCGTCAATATGAATAGCTATTGTTTTAACACCTACTCTAGGAGTATAGCCTTTTATAAAACCCGAATAAGTTGCCGAATCGGTTTTAAAAACCATATCAGAATACACATCATCATTGGCTAATTTATAATTTGGATTATCAACTTTTTCGGTGCTATACGTTGTTAATTTAGTTTTATCCACTCCAAACTTCACCACTCCTTTTTTATCTATTTGGGCATAGATTGTTTTTTCTTTTCCATTACTTTCAAGAACAATAGTATAGTTGTTTTTTTTCTTCTCCACTTTTTTATAATTCCAAACTGCTTTATCAAAGACTGCCTGATTAGCGTAAAACCCGTAATCCCATTGATTGCTTCCATCGGATTGCAACCAACTGCCTTGTAATTCCTTAGGCATTAGTGAAGCAATCTCTTGCTCATTAATCACAATGTCGTAAATAGTCCAGTTTCCACCTTCATTGGCTTCGCCAAAATCCACTTTATTTATGTTAGAATTTAGTTTAGGAAAATACAATTGATAGCTAACTTCGCCAGTTTCTGTAATAGTGTAGCTTTCTCCCATGGGAATCCCTTCCGTTTTGGTAACAAAATATTTTTCGCCACCATTTACATCTTGGATATAAGATTCCTTGGGAATAAAAATCCATCGTCCTGGTTGGTACTTAATATAAAAATGAATGATCGTAGCCGAATCAGTCAATTCAATTTTAGTTAATTTCCCTGGAATGTTACTAAAGCCATAATCGGGTTTGTCCATAATTTTCTGCGAGAAAATCGCACTGCTTACAAGAAGTAAGACGAGGAGAATAAAGTTTTTTTTCATAATCTTTGGGTTGATAGTGTTACTAATTTTTTAAGATATAGGCTTGTTATACAAATGAACAGTTAAATCAATTTTAAAAAAAACAATTTCTGATGAACTGCAAAATTGGTGTTGTGAATTGCATTTTTTAAAATTCTCCAGCCATCAAAGAAGAATAGAGAATATAAAAACATATTATTTGTAAGTTTTTTATTTTATTAAAAAACCAAACATACTTATTAATTCAGAAAAAGATTATAATAATTTGTTAAAAGAAAGAAAAAACCTAAAAATAACCGTTTGCATTTAAATATTAACAATAGAAAAATTATTTTTTTTTATCCGTTTTACCCTGTCACCTCACATACATTCTACTAAGTTGATCAACGTAAAGATTAACTTTTCCATTAATTTTTCCTTGAAATTCTGAATCATTGTTTAGACTTCCAAATACCTCCTTAATTCCATTTTCAGAAGTCATATAAAGAGTTGTGTTATCAAATTGTAATTTCATCTTTTCAATAGAACCACCACCATTAAGATAAAGACGAGAATCTTTTGCATTTAGAGTAATAAAAGACATTTTTTGGATATTTCCATTTAAATTAACTTTATGTAAATCCAAATTGATACTATCAGCACAAAAATTATTGAAATAAATAGTTGCTCCCTCTTTTGCTAAAATGCTATTAATGTTTTTACAAAAAATCTCTGTCAAAGGAACTAAATGAGGTTCTTTAGAGTTTTCTATTATGACTGGAGATACAAAAAGAGTATCGTTCCTTACAATAAAAGGGGGAAAATTAGGAATAGCATTCTTATTATAACTTTGGGTCATTTTATTTTGATCTCCATTATTTAAATTAAGATTAGCACCAGGTTCAGCAACTACAACTGAAAAAGAGGATAATTTTTTTTCTTTAATTTTAAAATTAGCTCCAGAATAATCTCCACTCCTGCTTTTTGAAAATACAAACAGTAAAGTGATCCCCCCGAAAAGGAAAATAAAAAAAGAGAGTAATATATAATTAGATGTTTTCATGGTCGTTATTTTTAATTAAGGATAATAATTCGTTTAAGTCGGCACTGTTCAATTGCAATAATTTTACTTTAAGTAGAAAATCAGGCAAATCCTGATTGAAAAAATTTTCTTTTTCGGTTTGCTTAATGAGTTCCAGCGCCTTTTCGGATACAAAAAATCCGATTCCTCGTTTGTTGTCAAAAATTCCAGCTTCTTGCAAATTGGCGTAAGCCCGCATGACGGTGTTATGGTTGACTTCAAATTCGGCTGCCAAATCCCGTACCGAAGCCACCCGATCACCAAGCTTCAATTGTCCTTGCAGAATTTGTTGACAGAGATTATCTACTATTTGCAGATAAATCCCTTTGGTTGATTTAAAATCCATATTAAGCCTCCTTTTCTTTTAATTTAAAATAAGCGATAGCTAAAAAGAATATCCAAGAAAAAAGAGCAAGTCCTAGAACTGCTATTTTGAAGCTATCCAAATTTTCTGTTACTTTAATTGGCTGTAATTGTATATCGAAAAATTTAGTTTGCGAATAAAAAATATTAGATAAAAACATCATGAATAAAATTGAACTACCTAAAACAACTGCTGAGAAAATCACCGATTTTATCAAAGCATAGCGCTTAAAGTAAGTGGCTCCAGAAAAAAGATAGCAACCATAAGAGAAAATACCAAAAATCATAAACACAATTAGCCATGTATCCCACATTCTATTAACTCCAGTAATCAATAACCGAAACTCAAAATAAGGAATCAAAGAAGGATCTAACCCCGAATCTCCTGGAATTAAGGATGCTTTTGCCAAACGAATCGCTATCCAGAATATTCCCAATGCAATAGGAATAAACAAACCCATTCTTAATAAAAATTGAGCTAGAAATTTTTCGAAAGTAGAAGCTGGAGTAAGCAAATAATTTGCCGTCTTGATTTTATCTGTCAAATCTGGAAATGCTGTACCTATGACAACACCAACTATCATCATATAAAACATAAAACACAACATATAAGTTTGATTAACGGAGTATTCATTCTGAATCATACTTCCTTTAGCTTGATTAAGTAACCAATAGGTAAACAAATAAGTAATCACTCCCAATCCAAGAATCCCAAGAAGATATTTTGTTCTATTAATTAACAAATCTTGTTGTAGCAAAAGACTAAATCTTTTGATATTAAAATAATTACTTAACGGCATGGCTTTCTGGTTTTAAGGTTACTTTATTGATGATAGCGTTAAACAGCAATTCAATGTCTATTTCGGTTTCTTCAAGTTGGTCAGATTCCATGATAATGCGATGACCTCCCAAACATTTTTCTTGATAAATTGGGTTTTCTAAACCTGATAAAGTAGCCACCGTTTTGAATTGTAATTGTTGACTAATTTCAAATATAGATTCGTTATACACTATTTTCCCTTCATCCAAAACTACAATCGTATCAATTATGGTTTCGATATCTTTTATCTGATGGGTCGAAATCAAAACCAATTGGTCCTCAGAAACCGAACTCACTAAAATTTTTCGGAACAAACTTTTAGACGGAATATCCAAACCATTGGTTGGTTCGTCTAAAACTAGCAAACTGCAATTAGTAGATAGAGCAAAAGCAATTAAGAATTTCTTGCGCTGTCCGTGAGAAAGTCCGTTTAGGGATTTTTTATCGCCCAATTCGAATTCCAATAAAATGCGGTTCATTTTTTCGTAATCGAATTTTGGGTACAAAGGTGCTGTTGCCTTTATATAAAGCGCAATAGTGATCGAGGGAAATGAAAATTCTTCGGAAACCATATAGATATCCGATAAAAAATCCGGTAAACGATCGAAAGGTTTACAACCATTAATGGATAATTCGCCTACTTGTGGTTTCAATAAACCGGAAATCAGTTTGAGTAGTGTTGATTTACCGGCTCCATTTTTACCCAACAAACCGACAATACTTCCCTTTTCTTGTTGAAAAGATAAATCAGTAAACAAAGCATCCTGCTTTTTATACTGAAAAGTTAATTCTTGAATTGTTATCATATTATATTTTATTAGTGCACTAGTTAAGCAGTACACAAAGAAATATAATTATAAGGTAACAACCAAATATTTTACGAAAAAATCTTACTTATTCAACTTAAAGACATGGTAAACACAACTATAGCAAGATATAGCGCTTTAAAAAAAAAGTGCGTTTTTTCAAAACCACTGCCTCCTTTTGAATAAAAACACTCCAAAAGCTGACAATAAAATAGAAATACCAACAATAATTCCGATACCATAAGGATTGTCTTGTAAGTCATTCGGAACGTTCATTCCGTACAAACTCGCAATCAATGTTGGAATCATCAATATGATAGAAATGGAAGTCATTTGTTTCATAATGGTATTCATATTATTTGAAATCACAGAAGCATAGGCATCCATCGTTCCGGTCAAGATATCACTATAAATATTAGTCGTTTCTTGGGCTTGGCGCAATTCAATCTCCACATCTTCCAATAAATCGGAATCAAAATTTTCTCTTTGCGCTTTTATATTTTTAATTCGGTGCAATAAAATATCATTCCCTTTCAAGGAAGTCATGAAGAAAACCAGACACTTTTCTATTTGTAAGAGTGCTTGTAATTCCTCATTCTTGATAGACTTTTCGAGATTGTCCTCTGCTAATTTTATCTTTTGATTGACTTGTTTCAGGTATTTCAAAAACCAAACACTTGAGGACAACAACAATTTTAAAACCAAATCAAAATTATCTTTGATATTTATATTTTTACGTTGCGTGTATCTCACAAAATCAGTGAGCATCTCCGTTTGATGAAAACTAACCGTCACACAAACATCGGCTTTGAAAATGATTCCCACTGGAATGGTATGAAAAGGTAATTTAACCACTTGGCTCTTAACTGGAATTCGCATGATAATCAAAGTCCATCCGTCTTCTGACTCGATACGTGGTCTTTCGTCAATATCTTCAATATCATTGTAGAAACCTTCGGGAATGGTAAGTTCTTCGACTAAGTATTTTTTTTCTTCAAGAGTAGGACACTCAATATTTATCCAGCAGTTTGGAGACCACTCATTAGTTTCAACTAATCCGTTATTGTTTTTGTAGAAAGCTCTCATATCAAAATTCTATAGGTTTAGTAATAGCATTTTGAAATCGTTCAAGTGCTATCTTAGTTCAATATTTCCGAATAATAATCGTCCATTTTAAAGGGCTATTTATTTAGTTCTGCAAAAGTATTCTTAATGCTTACATCCAATTACATATCTAATAAAGATTAGGATTATTTTATGATTTAAAAAAATTACAACTTAATCAAAAGAAGTGTTACTTAAGATTGTTAATTCCACCTGCTATTAATAGTTAATCTTCATCTATCAAAATTGTGTTTATTTGACAGAAACACTACACTTCAGAAGGCGATTTAATAGGGTTCCTTAATTCTCAGTTTTTAATTTGAAAACAATAAGTTAACCTTTTGTTTGAACTGTTTTAATATATTTTCCTTACCAACAGTATAATTTTGTGCAGAATCTTAAAACAAAGTAATTGAAATTTTCATTTCCTAACATCCGTGATTTTAGAATCCAAATATTTTTATCGTTTTCGTTGATGATACTTTTAATAGTCGTTTGGTTTATCTTTTATTTGTTAATCGACCGGAAAATTGACCATCTAAATAATTTCAATTACAAGTCGTATCGAGTTTCACAAGACTTTAGCGCTAACATAAAAAATTTTCAAACTTTTTTATTGTACGGATACAAGGAAAAGGATTTTTATATCAATAATAATCAGAAAGACTTAACGAAGTATACAACCAATTTAAAAAAGCAGAGAAAAGAGGTTGATTTAATTTTCAATGAATTAGAAAAGCTAAATATTGGAACGAATCAGCAACTCATTCATAAACTTTCAAAAAAAATAGATACGCTTACCACTATTTCAAATCAATTTAAAAAAATTGCTTTAATACGGGGATTTAAAGATTATGGAATTGAAGGAAAGATGAGGGAGAAAGCCCATTTTTTAGAAAAAAATACTCCAATAAAAAAAACGATTATACTGCAATTCCGCAGACATGAAAAAGATTATTTGATGCGCTTGGAAGCGACTTACATTCATCAATTCGAAAATTTATATAACTCCACAATAGTTGAAAATGATATTGATTTAGCAACAAAACAAACGCTTAAAGAGTATAAGAATTATTTTGATACTTTGGTAAGGCTAAGTACAACTTTAGGCAACTCACAACATCAAGGATTACATGAAAAGATAAATCATGCAAATGGAGATATAGAAAATTTATTTGCTCAAATTATCAATCTCAACGAAAAAAAAATTGACAAATTAAAAACAACATTATTGTATTTTCAATTGTGTCTAACCTTATTTATGATAATAATTGCCCTTTATTTATGTATTTATATATCAAAATATTTTACGAAAGACATTAAATTACTCTCATTGGATATCTCAAATTATATTTTGTCTAATTTTAAAAATCCACGCTCAAATGTTATTCATAAATCCTCTATTAAAGAAGTTGATTTCTTATTAAACAGCTATAAGGTATTAAAAGAAAAGCTCACAGAGAATATCAATTCCTTAGAAAAAAACACTGAAGTCGCGAATAATACGGCTAAATTCAAAACACAGTTTCTTGCCAACATGAGTCATGAAATTCGTTCTCCATTAAATGGTGTAATAGGAATGCTAAACTTGCTTAAAACAAGCACACTTAACAGCGAACAAAACGAACATATAGAGATTGCAGAACACAGTGCTAACCATCTTTTAGGTATTGTAAATATGATTTTAGATCATTCAAAAATGGAAGCCGGAAAAATGAAGATCGAAGAATATCCCATAAATCTTAAAAAAGAACTAACTAAACTTATTCGATTATTTGAATACCGCATAAAGGACAAAAACATAGCCTTACATTTTAATTACGATGATAAAATATTCAGTAATATACTTTGTGACAATTTAAGATTGCAACAGGTCTTGATTAATCTTTTGGACAATGCCATTAAATTTACCTCTGAAGGAAGCGTTACACTAGAAGTGAATTTATTACATCAAAAAGAGGATGTACAATATTTGAATTTTAAAGTTACGGATTCCGGTATTGGTATCGATGCGAACAAAACGGAACAAATGCTTTTGGCGTTTGAACAAGCAGACTTGACAACAACCCGAAAATACGGTGGCACTGGATTGGGTTTAACAATTTCAAACCAATTGGTTCACTTAATGGGAGGTAGTAAATTAAACATAATAGCACTGGAAAGTGGCGGAACAAGTTTTAGTTTTGACATTCCTTTTAAAGTTAACACAATCGCCACAATAGTTGAAAACAACAATGAAATTTATAATACCCAATTAGAAATACCAATCAATAAAGTTTTGATAGTTGAAGATAATTTAATCAATCAAAAAGTTTTGAGAAAGCTTTTAGACAGATTAAAAATTCCTTCTGATATTGCAAATAATGGAAAAGAAGCCCTCATACTTTATAATGAAAATGATTATGACATTATTTTTATGGACTTACACATGCCTGAAATGGACGGATTTGAAGCAACAAAAGAAATACATTCCTTATCGAAATACAAGTCCAAAAACATCCCAATTATTGCGGTAACTGCTAGTGCATTTGATGAAGACAAAGTGAAAGCCATCGCCAATGGTATGGATGATTTTATAACAAAACCTGTAGTCATGAAAAACCTAGAGGAGATCATAGCCAAACAAATGAATCTAAAATGTTTCCAAGGAAATGATTATTGTATTAATTAAACCGTATAAGGCATTTAATAGTACACTTTCTGAATCAAAAAAAAGCGCCTAAAAAATTTAGACGCTTTGTAAACTTGTGAATATAGAATTATTATTTTCTACTTCTGATTTTTCTGGCTAGAAGCGTATTTTTCAACAGCATGGCAATAGTCATAGGTCCTACTCCACCTGGAACTGGCGTGATATAAGACGCTTTCTTGCTTACGCCATCAAAATCAACATCCCCTTTTATCACATATCCTTTAGCATTTGAAGCATCATCCACACGAGTAATTCCCACATCAATAATAACTACTCCCTCTTTTACCATATCAGCTTTTAAAAACTCAGGCACTCCTAAAGCAGTTATGATAATATCAGCATTTTTAGTGTATTCTTCTAAATTTTTGGTACGACTGTGTGTCAAGGTTACCGTTGAATCTCCAGGATATCCTTTGCGACTCATTAAGATACTCATGGGGCGACCCACAATGTGGCTACGGCCAATAACAACGGTATGTTTTCCAGAAGTTTCTACTTTGTAACGCTCTAACAATTCCATAATTCCGAATGGTGTCGCCGGTAAAAAGGTTTCCATTTCTAAAGCCATTTTTCCAAAATTAGCCGGATGAAAACCATCTACATCTTTATCAGGATCGATTGCCATCAATATTTTTTGTTCATCGATATGTTTTGGCAAAGGCAACTGAACGATATAACCATCTAAATGATCGTCTTCATTCAATTCTTTAATTTTTAAAAGCAATTCTTCCTCAGAAATCGTTTCAGGCATGCTAATTAAAGTCGAATCAAAACCAATTTGTTGGCAAGAACGTACTTTACTGCCTACATAAGTTAAACTTGCGCCATTACTACCAACTATCACAGCTGCTAAATGAGGTACTTTTTCCCCATTGGATTTCATTTGTTGTACTTCGGCTGCAATTTCGTTTTTGATATCTTCCGAAGTTTTTTTTCCGTCTAATAGTTGCATTTCTTCTTGTTTAAAAAGTTTAAAGTTTAGAGTTTAAAGTTTCTTGAAAGAACTTCAGACCTGAAACCTAATAAAAGTTATTGTTGTATTGTTGTTTGTAATGCTTTTCTAAAGATTCAAAACTTCAAAAACTTGAAACTTTAAACATTAAACAAATTTTATTTTATCTCATTCCTGGCATACCACCTTTCATGCCGCCCATCATTTTCATTAAATTCTTTCCGCCTGGACCTTGCATCATTTTCATCATTTTGCTCATTTGATCAAACTGTTTCATCAATTGATTCACTTGTTCGATTTTGGTACCTGAACCCTTCGCGATTCTTGTTTTTCTTTTTAAATCGATTACCGAAGGTTTGCTTCTTTCAATTGGAGTCATCGAGTGAATAATCGCTTCAATATGTTTGAAAGCATCATCTTCTATCTCTACATCTTTCATCGCTTTGGAAGCACCCGGAATCATTCCGACTAAATCCTTCATATTACCCATTTTCTTCACTTGTTGAATTTGGGAAAGGAAATCATCAAATCCGAATTCGTTTTTAGCGATTTTCTTTTGGATTTTTCTCGCTTCTTCTTCGTCAAATTGTTCTTGGGCTCTTTCTACCAAAGACACAACATCTCCCATTCCGAGGATACGCTCGGCCATACGAACCGGATAGAACACATCAATCGCTTCCATCTTTTCACCGGTACCAACAAACTTAATTGGCTTGTTAACTACTGTTTTAATGGATAGCGCAGCTCCACCACGGGTATCACCATCTAATTTAGTAAGGATAACTCCATCAAAATTCAAAATATCATTAAAGGCTTTGGCCGTATTTACCGCATCCTGACCGGTCATCGAATCGACAACAAACAACGTTTCTTGAGGCTGAATTGCTTTGTGTACACGGGCAATTTCGTCCATCATTTCCTTATCCACAGCCAAACGTCCTGCTGTATCCACAATCACGACATTAAACCCATTGGCTTTTGCATGTTTGATAGCATTTTGGGCTATTTCAACAGGGTTTTTATTTTCTGGCTCAGAGTAAACCTCCACACCAATAGAATCTCCAACAACATATAATTGTTGAATCGCAGCCGGACGATAAATATCACAAGCCACCAAAAGTGGTTTTTTATTCTTTTTTGTTTGAAGATAATTGGCCAATTTTCCCGAGAAAGTCGTTTTTCCAGACCCTTGTAAACCAGACATTAAAATTATTGATGGATTTCCCGAAAGATTGATTCCAGCAGCATCACCACCCATTAATTCCGTTAGTTCATCTTTAACCAATTTCACTAACAATTGTCCCGGTTGAAGCGTAGTCAATACATCCTGACCTATCGCTTTTTCTTTTACTCTGGTGGTAAAATCTTTGGCTATTTTAAAGTTCACATCCGCATCAAGTAAGGCTCTACGAACTTCTTTCAAAGTTTCGGCAACGTTTACTTCGGTGATTTTTCCGTGCCCTTTTAATATATGGAAGGCTTTATCTAACTTATCGCTTAAATTATCGAACATGATTTTTTATTTTATTGAAGTGCAAAGATAAACTAAATAGATAATTAGACAATTACTTAACTAGAATATTGAAATATCAAATAGTAATTTTTATCGAATGGTTTTTATCAAAAGACCAACATGAAAAACGCCTCCAAATTGGAGGCGCTTTAACTATAAAATATAGTACTTTTTTACATTCTCTCCGGAACGCTAATCCCTAACAAACTAAATGAAGCTGCAATAGTATCCGCCACTTTTTTAGAAAGCTGCACCCTAAATATTTTTAGCTCTAGATTTTCTTCACCAAGAATTGAAACTGCCTGATAAAACGAATTGTATTCTTTAACCAAATCATAAGTATAATTGGCAATCAATGCCGGACTATGATTTTGGGCGGCATTTTGAATCACCTCAGGAAACAATTCCAATTGCTTCAACAATTCTTTTTCTTTATCGTGTAAACTTATCGTCCCGGTTGCATTAGAAAAATCAAAATTTGCTTTGCGAATTATCGATTGGATTCTGGCATAAGTATATTGAATGAATGGCCCCGTATTTCCTGCAAAATCAACAGATTCTTCCGGATTGAAAAGAATACGTTTTTTAGGATCTACCTTCAAAATATAATACTTCAATGCCCCAAGCCCAATCGTATGGTATAATTTGGCTTTTTCTTCGGCTGAATAACCTTCTAATTTTCCTAAATCTTCGGCAATCTTTTGTGCCGTTTCGGTCATTTCACGCATCAAATCATCGGCATCAACTACTGTTCCTTCACGGCTTTTCATTTTTCCGGAAGGCAAATCAACCATTCCGTAGGATAGATGAAACAAATTAGCGGCCCATTCAAAACCCAATTTTTTCAGAATCAAGAACAACACTTTAAAATGATAATCCTGTTCGTTTCCTACTGTATAAACCATTCCACCTACATCTGGATAATCTTTCACACGTTGAATAGCCGTTCCAATATCTTGCGTCATATACACCGCAGTTCCATCGGAACGCAATACAATTTTACGGTCTAAACCTTCATCGGTCAAATCAATCCAAACCGAACCGTCAGGATCTTTTTCGAAAACACCTTTCTCTAAACCGATTTGAACCACATCTTTTCCTAATAAATAGGTATTGCTTTCGTAGTAATAGCAATCAAAATCAACCCCTAAATTTTTATAGGTTACTTCAAAACCATCATAAACCCATTGGTTCATTTTTTTCCAAAGTGCAATTACTTCTTCATCACCAGCTTCCCATTTCAACAACATTTCTTGGGCTTCCAAAATAATTGGCGCTTGTTTTTTGGCTTCTTCCTCGGTTTTTCCTTCCGCCATTAATTGGTTCATTTCTTCTTTATAAGCCTTATCAAAAGCCACATAAAAATTCCCAACCAATTTATCGCCTTTTAATCCCGTAGATTCCGGTGTTTGTCCGTTACCGAATTTTTGCCAAGCCAACATCGACTTACAAATATGAATTCCCCTATCGTTGATGATTTGGGTTTTATACACTTTTTTACCTGATGCCTTAATAATTTCGGCAACAGAATAACCTAATAAATTATTACGAACGTGACCTAAATGCAACGGTTTATTCGTATTTGGTGAAGAATACTCTACCATTACCGCTTTGTCTTCTGGACTCGGAGTCACAAAACCAAATTTTGAATCATCTTTGATTTCGTTAAAGAAATTCAAATAATACCCATCTGAAATCACAATATTCAAAAAACCGGAAACCACGTTGAAGCGGCTCACTTCGGCAATATTTTCTACTAAATAATTTCCGATTTTATTTCCTAACTCCACCGGATTACTTTTGATAACCTTCAATAAAGGAAAAATAACCATCGTGACATCTCCCTCAAATTCCTTGCGAGTGGCTTGAAATTCGATTTTATCGACAGTAACTTCAAAAAGATTTTGAATGGCTTGTTTTATAGAAGGCGTAAGAATCTGTTGTAATGACATGTAAACTTTGTTTTAAAGGGGGCAAAGATAAACATTTCAGAAGTAAATATTAGTATGAATTTTAGTTTCAAATACAATAAAAAAAGTCTAATTTGATAGTCAAATTAGACTTTAAATAACATTGATTTTAACTCTTACCATTTAATAATTGCACTGGCCCAGGTAAATCCACTTCCGAAGGCTGCCAAAACAACAGTATCTCCCGATTTAATTTTCCCCTTTTCCCAAGCTTCCGTTAAAGCAATCGGAATGGAAGCGGCAGTGGTGTTGCCATATTTCTGCACATTATTATACACTTGTTCGTCATTCAGCCCAAATTTCTTTTGAATGAATTGAGAGATTCTCAAATTGGCTTGATGCGGAATCAGTAAATCAATATCTGATACGGTCAAATGATTTGCTTCCAGCCCTTCCATGATGACTTCACTAAAACGAACTACGGCATTTTTGAACACAAATTGTCCGTTCATGTATGGAAAGTAACTCTCGTCATTAGGGTCGTTATCGGCAAGGATATCGGTAACCCAACGTCCGCCCATACCGGGTGCTTTCAATACCAATTCCTCGGCATGTTGCCCTTCCGAATGCAAATGGGTCGATAATACTCCTTTGGATAAATCCTCTTCCCTACTCAAAACAGCCGCTCCTGCTCCGTCGCCAAAAATAACCGAAACTCCACGTCCGCGGGTAGTCATGTCCAATCCTGTCGATTGCACTTCGGAACCAATCACCAAAATATTTTTATACATTCCCGTTTTGATATACTGGTCGGCAACTGATAAGGCATAAACAAATCCGGAACATTGATTGCGGACATCTAATGCCCCAACGGTTCGTAGTCCTAAATCTCGTTGCACCAAAACACCGGGGCCCGGAAAATAATAATCCGGACTTAAAGTAGCAAAAACGATAAAATCGATGTCGGCTTTGGCAACTCCAGAACGTTCAATAGCAATTTCGGCAGCTTTAACGCCCATCGTTGTGGTGGTATCTTCCCCAGGAACAATATGTCTCCGTTCTTGAATACCGGTTCGCTCCTGAATCCATTCATCATTGGTATCTATAATTTTTGATAAATCAGCATTGGTTACCACATGAGGAGGCACATAAAATCCTAAGCCTGTTATTTTGGAATGGTACATAGAAATATAGTTTGGAAAAATTACTTTATAGAAATAGTGGCTTACAAATTACTGCTTTTTTAATAAATACGATGTGAGGACTACAACTATTTACCGAAATATTTTGGTGTGTTTTATATCCAAAAAAATTAAAAAACAAACCCCGAAACAAAGTTGGTTCGGGGTCATTAATTTATTTTATCATTAAAGTCACAATCTGGTCTATTTCTAAAGGATTTTCATGTTCAAAGAAAATTACTTTCCGATTAAAAACACCCTTTATCAAATAATGACTTCCTTTAAAATACGATTGCCGAACTACGACTTCCATAATTCCGTTTTCAACGACTATCAACTGATGCGGATACAACAAAATGATTTCATCTTCTTCTTCCTTCTCTACCGAAACCAATTGGGACAATTTCAGTTCATTGACTTCTCCAAAAAGGGAAGCTACATATTTGTTTATCGGGTTGGCATATAAATTATGGGAACTATCCTTATCCATTATTTCTCCTTGAAACAAAACAATGGTCTCATCGGCAAATGAAAGCGCATCGGTACTGTCATGAGTGGCTACAATACAACTAATTCCCTTTGATTTTAAATAGGCAAACAAATTGCGGCGAAGCGCATTTTTCCTGAAATTATCAATATGACTGAACGGTTCGTCCAACAACAATAATTCCGGTTCTAAAGCCAAGACTCGAGCCAAAGCCACCCGTTGTTGTTGGCCGCCACTTAAATACTTGGCTTTAACATCGGCAAACTCGGTCATCTCCACAATCTCCAAGAGTTCTTGGATGCGTTCTTTTTTTTCTTCGGGATAAAAATTAGAAAGGAACTTGCCCACATTTTCGGCTACCGTGATGAAAGGCATCAAATCAAAATCCTGAGACAAATACTTCATAAAAGGCATTCCGGGAATTAGATGAAATTTTGGACCTAAAACTTCGGTATCCTCCCAAAAAATTTGCCCTTCATCTAAATCATACAAACCATAAATTAATTTAAGGAGCGTACTTTTTCCGCATCCGCTTTCTCCGATTAAGGCAATATTCTGGCCATTCTCTAACGTAAAATGAATGTTTTTAAGAATTGGTTTTTCGGTGTAACCGAAAGAGATATTTTGAACTTGAAGCATTTGTAGGTACTTTTATTTGAGACTGCAAAGATAGATTTTCTTTGATTTAAATGAATTCATCCAAACAGAATTAACTAAAAAAGTCGCTCCGAAAATATCGGAACGACTTTTAATATAGTAACAGTAATCTCTTTTAGTTTCCTGATTCTTGTAGTGCCTCCTGTTGCATTTTTTCATTGGCGGTGATAGCAAATTCCACACGACGGTTTTTGCTTCTTCCCTCAACCGTTTCATTAGATGCAATTGGATCAGCAATACCTAATCCGGTAATACTAAATCTACTGGCAGATAAACCTCTAGCCACTAAATAATTTTTTACGGATGCCGCTCTTTCACCAGAAAGTTTCAAATTATAATCTGCAGGACCTGTACTGTCTGTGTATCCAAAAATAGTGATGTTAGTTTCTGCATATTCTTGAAAAACCGGAACTAATTTGTCCAAATTCGCTTTTGCAGTGGCTGTCAAAGTAGATTTATTAGTATCAAAACGAACTGCATTTTCATTCAAAACCAATTTAATTCCTTCTCCTACTCTTTCTACTTCAGCTCCAGGAAGGGCTTCATCGATTTGTCTGGCTTGTTTATCCATTTTATTACCGATCACTCCACCGGCAACTCCACCAATCACACCACCAAGAATAGCTCCTGTAGTACCTTTTCCACCTTTACCAACGTTGTTCCCCAGAATTCCACCAATAATTGCTCCACCGGCAGCACCTATAGCGGCACCTCTTTGTGTTTTATTTGTATTTTTTATGGCTTCACAACTTGTAAAAAGGGAACCCATTGTTAGCATTAATGCCAATACTATTATCGAAATATTTTTCATATCTATTATTATTACTGTTCTTAATTTGTTCTTTGAAATTGGTACACCACATCGGTCATTTTTCCTCCTACATTGATTTTATCTATCAATTGAAAAGAATCTTGGGTTTGATTAACCAGATATAATATATAACCGTCTCTCACTTTTTTTGCTTTTTCTCCAGCATCCAATACTTTCAAAATAAACTGACCATCTGTATTTACAAACCATGTGATTGGTGAACTAAATGCAGGACAATCAAACTTTGTCAAGGCCATGTTTCCTTTGTTGTTATTAGAAACAAATTTCCAGGTACTTCCTTCAAAACATTTAGAATCGGCTAGTTGAAAAGAATTCACTTTAATATATTCTGAACCTGGATAGTAAACAGAACTTATCACCCAGTTCCCTTTTATGGCTACTTGAGCGCTTCTATCTAATTTTTTATCCGTAACAGAAGACGATTTACAGGCAAACAGCATTAAAGACATTGCAGTTAAAAAAAATATTTTTTTCATTGTATTTAGTTTTTAAAATTAAACTTAAGCAAAGATACAATCCAACTTGTAGATTTTGTTTCAAAATGCTGTTATTTTATTACAAAATTTACGGTTACGCCAATTTGTCACATGAAATACAATTGGTATTCTATTTGAAAGCATTCCATCAGATTGTAAAACCCTATAAAATTTTAAATATGACAACTGGAAAAATTAATGTTTCGGTAGAAAACATCTTCCCTTTAATCAAAAAGTTCCTGTACAGTGATCACGAAATTTTCTTACGTGAATTAATTTCAAATGGGACGGATGCAACATTAAAATTAAAACACCTAACCAATATTGGTGAAGCCAAAGTAGAATATGGCAACCCAATCATTGAAGTTAAGATTGACAAAGAAGCCAAGAAACTGCACATTATCGATCAAGGAATCGGAATGACAGCGGAAGAAGTGGAGAAATACATCAACCAATTGGCGTTTTCAGGTGCCGAAGAATTCTTGGAAAAATACAAAGACAGCGCAAAAGATTCTGGAATCATTGGTCATTTTGGACTAGGGTTCTACTCTGCTTTTATGGTGGCTTCCAAAGTGGAAATTATCACCAAATCGTATAAAGACGAACCGGCAGCTCACTGGACCTGTGACGGAAGCCCGGAATTCTCTTTGGAACCAGCTGACAAAACGACTCGTGGAACCGAAATCATTTTACATATTGCCGAAGATTCTTTAGAATTTTTGGAAGATTTCAAAATAAAAGAATTGCTGAACAAGTACAACAAGTTCATGCCTATTCCGATTAAATTTGGAAACAAAACAGAAACACTTCCTACACCAGAAGATGCTCCGGAAGATTACAAACCGGAAACTGTTGAAGTAGACAACATCATCAACAACCCAAATCCGGCTTGGACCAAACAACCGGCTGATTTAACCGAGGAAGACTACAAAACATTCTACCACGAATTGTATCCAATGCAATTTGAAGAACCATTATTCAACATTCACTTGAATGTCGATTATCCGTTCAACTTAACTGGTATTTTGTATTTCCCAAAATTGGGTTCTGACATGCAAATCCAGAAAGACAAAATCCAATTGTACCAAAATCAGGTTTATGTAACCGATAATGTAGAAGGAATCGTTCCTGAATTCTTGACAATGCTAAAAGGGGTGATTGATTCACCGGATATTCCTTTGAACGTGTCTCGTTCCGGTTTGCAAGCCGATGCTGCAGTGAAGAAAATTTCAAATTACATCACCCGTAAAGTGGCCGATAAATTGAAATCCTTATTCAACGAAAACAGAGCTGATTTTGAAGCCAAATGGAATGATATCAAAATTGTGTTGGAATACGGAATGCTTTCTGAAGATAAATTCTACGAAAAAGCAGGTGCTTTTGTATTGTACCCAACAGTTGATGATAAATATTACACGCTAGAAGAATTAAAAGAAAACCTAAAAGACAAACAAACCGACAAAGACGGAAAATTGGTTGTTTTATACGCCGGAAATAAAGAAGCACAACATGCTTATATCGAAATCGCCAAAGAAAAAGGATATGAAGTATTATTACTGGACTCTCCTATTATTTCGCATTTGATTCAAAAACTGGAATCAGACAACAAAGATTTGACTTTCGTTCGTGTCGATTCAGACCATATCGATAATTTAATCAAGAAAGAAGAAACGGCTATTTCTAAATTATCCGAAGAAGAACAAACTAATTTAAAAACGACCATAGAAACGGTTGTGCCAAAACAAATGTACAACGTACAACTGGAAGCTCTTGACAGTCAAGCGGCACCATTTATCATCACGCAACCCGAATTCATGCGTAGAATGAAAGAAATGAGTCAGTCTGGCGGTGGCGGAATGTTCGGAATGGGCAACATGCCAGAAATGTACAATTTGGTCGTAAACACCAATTCACCATTGGCGGCAACCATCTTGAATACCGAAGACAAAACCAATCAAGAGCACTTGGTAAAACAAGCCTTAGATTTGGCCAAATTATCGCAAAACCTGTTAAAAGGAGAAGCCTTAACTACATTCGTAAAACGTAGTTTCGAAATGATAAAGTAATCCTCCCCTAACCCCTCCGAAGGAGGGGGATTTAAAACCTGCTAGTGCAAACTGGCAGGTTTTTTTGTTTTAGGAGCAGACGGATTGGTTTTTAAAAAGGACTTCCCTCCCGCTTTCGCCTTTATCTCTTCGAGAATATCGGCTCAATCGGGGCTAAAAAAGCGTTTCCTTTCCAAAACAACTTTTGTAAGAATATTTTAATATATTTGAAAATAAATAAAACTAATAAGTTAGGTAAAAAGGAGTATATATGAGTTGACATATATTTTGAAAATCAATCGAAAATTAAAACTATAAATAAAATTTAAATGTATAATGACCCCAAAAGAAGTGTAGAACCCAAATTAAAACCATTGTTTGCAAATCTTAAGAGATTAAGAATTGGAGAATATCTTTACACAAAAGAATTTGAATTATTTGCCATAGAAAATAATATTGATGAAGTTTGGTCTGAATGTAAATTAGACGTAAATAGTCAAAAAAGAGTTATTTCAATTGGCTACCATGATACTGAAGATGAAGAGGAGGCTTTTTTATACCTAATGGATTTATGGTATGATCAAAGTTATGAATCATTCGGAGAATTTATTACTGCAATTTTATTAAATTTTGCTGAATGGCATACTACTAAAATTGACTATTCTTCGATTCATCATAATTTAAAGCAAATTGGTATTAAAGAACAAATTTTACTTGATTTTACTAAAGATGCGAGAAAAATTAGAGATTCTAAACCTGAAAAAATTGAAGAGAAACTTATTGAAACTAAAATCACTCCAAAAATAAAACTTGATTCGAAAAAAATTTTTATTGTTCACGGTCACGATGAAAAAGCTAGACTTCAATTAAGTAAAATATTAAAAGATGATTTAAGTTTTGAACCTGTTATTTTACAAGAAGAACCTAATGTAAGTTTAGAAACCATAATAACAAAATTTGAAAGACTTGCGAAAGATTGTTCCGCAGCGATTATCTTATTTACACCAGATGATGAAGCTAATGGTAAATTGAGGGCAAGACAAAATGTTATTTTAGAATTAGGTTATTTTCTAGGAAAATTTCAAGACCAACCAAACAGACGAATAATTATAATTAAAACAGGCGACATAGAAATACCATCAGATATTTCAGGAGTTTTATATTTAGAATATTTTAAAAACATGAAAGAAATATTTTACGATTTAAAAAAACAATTTGAAACTTGGGGTTATAAATAAATAGAAAAACCCGACAGCGCGGATTTGTAATCCGTGCCCACAAGGATAAGTATTTTTGTCGAGTTACTTAATGAGATTGCTTCGCCAGTTCGCTATCGCTCGTGTTCTCCTCCGTCGAAATGACAAGATTGCGGATAAAACACCCGCTGGCGATAGTGCCATGCTCGTGAACACAAAGAAAATCAGAAAATAAAAACCAATGCACGATAAACCAACACTATATTTTAAAAACGATTCAGAATGGAGAGCATGGCTTCATGAAAATCACCATACTCACAAAGCTGTCTATTTAATCTTTTACAAAGTAGCCCACGAAGCCGAAAGTATGCGTTGGGAAGAAGCTGTAAAAGTGGCTATTTGCTATGGTTGGATAGATTCCACTGTAAAGAAGTTAGACGAAGATCGAAGACAACAACTTTTTACACCTAGAAAAGACAAAAGTGTTTGGAGCAAACTGAACAAAACGTATATTGAAGACTTAATCGCGAACAATTTAATGCACGAAAGTGGCCTAAAAAAAATTGAAATAGCTAAGAAAAATGGTTCTTGGGAAAGTTTAGATGCCGTTGAAAATTTAGAAATTCCAGATGATTTACAAATTGCATTTGATGCAAACCCAATTGCATATACAAACTATTCCAATTTTAGTAAAAGCTACAAGAAGGCCTATTTGCATTGGTTAAATCAAGCCAAACGTGAGGAAACCCGACAAAATAGAATTACACAAATTATAGATTTATGTGAACAAAATCGTAAGTCTAGAGGATAAACTCCCCCAGATGGAGCGAGCGTCTCAATCGTGAACACAAAGAATAATCAAAAAAAAGGAACTACACATTGTATCGAGTTCAAGCGAAATACTATCGCTTGAACCGAACTACTTCATGGGATATCTTTCCTATATATACCCCAACAAACGACCTCGTAAACATACACTTTATTTATAATTAGCCCTTAATGTAATACGTTTTTGATGATAATTTTTCGTCAGTTCGAGTAATCCCGATTTGGGGCAGGATTGTATCGAGAACAAGAAAAATTTCATTAATAATGAACTTATGTATTTATACAATACTTAAAATATCCAAAAAATATTTTTTATTTCTAAAAACAAAAAATATATTTCATCTAATTGATTTACAATTTATTAAATCTTAAAACAGATATTCAAAAGGCTTCTACTACAACCCAATGATTTGTTAAATAGGCACTGTGGCACAGTTGTTGGATTTATCGAAAATGTATATACGAAAGAAATAAAAAAATAATTAAAATTGTAAAATATAGAAATCATGAAAAACTTAAAACTTATCGCCTTTGGAATAATTCTACTTGTATCAAGCACATCAAATGCACAAATTTCAATCAACTTAAATATAGGAAATACTCCTGCTCCTAGGTATCATAACAATGTAAATCTGGCCGTTAGTTATTATTATTTGCCAGATATTGAAACTTACTTTGATGCTCGAGCTAATGTATACGTTTATTTAGAAAGAGGAAACTGGACACGTTCCAGAAACTTACCTTATAGATACAGAGACTATGATGCTCGTAATTGTTATAGAGTAGCATTGAATGACTATCACGGAAACCGTCCTTACAATAACTTCTATAATGACAGATCAAGATATTATGTAGGATATAGAGGGGAAAGTCATAGAGTTGTGGAGAATCGACACAACAATCATGGCCATTACAACAAAAACAAGTCTAAAAGTTGGAAAAATAACAGATATGTTTCCAATAATCACCATGATAACAGACGAAATAAATACGACCATAAATACAATAACAGATATTAATCCTTCGGATTACTAAAAAAGAGAGAGTTTCACAAATGAGACTCTCTTTTTTTGTATACCACAAAACAATAAAACACTCATAATCTGACTATTACACCTGTTCAAACATTGATTTCATAAAAAAAAACAGTAACTTTATTCTCCTTTAATACATTATTTTTTGTTAATCTTAAAAAACAAAGCAATGAGAAAAAGTTTAAATTTCATTACATCCACAATGGTATTCGTCACCCTGACAACACTATTATGGGTATCGGTTAGTTGCAATTCTCCCCAAAAAGAGAAAGAGGCCACATTTGACAAAGTCGCTGCCATGCAGGCGATTGAAAAAGAAAATAAGATTTTTACCGAAGCATTTAATAAAGGGGACTCCATAACCGCTGCCAGTTATTATGCTACTGATGCTAAATTTATGCCTCCTAACCAGAAAGCGGTATTGGGAAGAGATAAAATCCAAACTGGAATAGGAGAATATATTAAAATGGGAGGGTTTAATTTAAGTTTAAAAACCATAGACGTTTGGGGTGACGAAAACATGATGACAGTGGAAGAAGAATGGACTATGATGGATAAGGACGGAAAAGAAATCGATCACGGAAAATCACTGGAATTGTGGAAAATGGAAGATGGAAAATGGAAACTTTTCCGTGATATTTTCAATTCAGATATGCCTTGCATGCCACCTCCGCCTCCGCCTATGCCGGCCAAATAGACTTTTTTGTACATCTTCATTTCAGATCGGAACACAAAATTGAAAGAACAAACCTGTGAGTGAAAACGAACAGGTTTCTTTTTTTTTACAAAAAACAATCGAATTCCGTACTTTAGATAATTAAATGATATATCTATGATCCTAGAAATAGAAACACCGGCTTTGCTTTTCTCGGCCACTTCACTAATTTTATTGGCTTATACCAATAGATTCCTGACCATCGCCACCATAGTCCGAAGCTTAAAAGACCATTATGATAAAAATGAAAGTAAGACCATTTTACTCGAAATCAAAAACTTGAATTTAAGATTGACATTGATCCGGTACATGCAACTTTTTGGCGTATGCTGTCTCTTTTTTTCTGTGTTTTCCATGTTGCTATTATTCCTCAATTCCCAACTCATCAGTCTTTATCTTTTTGGTTTAAGCCTCCTGAGTTTATTGGTTTCTTTGGCACTTTCGTTTTGGGAAATCAGTATTTCCGTAAAAGCACTCCAGCTTCATCTGAGTGATCTTAGCAAGTCTTAATTTTTATAATAAATCTATTTTACACAAAATCCATTACGTTAAATCAATATGAAAAAACCCATAATTACTTCATCTTTACTGTCCATTTTCGGAATCACAACAGCACAAAGTTTAGAACCTTTCCCCGTAACGGATACTTGGCTTTCCAAAATAGAAGCATTGGCCCCGTCCAAAACAACAATCCCTGTAAACCATAAAAAGAACGTGCTAATTTTTTCCTTACACACTGGTTTTGAACATTGGATTATTCCACATACTGAAGCCGTAATGAAACTTATCGGAACGCAATCGGGTGCGTTTCAAATGACAAGTTCCTCTGATATAGCCTTGTTCGAAAAAGAAAATCTAAGTAAATATGATGCCGTCATTTTGAATAACAATTGTTCCAAGAATGATTCCCAAAATCTTTTTTTAGAACAACTGATGGAAGATAATACGCTAGATAGCGTCCAAAAAATAAAAAAAGCCGAAATGTTGGAACATAATTTACTAGAATATGTTGAAAACGGAGGTGGATTGATGGTTTTACATGGCGGAATAAGTCTGCTGGACAGTTCCGAAAAGTTTACAAAAATGGTTGGTGGAACCTTTAAATTTCATCCCAACCAACAAAACATAAAAATTGAACTCATAGATGCAAAACATCCATTAACACAAGCATTTGATGGAAATAGTTTTGAAGTCTTCGATGAGGCCTATATTTTTGGCACTCCATATGATGAATACAATTTTCATCCTTTGCTTTACTTCGATAAAAACAAAATAACGGGACTGAAAAAAGAAGATAAAAAAGTCAACAAAGAATATATTTCCTGGATAAAAAAGCACGGCAAAGGAAGAATTTTTTATTCGATGTTAACACACAATGCACAGAATTATGAGAACGCCAACCTGCTCCAATATTTTCTGGATGGGATGCAATATGTTGTGGGAGATTTAAAATGTGATGAAACCCCTTTAAATAAAAAAGACAATTAGCATATGATGATAATTTAGCGTTCATTTAGATACTTCACTACGGTTATTCTTCTCAAGTAATTAACTCTTTAGGGAAAAGATATTTAGAAAAAATTCTCTCGATTAAACCTTTTGAAATATTCAACATCTTAATTCTACATAAAAAGAAAACGACAACTCTATTTCTTGCAAAAACTGCGAAAAATAAATTTTGAAAAACGGAATTAAGAAACTCCTAACCTTCATTAAATTATGAATACTAATTCACTTTGGTCATTACGTTTAGGTTTTTCAAACAAGCAAGCAGCTGCAATTGAAAAAGAGGGAATCCATCAGTTTTTAGTGCATTCGTTTCAATCCCCATTCGACAAAGAAACACCCTGTTTCCTGAATGAAAGTCCAAAATCATTTGCTGAAATTCGGGAATTGCGTAAAAGTTTCAAAAAAACAGATCCCGAAGCCTACAAAGAATATATTAAGAAAGAAGCGAGAGTTTCATTGCAAATGAAAGCTTGGTGGATAGAAAAAATGATGGAAAAAGAATTTCCATTACGGGAAAAAATGACCTGTTTTTGGGGCAATCATTTTGTGGCTACTTTTCAAAAAGTAAAAGTAAACTACTGGGTTTATCAACTCAACCAAATTTTACGGGAAAACGCATTCGGTAATTTTAAAGACATCACAAAAAAAGCAGTAAAAAGCAACGCCATGGTGCGTTATCTAGACAATGTCGACAATAGAAAAGATAAAATAAACGAAAATCTAGGCAGGGAATTACTGGAGTTATTTACCTTAGGTATTGGCAATTATACCGAAGCCGATATCAAAAACGGCGCAAAAGCATTAGCTGGTTTGGGATTAGGTGAAAACGAAGCTCAATACCGCAGCCTATTCGAAGACAACGACACCATTACTTTTTTGGGGAAAACGGGAAAATTCAAAGCCGATGACATTATCGATATTATTTTTGAACAAAAAAACGCTCCCTATCTCATTACCAGAAAAATACTGCAATGGTTTATCTACGACAGTCCAAGCGAGGAATTAGTGGTTTATTATGGAGATTATTTCCGTAAAGTAGATTTTGAAATCAAACCCTTATTAACCAAAATTTTTGAAGAAGAATTCAAAAAAAGAATTTCTGGTACAAAAATTAAAAACCCAATGGAATATTCCCTTCAATTGATTTCCGAATTAAATATCGAAATTCCAAACAAAGCAGTATTAGCTCGTTTTTTTAAAGAACAAAGCATGGATTTGTTCAACCAACCCAACGTAAAAGGATGGACCGGCGGAAGATCATGGTTGACTTCCCAGATTTATTTACAGCGAAACAATATCGCTGATTTACTATGCAGTGGAAGACCTTTGGCTCCCAAATTAAATGCAAAACGAGTACAAAACCGGATGAAAAATAATGAAGTAAACCTTCATTGGTCCAAAGGAAATAACAAACAGATCATAAGCCAATTATCGGACAGATTACTTTTTGATGTTGACCCTTCAACTCAAAAAGATTTCGAAAATATTTTAAAATATGATTTCGATGAAAATGCAGTAAATGCCAATCAGGTCGTGTTACGATTGTTTAACGAAATGGTCAAATTACCCGAATTTCAATTGATATAATGTAGCTCTAAATATCCTAAAGACATGAACAGAAGAAATTTTTTATCACTTACAGGAACGTTTACCGGAGGAGCACTTTTACTTCCTGATTTTTTAATGGCATTGGGTTCCCAAAAAAATCTGATTATTGGAGAAGAATGCCTGATTTTTGTACAACTTAACGGAGGGAATGACGGCTTAAACACTTTTATCCCTTTTGATGACCCGAATTATTATTTTTATCGTCCAAAAATAGCGTTATCCAAAGAAGAAGTTATCGGAAAAAATGGTGGCATGGCTTTTCATCCCGCATTGAAAGATTTTGCGCAAATGCAACAAAACGGCCATTTATCGGTAATACAGAATGTGGGATATCCAGAACCAAACCGTTCGCATTTTCGGGCACAGGAAATTTGGCAAACCGCCACCGATTCCAATCAATACCTCAATGAAGGCTGGCTGGGACGTTATCTCGATTTACAATGCACTACCCATACGCCAACTGCAGGAATCAATATCGATTCTATTGATAATTTGGCTTTTAAAGGACAGGAACCTAATTTTATTACCGTAAAAGATCCCAACCGTTTCAAACATAGATCTGATAAAGAGGAAAACGCTACCCTGTCTGATAATCCGGAATTGGATTTTGTTCGAAAAATTGCCAATTCGGTTATTGAAGGTTCCGATGAAATACAAAAAGCTCTGGCAAAATCTACACAAGAATTGAGTTACCCAAAAACAGGATTGGGTAAAAACCTTGAATGGATAGCGCGTTTAATCAAAGGAAATTTAAATTCAAAAGTATATTACACTTCGTTAGGCGGCTTTGACACCCATGACAATCAGCTGGCCATTCACAACAACAAACTGAAAGAATTAAATGACTCTATTTATAGTTTTTATCAGGACATAAAAAATGCCGAACTTTTGCCAAATGTAACCATCGTAGTATTCTCAGAATTTGGACGACGAGTAAAAGACAATGGTAAAGGAACCGATCACGGTACAGCGGCACCCATGTTTATCATTGGTGGCAACAATAGTGGAAAAATCATTGGTCGCAACCCAAATTTAACCGATTTAGATAATGGCGACTTGAAATTTGAAACCGACTTCAGAAGTGTATACGCGGCTCTTTTACAGCAAAAAATGAAATTTGACCCTACTAAAATTGGAATTAAAAACACTCCTCTACAAGGATTATTTTAATTATTACAAAATTCATTTCTAAATAAACACTAAATTAAGCACTAGAGATACTGATTGTAAACACATTGCCTTTTAAAAAAAGGCAGCTTATAATTATATAAGTTTTATCTATATGATTTTTTAATCTAAGTCATGGTATAACCTACTTTTGAAAGTTCAAAAAATTGACATGATTCAAAATAAAACTTTAAAAGGAGTTATTTTAGTAGCATTAGGAGCCAGTAGTTATGGTATGCTGGCCACATTTGTAAAAATGGCTTATCAGGAAGGTTATACTACTGCCGAAGTTAGCGGTTCTCAATTTGCTTTAGGACTTTTAGGGGTACTACTTTTGAATATTTTTCGAAAAACAAAAAAGAATAATGACGAAGTAAAAATTTCAAAACTCCAAATTCGTCAGCTTATTTTAGCAGGAACTTCGATGGGTTTTACGAGTGTTTTTTATTATTTATCCGTAAAATACGTACCCGTTTCTATTGGTATTGTTTTGTTAATGCAAACAGTTTGGATGGGTGTTTTATTGGAAAAATTGTTAGACAAAAAAAATCCTTCGACACAAAAAACCATATCAGTTATTCTTACTTTAACAGGAACAGTTTTGGCTACTAATCTATTACAAGATAATCTCTCCTTAGACTGGAGTGGTTTTCTTTGGGGATTACTTGCCGCAGCAGCGTTTACAGGGACTATGTTTAGCGCCAATAGAATTGCAGCAGAAATTCCTTCAATAAAGCGCAGTTTATTTATGCTTATTGGAGGAACCATAATTGTAATTTTATTTGCACTTATCACTCAAAATACGCCATTTAATTTTTCGATTTTCATTAAATGGGGATTAATTTTATCTTTATTTGGTACCATAATCCCTCCTCTTCTACTTAACACTGGTTTTCCTCTTACGGGAATTGGACTTGGAAGTATAGTTTCGGCATTAGAACTACCCGTTTCGGTAACTATGGCTTATTTTATTCTTTCGGAGCAGGTCAATTGGGTACAATGGTTTGGAATTGTTTTAATTATTACAGCAATTGTTTTAATGAACATTCGTTTAAAAAAAATAGACTAAATCGCTTACAAGGAATTAAAATAATCTTACTAACATTACACTTTATTTATTTTTTTTCAATAAATTCGTACTAAACACTTTTAGATATGAGTTTATCTTGGCATCTCTATATCATGGCTTTACTGTATTTATCTGCAGGATTAAATCATTTTATAAATCCAAGAATATACCTCAAAATCATCCCTCCTTATTTGCCTAATCCTAAATTACTCAACCAACTTACTGGAGCTGCAGAAGTACTTTTGGGGTTCTTTTTAATTTTTCCCAATACCCAAAATTATGCTTCATGGGGTATTATAGTGCTATTAATAGCTGTATTTCCTGCTAATTTATTTATGCTTCAAAACCAAGAAGCAAACTTTGGTATGCCCAAATGGATTTTACTATTGCGATTACCGTTACAAATAGTCCTTATTTGGTGGGCATTTCAATACACATTTAACTAGTAACCATTATATAAATTATTTATTATGAAAAAATTATTTGCAGAATTCTTCGGAACCTATTGGTTGGTTTTTGGTGGTTGTGGTAGTGCTATTTTTGCTGCTGGAATACCTGATTTAGGAATTGGTTTTGCTGGTGTAGCACTAGCCTTTGGTTTAACAGTATTAACAATGGCTTATGCAGTAGGTCACATTTCAGGCGGACATTTTAATCCCGCTGTTTCATTCGGATTATGGGCTGGAGGTCGATTTTCTATCAAAGAATTAATCCCTTATGTCCTTGCTCAATGTATCGGAGCCATTGCGGCTGCGGGTACGTTATACACCATCGCATCGGGAAAAGCAGGTTTTATAATTGACAATACAAAAGCAGGCGCTTTTGCTTCTAATGGCTATGGAGCTTTCTCACCGGAGGGCTACTCAATGCAAGCGGCTTTTATTGTCGAATTTGTACTGACCTTATTTTTTCTATTGGTAATCCTGGGAGCTACAGATAAATTTGCCAATGGAAAATTTGCCGGAATCGCCATTGGATTAGCTCTTACCTTAATCCACTTGATAAGTATTCCTATAACAAATACGTCCGTTAATCCTGCCCGAACATTATCTCAAGCGTTGTTTGTAGGTGGTGAGCCATTATCCCAAGTTTGGTTATTTTGGTTGGCGCCTATTTTAGGAGCTATTGTCGCAGGATTTATATACAAAAATCTATTACAGGATACTTCAGAAGCATAATCTAAATCATTAACAAAGAGAAAAGCAGAAAATAAATTTGACTTTTCTCTTTGTTTTCTACTATAAAATAGAATCTCAAAAACTTTGAAAAAATTAACCTATAATCATTTCATAAATAAAGGCCTTCGTTGATTGAACATTCGTAAAAATAATCTTCAAAAACAGCACTACTTCAAAAAGAACTTTAACATTAAAAAAAAATAAGCCTTTTGGTAAAAAGTAATTATATTTTTTATTAATATTGGTATGTATTTTAGAATCAATAATATTAATCACTAACACCTATTTGAATTAATTTTCACGTGATGAAAAAGAGTAGCCGCAAAGAACTGAACTGGGAACAAACAGAGAAACTTGTTACATTGGCCTTAGAAGAAAAAAACCCTTTTGAAATTATAAAAAAAGAGTTTGGTCTGGTAGAAAAGGAAGTTCTGGAAATAATGAAAAAAAAGATGCCTCTGGAAAAATTTGAAATGTGGAAAAAGAAAGCCACGGCAAACAAACCTAAACCTAAGCCGCTCAAAATTGATGATTTTGATGAAGATTTAGATGGAAAATATTATATCAAAAACAAACTTGACTAAACCCATATAAAACTCCTGAATAACGGGAGTTTTTTTATATAATCTTTTTAGACTTCAGACATTTCCTGTTTAATCAGTTTATATAAACCACCCAAATTTTAATATTATATTGTTTAAATGAAAAAACAGCTTACTGTATTCCTTTTAGCATCCATTTTATGGAGCTGTAAAAATGCACAATCCATCTCAAAATTAACAACCAAAGAAGAAATTCAAGTTATTATAAATCTGAACGACGTTAATGACGACAAAGTATTGGTAAACATTAATTCTCCCAAAATAAACTCGGATGAAATTAATTATTGTATTCCAAAAATTATACCCGGTACCTATTCGGAAGACAACTTTGGTAACTTCATAGTTGATTTAAAAGCGTTTGATGCGAAAGGGAAACTCTTAAAAGTTCTTAAGAAAGATGACAATACTTGGACTATAAGCAATGCTAAAACCTTAAAAAAGATAACGTATTGGGTCAATGATACTTTTGACACTGAGAAAGGAGAAGGTTTTGGAAAAGCAGACATCTTTTCACCGGCTGGAAGCAATATAAATGCAAATACAAATTTCATGATTAACATGCATGCTTTTGTAGGCTATTTTCAGGATAAAAAAGACATTCCCTATAATCTAACCATTTTACATCCCAAAGCTCTGTGGGGAGCGACTTCATTGATAGATCAGGATACAACGGCCACAATAGATAACTATAAAACCCTACGCTATGCCGAATTAGTGGAAAATCCGGTGATGTATGCCAAACCGGACTATACCACTTTTACGGTAGATGACATGGAGATACTCATCAGTGTCTACTCGCCAACAGGGAAATATACTGCCGAGAGTATTAGCCCGGGAATGAAAAGAATGATTACGGCCCAAAAACATTTTTTAGGCAAAATAAATTCAACCAAAAAATACAGTGTTTTATTGTATTTATCCAATTTAAGTGAAAATGACGCGAAAGGATTTGGAGCTCTGGAACATCCCACTGCAACAACCGTAGTCCTTCCAGAAGCCATGCCAAAAGAGAAATTGGAAACGGCAATGATGGATGTGGTTTCCCATGAATTTTTTCATATCGTGACTCCATTGACCATTCACTCCAAAGAAATTCAATATTTTGATTACAATACTCCAAAAATGTCAGAACATTTGTGGATGTACGAAGGAATAACGGAATATTTTGCTAATCTTTTTCAAATCAATCAAAATTTAATTACAGAAGATGATTTCTACACGCAAATTGCCGAAAAAATTGAAGAAGCCAATGCAATGAACGACACCCTTCCTATGACTGTAATGAGTGCCAATGTGTTGACAGAACCCTATAAAGACCAATACTTGAATGTGTATCAAAAAGGCGCATTGATTGGAATGTGTTTAGATATTATAATACGAGAAAAAAGTAATGGCGAAAGAGGAATTCTTGATTTGATGCAACAGTTATCGAATGAATATGGAGTTACAAAGCCGTTTAATGATGAGGAACTTTTCTCGAAAATAACAGAATTAACCTATCCTGAAGTAGGTGTGTTTTTAGCAACCCATGTCGCTGGAAATACTCCAATACCATATGCCAATTATTTATCTAAGGTTGGCGTTTCTTTAACCAAAGAAAAAGTCCCAAGTACAATATTTACAAACGGAAACAAACCGTACATAACTATTAATCCGGAAACAAAAGAGATTATAGTTTTACCCGAACTAGAGCTAAACGAATTCTTTACGACATTACAAATTAAAGGAGGTGATTACATTATATCCATAAACGACAAACCCTATTCCCTTGACAACATCTATGAAATGATTTCGGAAAGCCAAAAATGGAAAGAAAAAGACCCTATAAAAGTTACTATTAAACGAAATGGGACAGTACAAGTAATTGAGGGTTATATTAAATTACCTTATATTGAAAAGACAGCATGTAAAGCCACTGACCCAACCAAAATGAAACTTAAAGAGGCTTGGTTAAAAAGCTAAAAAAACAATCTATATTCAAGTTTTAATCCGAACAATTTTTATATTTTGCAGCAAAATTTAAAACCAATGAAAAAAACAATTATTGCATTCATTTCCCTAGTTCTGATTGCTTCATGCAACAAAAAAGAATCAAAATCAAACTTACATATTACTGGTAACATCAAAGGATTAAAAGAAGGCAAACTCTATATACAAAGAGTTGTTGACACTAATCTTGTAGCAATCGACACCATCGAAATTAATGGCGATTCCAATTTTGAAGCTAACTTAGATTTGAAATCACCGGAAATGCTATATCTATTTCTGGATAGAGGAGTTAGTAATTCTTTAGACAATAATATTTTATTTTTTGCTGAGCCAGGAAACATAAATATAGAAACCAATCTAGACTCCTATCTATCGGCAGCAAAGATTACTGGTTCGAAAAACCATGAATTGTATGAAGAGTACAAAAAAACAAACAGACATTTTCAGGATGAAAACCTTAGTTTAATTGAACAAAAATTCAAGGCAATAAAAACT
Organism: Flavobacterium sp.; assembly: GCA_023259675.1. Taxonomy (GTDB): domain Bacteria; phylum Bacteroidota; class Bacteroidia; order Flavobacteriales; family Flavobacteriaceae; genus Flavobacterium. Next base: position 64,476 of record JALRGT010000015.1, read on the forward strand.
AATAATCTAAAAAGAATTGATAGTTTAAATACAAAACAGGAGCTTAATTTAAAAAGAAAATACTTGTTTGCTACCAATTTTGCAATAAACAACAAAGATTATGAAATTGCGCCTTATATTGCGTTAGCAGAAATATATGATATCAATGTTAAATATTTAGATACCATTCAAAAATCAATGAGTCCTAAAGTAGCTCAATCACTATATGGTAAAAAATTAACTAATTATGTTAACTCAATAAAACAACAAGAATTGCCTTAAAAGATTGATTTTTTTCCAGCGGATATCCAAAACCAGCGAGTTATAATTCGCTGGTTTTTTTTTCATTATTCCAAGCCAATTCGTAATGAATTATATCCAAAAAGTTTTAAAATCTATTTTTTTTTATAGAAATTCAATTTTAGGCATCAACATTATCTTAATTAGCTAAGGCTGCCAACTATTGATCTGGGGTTCTAGTGAATAAAGAAATCATTATTCTCTAATCATAAATTTCGCTGTTAATTTGGGCAAACCTAACTGAGCGAAAATAAAGTCGACTGATCGAGACCCAAAAAGGTCAACCCGAGGCTTTAGCCTAACTGGCGAAGCACACGTTGTGCTAATGAGAAAGAAAGCCTGTCTAAAAAAAGAAAGACAACGGATCGAACGTAGTGACACACGTCGCACCTATGAAAAAAAGAACCCCCATATTTTCAGATTAGGGTTAGATAAAGAAAGGTAACAACATATCTCCTACATAACTGCACTAGCATCTGTGCAGCCAAGCTTAACTACTTTGTTCGGGCTAAATTTATCATATTTTTTCTAAAAAAAATATAAAACAAAAAACCCCATCGTTAGAACAGGGTTTAATAGAATCTGAAATAAATTCAGATTAAAGAAAGGCGACGAACCGAGCCGCAAGGCGAACACGGTGTACCCGTAAAAAAAGAAAGCCTGTCTTAAAAAAGACAGGCTTTACTAAAGAAAGGCGACGACATACTCTCCCACATAACTGCAGTACCATCTGCGCAGGCGGGCTTAACTACTCTGTTCGGGATGGGAAGAGGTGAGCCCCGCCGCAATAACCACCTTAAGATTATTGTTTAAGGAGTTTAAGGTTTTTATTGTTTCAAGTTTCTCAACTCTTAACGTTAAACATCAAACTTTAAACGCAGCTTTGCTGCAATATCTTAACATACTGAGATAAAGAAAGTATTTTTGTTTTAGAAAGTTTCTTTCCCGATAGCCGAAGCTATCGGGAAAAAGGGTGTACATAAGCTTACGGATTATTAGTACTACTCGACTATGACATTACTGCCTTTACATCTATAGCCTATCAACGTGGTCATCTCCCACGATCCTTAAAAGAAATCTCATCT
>JALRGT010000160.1 GCA_023259675.1 Flavobacterium sp.
ATCATCACCGCTTCCAGACTCTCCTGAATACTATCAAAATGCGTTACCACCATAATCGAATTTGATGGCGGCAAATCATCTACTTTTAAGGTAACTTCGGTAGTAATAGCAAGCGTTCCTTCGCTTCCGCAAAGGAGTTTCCCCACATTAATTGTCGGTTCCGTTCCGCCAAATAAATCCGATTTCAGTAACACATCCACGGCATAACCGGTATTGCGACGGTGAATTTCAGGTTTTGGAAATTCGTTTTTAATCTCCTGCTGATTGGCTTCATTCGATAATTCTTCATACAACTTTCTGTAAATCGCACTTTCTAAGGAATCGCCTTTGGTCTTTTCGATAAACTGAGCCGAAGTTATCGTATTGAAAACGGCTTTCGAACCATCAGCCAAAACGGCTTTGATTTCGACAATTTTGTCACGGGTAACCCCATAACGAATGGAAGTCGTTCCCGAAGAATTGTTTCCCACCATTCCACCAATCATACAACGATTAGATGTTGACGTATTCGGTCCAAAAAAAACGCCATGAGGTTTTAGGTATAAATTCAATTCGTCGCGAATAACCCCTGGTTGTACCGTAACGGTTTTATTTTCGGCATCAAAGCCAAGAATAGTAGTGAAATATTTGGATACGTCAACTACAATTCCGTCAC
>JALRGT010000161.1:0-307 GCA_023259675.1 Flavobacterium sp.
TCGCCCAATCTGAATAAATTTTAGAGCGATTATCATTGGCTAACCAGTTATTCGTCCATTGTGGTTGTGGCTTGGTAGCCAATTTACAATCGCCAGAAGTAACATCCGAATCTGAATTCACAGTTCCATCATTACAGGTAAAAATGGAATTTTCGAAACCTAATTCCCCAAAATGCCAAATCATTTTTGGTCCCGGAACCAATAAAGAAACTGCTCCAATAGCCGACATTCTAGATAAAGCTGTATTTAAGTTTTTGACATTATGAGTAGCGTTGTTCGAATTTCCATATTGCAAATTTTTATACAT
>JALRGT010000161.1:317-652 GCA_023259675.1 Flavobacterium sp.
GTCATGACTTTCTGCATATCCTATCAAGCGGTTTTTACTAAAACCTCTGCTACTGCTGTTCATTCGGTCAATACTTGAGTCATACCCCATTGACAATTGGTTGTACTCATTAGTCATTTTCCCCCATAACATAATTCCTTTGCTTGGTGTTTCTTCAACCCTGTAATTTGCCCATTCTTTCTCTTCTAGATCGAAACCCAGATGTTCAAAAATCACATAATGAGTTGGATCAACAGCCCATGAAGCATCTGCATACTCTTTTAAAACATCAACCCGGTCTTTTTGATATGCATCGGTTTGAGTATCTGATCCTTGTGCATTTTGAGTAAACCCTT
>JALRGT010000162.1 GCA_023259675.1 Flavobacterium sp.
ATCTGACTTCTGTATAAATACATATAATAAGTTCAACAGGAGAACACAAGATGGCAAACTTAGTATCACCAGGTGTACAGGTCAGCGTAATTGACGAGAGTTTTTATACTCCCGCTGAGCCAGGTACTACCCCTATGATTTTCGTTGCTACTGCACAAGATAAAGCAAATGCAAGTGGCACAGGAACAGCAAGAGGAACTACGAAAGCAAACGCTGGCGTACCTTTCTTATTAACTTCGCAAAGAGATCTTTCAGAAACTTTTGGAGATCCTTTATTTTATACAGATTCAAATAACAATCCAATACACGGTGGAGAGTTAAACGAATACGGTCTACAAGCGGCTTACTCATACTTAGGCGTTTCAAACAGAGCATGGGTTGTAAGAGCAGACTTAGACTTAGGTTCACTCCAAGCATCGGCTACAGCACCAGCGGCTAATCCAGCAGATGGTACTTATTGGTTTGATACACAAATTTCAAGAGCAGGTATTTTTGAATGGAACGGTAATGCCGCAACATCAACAGGCGGACAAAGTTTCACTAATAAGAGTCCTACTTTTATTACAGACAAAACAAAATTAGTTGGCGATCAAGCAACTGGTAATCCTAAACCTTCTGTTGGACAAATAGGTGACTACGTTGTTGTTGCT
>JALRGT010000163.1 GCA_023259675.1 Flavobacterium sp.
GGAGCATTCAGGCCTAAAAATATACCACCATTGTATTTTCTTGGGTCAAGTGTATTTTTAATTTTTTTAAAAATGGGAAAACTAAACAAATAACAAATTTTACCGAAAAAAGAATTTGAAAAAATATTTTTTATTTCTGTGGTTATATAATTTGCTGTGCCCTCAGCAGTTTTTAATGCAATATTACCTGAAAAACCATCTGTGACTATTACATCTACATTGCCGTCTTTAATTTGATTGCCTTCGATATAACCCTTAAATATAAAATTATTTTTAGCGTCTGATATTTGGGTGAAAGCATTTTTTAATATTTCATGTCCTTTAATTTCTTCCGAGCCTACATTTAATAATCCAACAGATGGAGTTGATTCATCAAAAATGACTCTATATAGCTCAGCTGCAATTTTAGAAAAATCTAAATAATTTTTTTCATTGAACTCAATATTTGCACCCAAATCAAGAACAACACTTGTTTTTTTTAGATTTGGCCAAAGTCCCGCAATCGCAGGTTTGTCGATACCATCCATCATTTTAATAATAAGTTTAGATATAACCAATAAAGCTCCTGTGTTACCTGATGAGATAATAAGATCAGACTCTAAATTTTTAACACTATCTATTGCTTTCCACATACTTGTTTCTTTTCC
>JALRGT010000164.1 GCA_023259675.1 Flavobacterium sp.
GGTTAAAAAAAAACAAAATTGTTGGAATTACAGGGCTTGATACTAGAAGTTTAACAAATTTTATTAGAGATAAAGGGGCGCCAAAAGGTACAATTTCTTACTCTAAAAATGCATCGTTCAATATAAATAAACTTACCAATACAACTGTTAAATGGTCGGGATTAAAAAATCTAGATCTTGCAAAAGAGGTAAGTACAAAAAAAAATTATATTTGGAAAGGTTTTAAAACTTGGAAAAAAGAAAATGGGTTTATAAAAAATAATAAAAACCAGTATCATGTGGTTGCTATTGATTATGGGATTAAGAAAAATATTTTAAGATATTTTTCAGATTTTAAATGTAAGGTTACTGTTGTTTCTTGTAAAACCAGTTCTAAAGAAATTTTATCTTTAAAGCCTAATGGAATATTTTTATCAAATGGTCCTGGAGATCCCGCTGCAACTGGTAAATATGCAATTGATATAATTAAAGATTTAATTAAAAAAAATTTACCTATTTTTGGAATTTGCCTAGGTCATCAAATCCTTGCATTAGCACTTGGCGCTAAAACAAAAAAAATGAAACTAGGTCATAGAGGTGCTAATCATCCTGTAAAAAATTTAGTTCATGGTAATGTAGAAATTACAAGTCAAAATCATGGTTTTGA
>JALRGT010000165.1:0-262 GCA_023259675.1 Flavobacterium sp.
GCTATTAATTGAAGGAGGTAATAATTTAATTTTATTTAACACACAGTCATCAAACAACATGGCGATGTTATCAGTATTATTCATGTCAGCAGACATTGATGCTGCAATAAAAGATGAAGTGTAATGTCTTTTTAAATAGGCCGTTTGATAGGCAATTTTTGCATACGCTGCAGCATGTGATTTATTAAATCCATAACCGGCAAACTTATCGAGTAAATCAAAAAGTTCTGAGGCCTGCTTTTCCGATAAATTATTTTGGATT
>JALRGT010000165.1:272-645 GCA_023259675.1 Flavobacterium sp.
TTATACCCTTATCTTTTAACTCTCTAATTTCTTTGTCTAACTCTGTAATAGTGTCTGAAGTATCAAGTATGCTTTGTTTTAATTTATCTTTCACCTCCTGATCTAAGTTTTCATCTTTTTCTAACATTTTTTGGTATTTTAGTATATTTTTTTCTTCATCTTCTATTTGTTTTCTCTTGTTTATTATCTCTTCTTGTTTTTTCTTTCCCATCGCTCGTCTAAGAAGGTCAGCTCCTCCAAGGGTGTAACCCGCTACCCGCTGAGCAATCTGCATCACCTGTTCTTGATACACGGCAATGCCGTAGGTTTCTTTTAAAATTTCTTCTGTTGCGGGATGGGGATAGGATACAAGCTGTTGTCCATGTTTTCTTTT
>JALRGT010000166.1 GCA_023259675.1 Flavobacterium sp.
CTGTTTAAATTTGCCGCCCACTTAGGAAGCAACACGCCTTCCACCGGAGAAATGGCAGAGTGGTCGAATGCACTGGTCTTGAAAACCAGCGTACCGAGAGGTACCGGGGGTTCGAATCCCTCTTTCTCCGCCAAAACACCTGAAAACCAGCGCAATGCGCTGGTTTTTTTATGCCTTAACGCGAACGAAGCTTGCTTCAGTGAGCGGATAAGGCATAAAAAAACACAGGGCGCCGGAGGCGGGGATCTTTGGCCGCTAGGCCAAAAATCCCTTGCTTGTTTAATTGAGGGTTTGGGTATAAAAAAACAAAGGACGCCGAAGGCGACCTTGTTTTCTGGTGTTTTGGAACGGTCCATCTCAGGGTTCTTTTGAGCGAAGCGAAAAAAATCCCCTACTTAGAACTCGTACTTTTTAATCTTCAGAACTCTGAAAACAACATACATCAACCACCCTAACGGACCGGCCATGAATGTGAACCATAGAAACGGTAGAATGGCCCTCGAGGAAATCTCGTGAGTTTGGGCATTGCGCACGATGTATATTCCGGCAACCAGATCAAATGCTAGGTAATGAGTCCAGCCCAGGATTACCGCTTGTTTATTGGAAAAAAGGGCCGTCAATCCGTCCAATGTGGCTAATTCATTC
>JALRGT010000167.1:0-249 GCA_023259675.1 Flavobacterium sp.
TATGGGATTAAAAAAAACATCCTTAGATATTTTTCTGACTTTAATTGCAAAGTAACTGTAGTTTCTTGCAAAGCTAATACTCAAGAAATTCTATCCATGAAACCTAATGGTATATTTTTATCAAATGGACCTGGTGATCCTGCTGCTACTGGAAGATATGCAATACCCACAATTAAAGAATTAATTAAAAATAATCTGCCTGTTTTTGGAATTTGCTTAGGCCATCAAATTTTAGCATTAGCTCTAGGA
>JALRGT010000167.1:259-641 GCA_023259675.1 Flavobacterium sp.
TGTTGAAATTACTAGCCAAAATCATGGATTTGAAATTATAAAAAAAAGTTTGCCAAAAAATATTGAAATCACTCATCAGTCACTATTTGATAATTGTATTGAAGGAATAAGACTTAAAAACAAACCTGTTTTTTCAGTGCAATATCATCCGGAATCTAATCCTGGACCTCAAGACAGTGTTTATCTGTTTCAAGAATTTATTAACAATATGAAAAAAAATGCCAAAACGAAAAGATCTTAAAAAAATATTAGTTGTTGGAGCAGGTCCAATTATTATTGGACAGGCTTGTGAATTTGATTACTCAGGAACTCAAGCGTGTAAAGCTCTTAGAGATGAAGGTTATAAAGTCATATTAATTAACTCAAATCCTGCAACAATTAT
>JALRGT010000168.1 GCA_023259675.1 Flavobacterium sp.
GTCATCACCCATAACAATATCAAGTCTAGACTTTGAAGTTCCCGATGTGTTCTCATGTTTTCCTAACTGAAACGTAGCTCTAGCTGCGTGTTCAGTACCATTACCTTCTCTAGCTAGATGTAAAACGGATGCTAAATCTGTAGTACTTAAAATAGGTTGGTTGTTACTCACCACTAATGGTGTACCCAAATGGTTGTAACTATTTCTTTTTGTCACCGGATTGTTTATGAATGTAGTTAAACCATTCACGTGTAGTGTACTTTGGGGTGTTTGTGTACCTATACCTACGTTACTTGATTCTAAGATAGTAAGTTTAGGTGCACCCATAGTGGGTGTAGTACTTGCGTAAAAGTTAAGACCTTTACCGGTTTGAACTATGTTTTGAATTTTATTTTCACCCGCATTAGGAGTTGAGAATATCTGCATAGATGTGTTAGAAGCTGTTCCCCATGTATTTCCAAACATTACCACATTACTACCTTGTACATGAACATTACCATTTACGGTAAGTTTTTGTGTTGGATTCGTTTGATTAATACCCATGTTACCCAATGACGAAATTCGCACTCGTTCAGTGTCTTTTGTTTTGAATCTGATGTTTTGATGAGTGTTGGATGTACTCGCGCCATATACTTCAATT
>JALRGT010000169.1 GCA_023259675.1 Flavobacterium sp.
CCAATAAAAATTTAACTGTAGCAAATCCTAAAACAAGACTAATCAACAGTTTGCTTATGGGTAAATATATAGAAAGTACCGCTGTAATAAGTGTAAAAAGTAACAGCGAGATATAAGTAAAAATTAAAGATTTATTCATGATTAAAAAATTAGATATAAAACCGGAAACAACAATAACCAAATCAAATCGCACATATGCCAAAAAGCAGCGCAAGCCTCAACATCTTCAACCACAGTATCCTAATTTTTCTTGGTCATCCCGTAGTTTGTCCATCCTAAAATAACCAATCCGATGATGACATGAATAAGATGGAATCCCGTGTGTAAAACATATTGGTATCCAATGAAATTCCGCTTTCTATTTTATGGTAATATTCGACACTTTTTAGCAGCATAAATAAAATACCTCCCAGCATGGTCAACTTTAAATAAAAAGAAGCTTTTTTACTATTTCTTCCTTTAAACTCATGAACAGCTGCGGCCATAAACAAACCACTCGTTAATAAGAAAACCGTGTTTACAGCACCAAAAACCGTATTTAATTGCAAACGTGATTCATGAAACAAATCAGCTTCCTGATTGCCATAATATACAAATGCTACCAATGCCATTCCGAAAGTAATGATTTCCAGAAAAAT